>JAGROY010000259.1 GCA_020439995.1 Verrucomicrobiia bacterium
TCCTCTCCTGCCCATCTTATTTATTACCAAGTAGTTACGAGGGCGATGTGGGGCGATGGAGGCACTCTTTGAGAACCTGCTTGGACAGTTCTTGGACACTCCTGATACTTGGTTGCGAACTTGAGTTTGGGTTTGACGCTACCACCAGTTGGTTGGGGGATCATTCAATGCTCCTTATTTATGCTGGTACCTTGGATAGCAGCTCGCAACGGAAAGATGCGTCATGCAGGCCAGTCAGTTCGACCCTAATGTTGCACTTTGCGGAACACCATGGACTCGCGGAAGAGATCAGCGGCGGCCGTATTCCGGATGATGGCGGCCTTGAGAGCTTCGGATGAAGAAGCATCACGGCCTACGAGATCAGCGTTCAGCATGCGGATGGTCAATTGCTGATCGTCCACCGCATAGGTGGCGATCTGATACACGCGCTCATCGTCGGACAGGGTGCCCTCCGCGGTACCGAACCACTTCAGTTGAGCGAGAGGAATGTCACCCGTTTCAGTAAGGCATGCCCGTGCAAATAGTGCATCCTCGACACCTGCGGGCCAGGAGACGAGATATTCGCTCTCGCCCAGTGGCAGGATCAGCAACTTCTCCACTTTGCCATCCTCCTTGGAATGCTGCCACAGACCGAGCAGCGCGGGGGTGATCTTGGTCGTCGGTTCCTCAACGAGTGGCACGGTGAATTCACATCCGATCAGGATCGCGCACAGAGCCATTACTATTGCAATTTTCATGTTTCGTTTAGCAGGAGTTGCGAGAGGACATTGCTCCTCAACGGCGTATTTTGAAAGGAAATTTGATTTGGGGCATTGACTTGGAATCATTCGATCCGCCTTACTTCAGCATGTGCCGTGAAAAGTAACTCGCAAAGAATCAATACGTCAGGCAGGCCGATAGCGCGGCGTTCTTCAAGCTTGCCAGTGCGGGGATTGGTCGTCTTGGAGGATTCGCGCATGCGGGCGGTGAGACGCTCGCCGGTGGACGGATGGAGGTTGTTGCGCAGCGCCTCGAAGTGTTCGGCTTCAACCGTTCCATCCATCCCCAGCATTTTCGCTCCTGGCCAATCCATCCGCCGTCAACCTTTTCACCTTCAGCGTAGTAGTCGTTGGCGCGGAGGTGTTTTGTCAGGTAGGCCCCCAGTGATCGACTGTGCTGTGATCATCGGCGGGTAGTTCGCCATCTGGCGGCAAACATCGCACAGGATCTTTCGTTTCTTGGCTACGGTTTCGGATTGCTACGGTCACCAAATGCAGGACAGCTGAGTCGACTGACAAGACAAAGGGTGCGGAGTGAATGGCACTGGGTGCGATTTGACGACGGTGCAATGCCGGACAGCTAGGCGCGGTGGGCGCGGATTCCCTAGCGTTCGGGCCAATTGCATTCGGATTCCGGGGGGAGTTAGGATTTTGATTTGTTAGGGGACACAATGCCCTATCCACTTCGTGGATAGGATTGGGTATCCATCCTGTCCCCACCAGAACCGTTCCAAAACCGTTCCAAACCTCTGCGTTTTGGAACCGTTTCGAAACCCTTCCGGCACCCCAGTGGAAGGGGTGGATATGCGATGATGGCCGCCCAAGCGCAGACGATGGCCGATGGAGCGGTGACTGCGGAGAAGCTTGCTGATGGTGCAGTGACTGCTGGGAAGCTCGCTGATGTGATTCGGTCGTAGCCGGGAAGCTTGCAGGCGGTTCTGTCACGACGGAAAAGCTGGCCGACAACGTGGTCACCGGCTCACAGATTGCGCCAGCATCGGTAGGTTTCGACAAGCTGGCTCCGAATGCTGCTGTCGAGAATCTACCAGTAAGCGAGCGGCGACTCCACGACTCCGTAAGGCGTGCTCGTGGCTCAGCAAGACGCCAGATCCGACTGAAGTTATCACGAGGGCGCAAATTCAAAACGGCTCACACGCGACGCTACGGGCGCACGAAACGGCATCGGCCTTGCTTCGCAATCTGCACGCACGCCTTGAGTGTTGCGTATTTCGAGTAGGGCCATGACATTTCCTCGGCCATGTTTTCAGGTGTATGCCTGGTGAGGTGGCACGGGCTCGTTAAAATGGGCGTTCGGAAGTTGTAATCTGATCACGAACGTTGGAATTCTCATTTCGACTGGACACATCAACTGGTGCTTAAGGCTGCCGTAAACTGGAACTCGGTCACCGAAGTTGCCCCCAGTGCAACGACTGCCTGTACCTGGTTGCGCAGAAATGCTCCAATCCACTCATTTTGAGGTCGTCTGCGGAAAGAGTCGTCAGCTGGGGCCAAGGCACGTAAGGTTGGGCTGAAAGGTAGAACGATATATGAAAATGGTAGACAATGAAACGAGTGGAGGTTCCGCGGCTTGCCCGTCGGTTGGAGAATCTTTCCGTGCCGTTTGTCGGCAAGCTCATTTCGCGGGTGGAAGTGGAAGTCTATCAGCGCCGGGGACGCTTGACGCTGATCGCATGCGCTGTCTCGCAGTGAAGTGCATTCACTGGGGCGCTACGGCTACGTGGGCAAACCGATGGCGAATACGAAGCGTCCATCCACCGCTGAGAACAAGCGCCTCCTCCCGTTGGGATCTATTCAACTCCCATCACAGCTCATCTCAAATTAAGATTAGTTTTATGAAGGCGACCATCACATTGTTTTTGAACCTGTTTCTTCTTCTATCAAATATCGTTGCACAGCAGGAGGTTCGTTCCGGGCCAATCGCGTTTGACGAAGTATTGGTTGCTGTAGATCCAACGGTGGGCGGCCCCATCAATGGGCATCCAAGCATCGTGCCTAGTCAATTCGTTGAGATAGTCAATATTTCCAGCGACATGGTCGATCTATCTAACTATACTGTCTGGGCTTCAGATGCTATGATTCACACCATTCTGGAGGGCACCGCGTTGGCCCCATCCGAAAGTATGCTAATCTATTTCGGCGGGATGGGGCTATTTGAATCTCCCTCAGTAAATGTCCAATACCCATCACTACCCTATATTGGGCGCACTTTGGGCCGATATGATAGTGGTTCGGTTTCCATCAGGAATAACCAAGGAGATAGTATTCTTACATTCATCTGGGAAAATGCGAATCGTTTGGATGGATCGTTTGTGAGGAATCCTACGGATTTGACTTCATTCACAACGCATGCGGCGGCAACAAATTTCAATTGTATATATCGACGTTCGTCCTCTTCGACATCACGGTGGGTTCAATCACCTATTCTCTTTTCACCGGGGAAAGTTTTTAATCTTGATGATTTTAATAATTCACACAGATACTCTATCCTCTTTGATCAATCTTTTCCAAGTGAAGGTAGCCGCATCAATCTGCTCATAGAAAGATTAAACGATAGCACACAAGATGAGGTGATGTCATTTATTGCATCTTCACCCGGTGCGACCGAGACTCTGACTATACCAGATACTAATATCCCAAGAGATGTTAAATCAATCTCAATGGAGGTGAGTATTCCAGTCGATGAAGCGGTTCAAATTCCTAAGAAAATTCGGGTAAGTGCATTGGTAGGATCGCATGAAGTTTCACATGTGGATATCGAAGTGATCGATCCTAATTATATTCCGCTGTATACCTCTCCAGGGTCGGAATCTGAGATACCTTTTGGCGTTTTTCCAATGGAGTTTCAAGTGAAGTGTGAAGGGCACAATGGCATCCCATTGAAGGTCTTGTCACCCGATGTGTATCCGTGGGCTATTAGCGAGGCTGACGAATGGTTGCAGCAAAGCCCGGTAGTAGAAGGGGCAGGAGATGCCGCAGTATTAGTGGAGGTTGCTCCAAATCCGAACCGCGCCGATCGAGTTGGTCGTCTCGTCTTTACAAAAAGAAAGCCAGCCCCACCTAATTACGACGCAAATCGGGAGCAGGACACAAATAGGTTCCTCATTCCAACTCATGGAGATTTTTATTCGATTGGTTTTTCCGGTTCACTGAGCCGAGGGGAATCTTCGTTAGGCGTTTCTTGGAGGATGTCGCCCAAGAGATTTGTCGTAACCGGAAGAACGCTCGACTTTGTTGCGGAATATATCGGAGTGGAATCGACCAACTGTTATCTCGATCGCGGTTGGAAAAATTACGTCGGTGGGCGATGTAATGCTATAGTGGATTCTTTTGGGTCTGGTACTTTTGACCTCGACGGACCAATTGCTGCAGAGGGGCGTGTCCAACTGTTTTCTTCCCCGCTGTCGCCAGCGGGGATCCAGTTGTTGAGTCAGGGTAAACTTCCAGGTGCTAAACTGGTTTACGATTTCACGGACCCAGAATCGCAAGGGGCCGCAGTGTGCGTAATTGACACTGTCTGCCTATTTCACCAGGAAGGTGATCGCGAGTTACCAGTTTTGAGTCGCGAGCAATTCGACATAGTCGGACCAACCGATCCTGGAGAGCCTTATAAAACCGTAAACTGGGAAGCGATCACCGCATCAGACAACGTCGGTGTTGCTTTTTTTGAGTCAACCCATCAACCCGGAAGCCCGTTCCCTTTGGGGGTCACAGATGTCACTTATACGGCAAGGGATGCTGGGGGTAATGAAACGACAACGTCCTTTAAGGTAACGGTCTCCGACCAAGAGCCGCCGATTATAACGGGTGTACCTCTTGATCTTGAGCTGGGCACAGACATGGGATTACCGACTGCGGGAGTGGATTGGCGACTTCCCGAAGTCAGCGACAATGTAGGCGTTGTAGAAATTGAATCAACCCATCAGCCTGGTGCGGCTTTTCCCATAGGCACCACGACCGTCAACTATAGCGCCCGCGACGCTGCTGGCAACGAAACTACCGCTTCGTTCGTTGTTTCAGTGCGGGACAACGAGGCACCGGCAATCTCAGGATTACCGGACGGGATCGTGCAAGCAGCCAGCGCTGGCATGGACACGGCTATCGTAAGCTGGAATGCTCCAACAGTTACGGATAATGTTGCTGTGACAAACGTTGAATTCGATTACGTTCCTGGAGGCAAGTTCCCGCTCGGCTCTACTACTGTCACCTACCGCGCCCAAGACGAGGCCGGCAATGAGGCGATCTCTTCGTTCTCAATAACTGTTGTTGACAAGGAGTTGCCTAGATTCAGCGGCGTGCCTGCGGATCTCGCTCTGGCGACAGACACCGGCAAGGCGACGGCAATTGCCAACTGGATTGCACCGACTGCATCCGACAACGTGAGTGTCTCATCCTTGGTGTCGAGCCACCAGCCGGGCGCAGATTTCCCCGTGGGTGCCACTCAAGTCACCTACACGGCAACTGATGAGGCGGGTAATGAGGCGGTAGCTGCATTCACGATTGTGGTGACCGATGGCGAGGCACCGGTGATTACCGGTATGCCAGCGGACATCGTGGTCGCTGCCGACGCAAGAGTGGCCAGCACCGCGGTCGAGTGGACGCCTCCCACCGCCAGCGACATCGTGGGCGTTGTGTCCCTGTCACCTTCCCACGCGCCAGGATCGGTCTTTTTCGTGGGCGTCACGACCGTCACCTACGCGGCGCGGGATGCAGCGGGCAATGAAGCGTTCTCAACGTTTACAGTGACCGTGGAGGATCGGGAGTCGCCGACGATCACAGGTGTCCCCGCACCCATAGAGCAGGCGACGGACACTGGGAAGACAACTGCGACTGTGAGCTGGAGGGAGCCGGTAGTGACTGACAACGTGGAGGAGCTGATCACAATCATCGCGAGCCATCGCCCCGAGGATGTTTTTCCCCTGGGTGTCTCGACTGTTTCCTACACGGCCACCGACGGTGCTGGCAACGAGTCGAGCGCCTCATTCACTGTGACAGTCGCGGACGAGGAAGCTCCGGTCATTTCGGGCGTTCCTGCAAACTTGACGCTGTCGACCGAGGTCGGTAAGGCGAGCGCCGTCGCGACTTGGGTGGCTCCGACCGCCGACGACAACGTCAGCGTTGCGGCGTTCAGCGGTAGCCATACCACCGGCACTGAATTCCCGATTGGCGAAACAACAGTCAACTACACGGCGACAGACGAGGCTGGCAATTCAACGACAACGTCTTTTCTGGTGACCGTTATAGACGATGAAAAGCCGGTGATCACGGGCGTGCCTGGCGACATTGTCGCTGTGCCCGATCCTGGCAAATCCACCGCGATCATAACATGGGAACCGCCCTCCGCGAGCGACAACGTCGCGGTCACCGTGTTGGAATCCAGTCATGTGCCGGGGAGCCCCTTCACCGAAGGCTCGACGATTACTGTGACATACACTGCGGTCGATGCCGCGGGCAATGTGGCAACGGCGTCATTCACCGTGACGGTGCTCAAATTTGCCGGTGTCGCTGGGTTCCGGGACTGGCTCACAGCCAAGGGGGATGACCCGACGATTGATTTGTTTGCTGATGCGAATCAGGACAGTTACGCAAACGTATTCCATTACCTGTTCGACGTGCCACTCACCACCTGGTTTACGTCCGACCCGAGGGAGCTGGTATCCTCAGTCAACCCGGGACTTCTATCGAACCGGGCTGCGTTTGTTGTGAAGGTGCCAGCCGTGTTGCCAGAAGGTGTCATCGTGGTGCTCGAAGGCACCGAGGACGGATATAGCTGGGAGGCGCTCGCCACACGCGCCGCCGGCGAGCAGGACTGGCAATTCAGTTTGCCAGTGCTTCTGCAAACGTCGCCACCTGTCGGCGGGTTGGAGACGGTGGCGGTGGGACTTGGCAAGACCTATCGGGAAGCTCCCGTAGGGTTGTTTCGGATGCGCGTAGTGGTAGATGGAGAGTAATACTCGCGGTGAATCGGGCCGTAGGGTTTCTCCCGATCCTCCTATATTTACCTCTTCCTCGAGCGGGCTTTACCGCCAATGGTTTTCCTCTTGAAAATGTTCACATGAACAAGTGTCAATGTCGAATGCACTGGCACTCAGTTTCCGAGAGTTGGCGGGAACGAATGCGGAGGTGAGGTAGTCACACACTTGCCCTCGGTCAGCAAGCGATCATCGGTGAGGTCTGCGTTAGGTTGCTCGGTCATTCCGTAAAACACCGTGTCAACATGCCTATAGCTCGAACGGAAAAGAATCCTCTCCTTTAGAGCTCATCAGCGTACGTGTACCCCAATCCAAATAATTCACAGTCCAGAGAGGGTCAATGACTTCGCCGATGAGGGTGCGGCAACAGCGCACCGCGAAAGAACGCCTAAGGGTGTTGAGGGCGAACTCAACCGCGATGACGCAGTGACGCATGAGTCATGATGATCCACTGGTCACAAACAAGGCGAAAAATCGAACGGCTATTCTGCCCACGGTACTTCCAGCAATTGCACCCACCGACGACTACGGCGGACGGCTCTGCGAAATCCTTGCGCTTGCCGGGGATTGGAATCACTAGATTGCCCATTGTGCTTGAAGCATTTGCAATGAACTACGTCATCCTCGTAAACGAGCGCCGAGCCAACCGTTTCCAGTCCTTCATACCGCAACTCTGTGCCAAGACCGGCCCCTGGGAATCTGCTCTTGCTCCCGTCTGAAAACAGTTTCGCCATGAATTCTCTGGAGGCGTCGACTAAATCCGCGTCACTATGCGGTTCCTGCCCGGCTGGGTCTAGAGGTGCTGCCCGCTGCAGTTTCTCCTCGAGGACGATCGACATCACGTAGCTGCGCACCAGACCGATGTGGTTATCGGCATAGACCGCCTTGTTCGGCACGATGTCGAAGCCTTCTATCGATCGCTGTTTGTTGATTACAATCAGTCCGACTTGTTCGTCATGGCACGGAAAGGCTGAAAGGGCTTCGTCGACAAACCGCGCTGCGGCAAGATAAACGTTTTTTGACGCGCCAGTAGGACTTGGACTGGCAAATGCGCCCTCCATCTCGCTGACGCCGTTCCAGGTCTCTGCCTGGTTTCCGCAAAAACTCTGCGCTACCTTCAGCGATTGATTCACCGATCGGGTCTTGCGCAACCGCTGACGTTTTGGTGAATGAAATCCGCTGTGGGTAAAGTGCTCTGCTCCCGAGTAATTCCACCTTCGAGCTTCAACGCAGTTTACAGGAATCCGCGTCACCGTTCCAGGAGCTAACAACACAGTGGTCTGCAGGACACGGTTTTGCTTGGCACCCTCCAGCTCTTCTCCTTCAAGCGCCAGCAGCGGCATCCCTGCAAGGTTGCGAACATGGAGATCAGGGACAGATCCGGGACGGTGATTAAACTGTAATACTGTAATGAGAAAACGTCCTATTTCTCCCAACCACTGCGAAAAATGCCGTGATTCTTGGCAATCTTGCTTGACCCAGCGCAGGAGATCCCGGAAAATCCCCCCGCACAGCACCATTTCCCGCCCCTTCCTACCACTGGGCACGCTGATATCGATCATGCTGCCCTATTCGCTGGCCTTTTCGATTGGCTGGTCGGTGATGTTGATAGTGTGGTTCCTGACGGGCTGGCCGCTGGGTCCTGGTGCGCCCATGTTGCTTCCGGGTTGAGTAAACTCAACATCCGATCCCGCCGGCGCACACTGGAATGGATTTTCGTTTTGACGCATTGGAACGGTGAAGATAAGGGACAGGCACGCTCAGTCATCTGGGTGTTTCCCGATTTGAGAATTTGGCAACTCCCCCCCTTTACAACTTACCCATGATGAAATCCCTCCTCTTCGTCGCGCTGGTGATGATCCAGGCTCCCCTTCACGCCGCAACTTGGACGGTGGATAACAATCCCGCGCGCCCTGCCAACTTTCAGAATCTCCAGGATGCAGTTGCCGCAGCCGCTGATGGAGATACGCTGCTCATTGCTGGCTCCAATACTTCCTATGGTATTGTCACTCTCGACAAACGGTTGATTTTGAAAGGTCCGGGGTATTTCCCTGAAAACAATGTGTCAGGAGCAGCTGCAGGAGTGGCGAAGGTGGGGGCTCCTGTGATGACCGCAAGCGCGGCGTCGGGCTCGCGATTCGAGGGCTTGGAAATTACGGGATCAACAACCGTCGCAGCAGGTGTTTCCCAGATTGTATTCAGACGGGTGCGGTTCACGGCGAATTTAACCATTCAGGGCAGCGCCTGCATGGTGGTGCAGACCTATTTTGATGGGGTGTGGTTCACGGTTTCCGGGGACAATGCGGTCATTGCGAACTCCAGGATCTCTGGGGTCGAGTTGACAGGAAATGGAATCACGGTGGATCAATGCGTGATCCTGACGGGTGGCGGGCAAATGACCGCATCGAATCTGCCGGTCATCCGCAACTCAATCATCGTGAGCAATCTGGGAGCAGCGGGAGCCCACACGGCAGCGGTTGCCTTTGAAAACTGCCTCGGGGTGGGCAGGTTGTCGCTGCCTGTGGGAAATGGAAATACCAGTGGCTTGACGGCCGAGCAGGTGTTTGCGAGCGGGCCAGACACAGATGCCCGCTATAGGCTGGCGGAAGCAAGCCCCGCGATGGGCGCGGGACCGGGCGGCACGGACTTGGGAATGTTTGGCGGGTCCAATCCATATGTCCTCAGCGGCATTCCCGCACTGCCACGTGTGACCGCATTGCGTGCGGATGCAGTGGTGCCCGATTCAACAGGGCTCAAGTTCGAAGTCGAAGTGGAAGCACGGGATTGATATCATGAGGACTTTCATATCAGCGGTTTTCGCTCTGCTGTTTCCGGGCGCGGCCTGTGCCGCATTGCTGGGTGGAGGTGAGTGGTTCATCAATTCCGATCCTGGACATGGCAATGGCACACCGATCGCCACTTCCGAAACGGCGGCGGCCTCGCTTTCGCTGGAGATACCAGCCAATACGATTCATGCACTGCCACCGGGCGTGCATCTGTTAGGTGTCCGTGTTAGAGAAAAGAACGGCGAATGGGGGCATGTGCTGTGGCGGACGTTTCTCAAGGATAAAGCCCCTGAATCCGTGGAAGCCGCGGAAGCAGAATGGTTTGTCGATGCGGATCCAGGCGCGGGGAATGGCGTTTCGATTGCCGTGTCTGTGGGAAAAGGCGCTGCCACAGTGCCCACGGCTGACCTGTCAGAAGGGGTGCATCTGCTTGGCACACGCGCCCGCGATTCGGCCGGACGTTGGGGTGCGGCGGTTTGGCGGCCGTTTATAGTGGAGGGTCCACTGCTTGCCGCCGTGGAGTATGAGATCGTGCGGGAAGGCGCAGTGGTGGGTGGCAAGGTGGTCGCGAACGAAGTACGGGGCGCGGAAATTTCGATGGCGATCCAGCATGGCAAGGACGGCCTGGAGTTGGAATCCAATCATGTGTTGAGGGTGATCCCAATCGCGGCGGACGGTCGCAGGGGCGAGCCGTTCGAAACGAACTTTGATTATCTGCGATACGCGGATGCCTGGCGTGCCTGGCACTTTTCAATGGAAGAACGACAGAACCCTCAGATATCTGGCTCGCCAGCGGATCCTGATCTGGACGGCTTGGAGAACTTCAAGGAGATGACCTTTGCCCTGAACCCGCGGGATGCATCAGATCCGCCTCTGGCCACGGTCTCATTCGCCGCAGTGCAGGGCGGGCACGAGTTATCATTTCGCGTGCCACCAGGAGGGATCGTTGGCAGTGATGGGATCTATCGGACCAGTGATTTGGAATACCGCGTCCGCGAGTCGGTGGACCTGGCCATCTGGAAGGACGTGCCTGCGGGAGACTTGTCTTCGTGGTCGCTGGTGGAACTTCCAGGGAGCCAGCATGCCGCACGCTTGCAGGTGCAGGTTTCATCAAACTACGCTCCCGTCCGCTTCTTTGTCATTCAGGCGGAGCGATGAGGGTGACAATTGCTTGTTCTAACATGAACACCGTCTCTCGGTTTTCAGCCCCCCCTCGGAAGCATCAAACGCCCCCAACGCTCCCACCAGCACCCATCATTCCGCGCTGGAAAGTTTCCAGAATGGGTGTCAGAAAACCTTACGCTATTGGCAATCTGCCCAACTAGCTTATCGGCATATGCCAATCAGTTGAACTCCGGTCGTGATCGTTGCCCCAGATTATTCCGAGGCGGATAGTTGCAAGTACGAGCGCGAGGTGTTCTTCCCAACGATATGTCGGGGTCACACTGGAAATAAGGAAATAAGGGACGTGGCAGGGACAGATCCGCATTCGCTGATCTCTGGAGGAATGCATTGTATGCCACGATATCTGTATAGAAGAGTTGCTTTCGTGCCTCGCGGGCTTCCATAAAAAGTCAGATATACGGATTTAGTCTAGTGAAGATCTCACTCATGACCGTGACGGCATTTCGAGCAATGCCGGGAAATTGTTCAGGTCCCGCATTGCCACCCGCATCCGTACACTTAAAGATAGATCGAGTTTCGTTGCCGTGAATTCCGTTCCCAAAATCGTGCCCCTCGATGCCCATGGCCTCACGAAGCTGGTTGTAGCGCAACTGAGCTGTTTCCTTTGATCCATTTGCGAAGCAATCGACACGGACGGACCCTTGGTTGATGTGGTATTGCCACGACCAGTAATTCCGGGTCAGCCAGAGAATTCGGTGGGTTCCGTCATCATGGTTGACTGCGATGTTGGGATTGAGTTCTGGAAGAATTGCCTGCTGATTACCAAGTTCGACTAGTCGCCGCTGGTGCTCCTCGATGATCGTGTAGCCAAGGGCACACCGCAAACAATCCCCCGGTTCTGCCGCCCCCAGCCTCCGTCTCGGCTCTTTTCCTACTCTCCCATTGTTATTACGTTTGGCTCGCGCCTGCTCAGAAGTGGTGGACTGATCATGCCGATTGTGGAGTTTCCCCAGTGTATTTCCCAGAATCTCCTCAGGGACTTCACTCGCCACTGTTACCCAATCCTTACCTCCATCACAATTCGCATTACCATAAAAGCCATTCAACCACTCGGCACAGTTGTCAATTAGCCGGTTGGTATCATTGCATGCACAGCTGGTTGGCCACGTGTTCATAGCGAGACGCCTCAGTAGCAATTGAAATCCATAATAAGTCCGGAGACAATCAAGCCTTGACCAAGGCGAAAAACTTCCAGTACTCGTTTGTAGGATTTCTCCTGTAGCACGAAGCAATCCTTCTTTAATGAGCCACCGGCCTACCGGAAGCCTTGCGATTGCCTTGAGCAGCACCCTGTCAATTGGGGCGTGTAAGGCGCAAAGATAGTTTGGTAGCTGCGGAAAGAAAGACTTGTCGTATCCAACATGCTGGCCATCGATCCATTGTCCAGCGACCTGCCATGAAAAATCATATTTTATGAAAATATTGATTAGCTTCTGGGCGAGACCGATGGTCCCTAGTTCAGGTGGTTTCGTATTATCGCCAGCCTGCTGCCAGAAATCCTCCAGGTGCGCATGCGCGAGGCCATAGCTTCTTGTCTCAACTATACACTGCAATATCCAACGATCATACTCCAATAGACGACAGTCATTGGGGGGCACAGGAAGTTGCAGATTGGCGTAAATCTCCCCTTTTTCGTGAACGGTAAAGCGAGGAAACTGAGCATTCGATGCAGTTGTCTGATTAGCCATCGTTCGCCACGCATTTTTGTGAGCATCATTAATCTGGTATATCTGTGGCAGGTTTCCGTAGTGGTCGTTTTCGGCTTTCGGATGCCACAGACACATCTCGAAGTGTAAAGCGCTCGTTAGTACCTCGTCGACAATCGGAACCCGGACAGGATTACCCTTCCCTACATAGGTAGCAAACGTGCCCGTGGCAGCGCTAATACTCGGAGGATATGCTGGATTTGGATTCTGGGGAATGTGACAACAGGGCATGGGGCTGTGGTGGTTTGATGGTTTATCTGCAAATCGGCAATCAGCCCTCGCAGAGGGTAGTGAAGCGCTGTTTGAGACTATCAAGAAGCCGTCCATCATCGCAAGGACAACGAATGTGGACATTGGTTGTCCCTGTGCTCCGTGACTGGTTCATCGCTTGACGATATCGTCTTTGGAACTGCGGAAATTGTCAGCTATACCAAGCGAGCTAACGATCGTAGCTGCTTCATATCAATCAGGCATCCGAGAGCGGATTGGCTTTCGACCGCATGGGATCGCAGCTTGGGCTGGATTCGATCACTCGCAAAAGAGAGTTGTGAATTTCTTGCCAAGGCTGAGCCAGGTCGATTGAGGTGACCCGAACGCTGTAGCCATCAATCACAACTTTGTGGTCGAACGGCGTGGTCGTGACGGGGTAGAGCAGAATGCCTTCCGCATTCTCCCAGCCCGGTTGCCGACGGGCGTTGCGGAGGTAAGCGTAGAGCTGGTAGAGGTTGGCAGATTTGAAGGTCTGTTTGCCGTATTGCGTGGTGGCAAGGGCTTCACCGTAGTATTTGCAGTCGAGGATGATGCTGCGGTCTTTGGATTGGAGAGTGACGTCCGTCTGCATCCCCGGGACGAGGGCAAGACTTTCTGGTTCTCCCGCAGGATTCCAATCGAGCGACAGGGCACCGACCGAAAATCCATTCAAATGTTGTCGGTAGAAGTTGCGCACGAACTTCTCAAAGAGAGCTGCCATGGCTTTGTGGTTTCGGGTGAAATCACGGAAGCGAGTTTGGCCGATTTCTTCGGTTGGGAGGAGCGACTGGTAGACTAATTCGCAGACATTTAGGAGGAATCGGTAGTAGCGGTTGTTCCGGTGGAGTTGGACGCGGCGGAACAGGGAGGATGTGATGTGGATCGGCGTGATGTCGCAGAGGATCCGAGACTGCTCTTGGAGTTGCTTGCGGTCGTCTTGGGTGAGGCCGTCGGCGCGGCGCAGGAGATCGATGGTGGTCTTGAGGATGCGGTTGTGTAGGACGTCGTGGCTCAGCTCGTCGAACTCGCAGACCATGACGCCCCGGTGCCACGTTAGGCCAGACATGCTTGCGGTCACGTCCATGCGCCCTCGAGGTCGTGAGGTTTCTTCACGGTGGTGCATGTAGTCGCGATCGAAGCCGCGGCGGACTAAATGTTGGGTGCCGTTTGCGAGGATACGGGCACAGAGCTGGGTGACGTTGTGGCAATCACCCGGAGAAATGTCGATGGTCTCGGCCTCCTGCAGTTTGTCCCAGGCGTAACTGAGCAGGTAGTAGACGTTTAGAACTGGGATGGACTTTACCATGGCTAGTCGGCGAGCAGAGCGTCTACGGCAGCACGGACTCTGGCGGGATCGTCTAACCAATATTCGCGCAGCAGTGGCTTGATCTCGTTCTCGACAACGAACCGATACCAGCGCTCATCGGGCGACATACCGTTTCCGGGGCAGAAGAAGCTGTGACCGATTTGATACCCTTCGCCGAGTTCGTGGAAATCCGCTGTGATGGCTTGGTTCAGCGTCCTCATCCGTTCGATGATGCGCTCGGCAAGGTCGGCAGAAACTCCGGCAGTCGTAAGCTTTTCCCGGAACTTCGCGCTGCCGAATTCCGGGCTTAGATCGACGAAAGCGAAGCGCCTGCGCAGGGCGTAGTCGACCATCGAGAGCGAGCGGTCAGCGGTATTCATGGTGCCAATGATGTGGACGTTCTTGGGGATATGGAACGTGTCATCCGGCGTCTCGGCGTAGGTGAGTTGCAGCTGGTGTTCGGTGCCGCGTTTGTCAGCCTCGATGAGCATCAGCAGTTCGCCGAAAATCTTGCTCAAGTTGCCCCGGTTGATCTCGTCGATAACCAGGAAATAATTCCTGCCAAGATCGCGCTGGGCACGCAGGCAGAACGTGTAGAAAATTCCGCTCTTCAGGCGGAATCCTCCCTTGCCGTCAGGGCGGTAGCCTTGGATGAAGTCCTCGTAGGAATACGACTGGTGGAACTGGATCATCCGCGCCCGATCATCGTCTTTTTCGCCCATGAGCGCGTAGGCTAGTCGGCGCGCGACGAAGGTCTTACCGACGCCCGGTGCACCTTGGATGATCAGGTTTTTCTTGTGTCTCAGGAGGGCGATCATCTGATCAAAAGTCGCATCGTCCATGAAGAGGTCGCTGAGCGCTTCCTCACGCGAGTAGGGTTTGATCTGCGGGATCGGCGTGGGTTCATCGACGTCAGTCATGTCGATGCCTTCCTTGAGGATGCGCGGCCGCTCCTCCGCTGACATGATCAGCTGGTAGAGTTCTGGGCGGTGATGGCACTGGTAGGGGGTCGCCCTTTGTCCAGCGAATGCTGCCACGATGTCGATAAGACCGGTCAGGTATTCCTCCCAAGTTTCGTCTGGCATCTCCCGGTAGTCATTCTCGTTGACGAAGTGGAGCCCGAACTCTCCCGCGTCGGTCGCCTTATCGAACATCTTCCGCTCCTCCAACTGACCTCCGTAGCTGCCTGACTTCGACACCGCCAGATCGAAGCCCTTCTGGCCATTTCTCGAGACATAGGCGAATACGCGCCACGCTCCGTAGTTGACCGCCAGGCGTACTCGCGTTGTCCCGGTGCCGGGGATGCTGACTGAGAGATTCTCGGTTTTGTAGCCGGGAGCCTTCTCAAGAGCTTTGATCACGGCTGCGAAATCATCAAGGATGCCGGCAGCCTCATCTGGAGCAAAGAGTTGATCGAAAGGTGCGGCATAGCCGGACTGAGGCCCTCTCCGGCAACACACCCAGATGAAGGATTGCACATCCGTCCAATCTTTCGGATTCGAGTCGGCGAGGAACTGCTTGAAGGCTTCTCCGAAGGCCATCATTCCTCCGAAGGAGGCTGCAGAGGGCGCGTCCCGTTTTTTCAATTCGATTCCCAACTCATCAGACAGTTTGCGGTAGTGGCTGATCTTCACGGGGAAAAATCTGTCGGGATTCAAGCACCAAAGGACAAATGACAAACCGTCCCAGGCAGGTTTCACTCCCGCGTCTTTCAGATCCTTGAAGAAGGTCTCAACGGTTTGGGCATCATTAGCGAATCTCCAGCAAGCGCCAATCGTCTTGTGAATAGTGCCTGGGGTTGTACCAAACGTCTTGTCCCATGCCCGATAGTCCACGATTTTCGTATTGTCAGACTTCAGTCAATCAAGTAACGCGA
>JAGROY010000260.1:0-22119 GCA_020439995.1 Verrucomicrobiia bacterium
CACGAGGGCGAGAATGAAAAGGCCGTGGCCATTCTCGAAAAACTGAAGCGCTCCGGCGGCCCTCATTTTGAATACGAGGAAGACCTCGGATTCGCTTACCAGAACTTGGGGAGAATCAGTGACGCGAGGAAAGCATTCAACGCAATCCTGCAAGGCGCAGGATATACCAGCCGGGAGAAGAGCAATGCCCGCGATCAGATTAACCTGCTTGATTCAGTGGAAGCAGAGCAACTCAAGGACCAGGGCGACTACGAGAGGGCTCTGGCTCTCCTCAACCGGCTGAAGAAGCAGTTCCGCAATGGAATTTTCCCTTTTCAGGATCAACTGGCTTACACGCTGGCGGAATCGGGTGACAGCGCGTCTGCCAGGGAGGCGTTTCAGGAGATTGCCGACAACCAGTCCTACCCTGAAGACCAGAGAAGGAAGGCGCGTGAAGAAATTCAGGAAATGGAAATCGCCGACCTCCTGACAAAGGGATATGCCGCTCTTGAAGGCCGCATCAACTGGCGGCAGGCCAGGCAAATCGACGCCCTGCTGATGAATCAATATGGCTCCCATCCTGATGCCATCGGATTTCATGCTTCGATCCTCTCTCTGTCCGGCCAATGTGAGCAGGCAATTGAAATTCTTGAGCGACTGCGCGACTCGCGGTCTGGAAGCAAAGAATTCCCACAGGCCGGACTGCTCGCCGAATGTTACTACCAGATGGGAAGATTCGAGGAAGCGAAACTAGCCTATCGCCAGGCGTTCGAAACGTCTGCAATTGAGCCAAAGGAACAGATTGCCCTTCGCGACAGTTATCAGGGATTCCGTAGAGAGACCCGGCCCACGTTGGATATGAGTATCGCAACTCAGAACGAGGGCGAAGGCAATACAGTCACCACTGAGATCGAGGCCAGAGTTCCATTCGGCGCAGGCTGGGCGATCGGCGCTGATTACAAGCGGTTCGACACCGATGGCAACGACAGCCAGGAGACGCTTGCAACCGTCGAGAAGAACTGGGGCTCAGGCTACTTTGCCCAAATCAAAGCAGGAACCAATGAAGGTGACGCTGCCTACGCGGCCACGATTGGCAAGAACAAACGCGCACTCGGTTCCACAGCCTGGTCGGTTGGCTATCATAAAAACGAGACTGCTGACGACACTTCAGAGCTTACCTCCGACGGCGGTCGCCAGGAACGTGTCAGCGTCGAATTACAGCATGACATCACGCCGAATCTTCGCGTCAGTGCTGGTGGCAACTGGAGGTCTGTTGAAACAGACAAAATGGATATCGGTAGTGGCTACGACGTAAATTTTGAAGCCGCCTACGGCTGGAACATGGCGAACAGTCGCAAGCGCTCATTCGAGGTCGCCTACGTGGCAAACGCGTCCCGCTTTGACGACAATCAGGCGGCGGGCGGCAGCGAGACAGTGGTTGCCGCGATCGATAGCAATGGAGAACTGATCGATTCAGACTACCACCGCCAGGGAGCAGAAATGCGCTGGTTCGGAGACTACGGCAAGCTGGAGCCCTACACGATGGCAGGCGGCTACTACCGCGTAGATGAAGGTTCGTTTGAATTCGAACTCGGCGGCGGCGTTGATTTCGATGTGAACGATGACACCACGGTCTACGTCAGAGGCCAGTATTCATCGAGCGGCGAGGGACAGAATACCGGCAAAGGCGTTATGGAAGGGCAGCTCGGGGTTGAGAAGACATTCTGATCTGGACGAATTCCAGACTCGAAAAACACCCGAATGTTCCAGTCGGCAGAGGCACCGACGAAGAAATTGTGCGCTGGAATTTCCGATGAGATCGGGACGATGAACGATCACCCAGCCGGACGTTTCGTAAATACGTTCCTGCTAAGTTTGCAGTGCCCATTTCGGATTCATCGTCCACCTCCACAGAAAACCCATATATCTCGACTGACGTTATCGTGGATCTCTGGAGGCAATCCCGAAAAAAAGGGTGAGCGACTTTCGTCACCCACCCATTCAAATTCATTCGTTCTGCTGGTCAGTCTGCTTTAGATGCAGCCTCTTCTTCTTCGGCCTGACCTGATTCGCCGCCTCCGGTGGGAGTGAAGGTCAATATCTTATCGCCTTTTTCGAGCGCTACGGAAACCGTGTCCCCTTGGTTAATGTCGCCGCGCAGCAGGTGCTCCGCGAGCGGGTCTTCCAGGTTCTTTTCCACGGCGCGGCGCATTGGGCGTGCCCCATAACTGGGATCATAACCTTCTTCGATGAGGAAGTCTTTCGCGGAATCCTCAAGCTCAAGCTTGATTTCCTTCACTGCGAGACGCTTGGTCACTTTGGTGATCTCAAGATCCACGATCTTCATCAGGTCTGGCTTGTCGAGCATGTGGAATACGATCTGATCGTCGAGCCGATTCAGAAACTCCGGCTTAAAGACCTTCTTGGCCTGTTCAAGAATCTTGTCGCGCATTGCCGCATAATCCTCATCTCCGCCTGAAGGGGCTCCAAATCCAAGCGTGTTCTGCTTCTTAATCAGCTCAGCACCGACGTTGGAAGTAAGGATAATGATCGTGTTTCTAAAGTCGACCTTTCTGCCAAAGTTGTCGGTCACAGTTCCCTCTTCGAGAATCTGCAAGAGGAGGTGCATCACATCCGGGTGGGCCTTCTCGACTTCGTCGAAAAGCACTACAGAGTAAGGACGTCGCCGGACAGCCTCCGACAATTGACCACCTTCCTCGTAGCCGACGTAACCGGGAGGTGAGCCGATAAGGCGACTGGATGTGAACTTCTCCATATACTCAGACATGTCGATCTGGATCAGCGCATCCGCGTCACCAAACATGAAGTCCGCGAGATTTCGGGCAAGATAGGTCTTACCCACACCTGTTGGTCCAAGGAAAATAAACGAGCCGATCGGCCGCCGTGGATCCTTGAGATCTGCGCGTGAACGACGCAATGCCTTACTGATCGCGATGACGGCTTCTTCTTGACCGATCACCCGGGTGCGCAGCTCTTCCTCCATACGAAGAAGCTTCTTGGTCTCTTTCTGCTCCATACGCTGGAGCGGAACGCCAGTCCACTTCGAGACGACGGCCATGATCTCATCTTCCGTCACATCAACGCGATGCTCTTCGTTCTCTTTGCGCCACGCGTCGATCATGACTTCGAGGTTTTTCTTCGCCTGCTTTTCGCTGTCGCGCAGCTTGGCAGCTTTCTCGAAATCCTGGTCCTTGATCGCCTGCTCTTTTTCGATGCGGATTTCTTCGATCTCAGCTTCAGTTTCTTTAAACTCAAGCGGACGGGTCATCGCACCAATACGGGCGCGTGCTCCAGCCTCATCCATCAGGTCGATCGCCTTGTCTGGCAGAAATCTACCCGTGAGGTAGCGCTCGGATAGCTTCACCGCCTGCTCTACAGCACCATCGGTTATGTTCGCCTTGTGATGAACCTCATATTTCGAACGCACGCCCTTCAAAATTTCGATCGCATCCTCAACGTTTGGCTCCTCGACTTTGACGGTCTGGAAACGGCGCTCAAGTGCGGCATCCTTTTCGATGTATTTGCGATACTCGTTCAGGGTAGTAGCCCCCACACACTGCAGCTCGCCACGGCTCAACGCTGGCTTGATAATATTGGACGCATCCATCGCTCCCTCCGCAGAGCCTGCTCCAACGATGGTGTGAAGCTCATCAATAAAGAGAATCACGTTCTGGGCACGACGGATCTCATCCATGACAGCTTTGATTCGCTCTTCAAATTGACCACGGTATTTGGTGCCAGCGACCATCAGCGCCAAGTCGAGCGTAATCACCTTCTTTTCGCGAAGCAGCTCGGGAACGTTTCCTGAAATGATCTCCTGGGCCAATCCTTCGACAATAGCTGTCTTGCCAACCCCGGCCTCACCGATAAGTACCGGGTTGTTCTTTGTTCGACGGCAAAGGATCTGGATAACGCGTTCAATTTCCTCGGCTCTACCGATGACTGGATCGAGATCACCCTTTTGTGCGAGCTCCGTGAGATCCCGACCGAATGCACGGAGAGCCGGAGTTTTGGCCTCTTTTTTGCCTCCACCTCCTCCGGATTCCGCAAATTCTTCTTCGTCGGTTTCTGAGGGAGTAAAATTCGGATCAAGTTCTTTGAGGATCTCGTTGCGTGTTCTTTCGATATCTACGTCCAGACTTTTCAGAACGCGAGCAGCGACACCTTCTCCCTCGCGGAGAACGCCAAGCAGGATGTGCTCAGTACCCACATAGGAATGATTCAGGGCCTTGGCTTCGCGCCCGGCAAGAGCGAGAACTTTTTTCACTCGCGGGGTGTAAGGGATATTGCCAACCATCTTGGTTTCAGGCCCCTGACCGACGTGGTTTTCCACTTCTTGTCGAACAGTTCCCAGATCGAGCCCCATTTTCTGAAGCACGTTGACAGCGACGCCCTGACCGAGCTTGATGAGGCCCAAAAGCAAATGCTCAGTCCCCACGTAATTGTGATTGAAGCGGTCCGCTTCTTTTCTCGCCAGCGCGAGCACTTGCTGAGCTCTTGGAGTAAAATTATTCATCATCTAATTCGGATTCAGGAGGTTGCAAATCTTCACCTTCCGATGAAGCCTGCTCATCCGTAGTAAAGGTATCAGGCTCTGGCAGGCTTTTCAACTGGTCACGCAGGATTTCGGCACGCAGCGTGTCACGCTCGTTTGCGGAAAGCTTGCCTTTAGCCCTGATTTGAAGGTGCGCGGGCTGGATCTCCATCAGAAGAGAATCGACGCACATTGCCCATTTCTTGGGAAGCAATTCCATGTCAATGCCGAGACGGAGCATGGAGAGATGGTTCAGCGCTTCCTTTGACTCAATGATATGGGCAAAGCGCAGCGTGGCATAGGCCCGACCAATATGATCCATCACCTTGGCTGGATTCTCTTCACGAAGCTTCTGCCGGGCATTGCGTTCGTGATTAATGATCTGTAAAATCACCTTCTCCAAGCGGGCGATAATTTCGCCCTCTTTCTCTCCGAGCGTGTGCTGGTTCGATACCTGAAACAGATTGGCGAGCGCCTCTGTTCCCTCTCCATAAAGGCCGCGCACCGCCAGACCGATTTTGTTGACTGCCTGGACGACTTGATTGATCTGGTCGCTGAGAACGAGCCCTGGCAGGTGCAGCATAGCGGAAGCCCGCATGCCTGTGCCCAGATTCGTCGGGCACGCCGTGAGGAAGCCAAATCGACTTTCGAACGCATAGTTCACCTTCTTCTCCAGCTCTGTATCGAGTGCGTCCAGCGCGTCGAAGGCACTCTTTAAATTGAGCCCGGGGAGGATCGCCTGCATGCGCAGGTGGTCCTCTTCATTAATCATGATGCTGAGGGTCTGTCCGGCATTCATCACCGCGGCACTGCCAGCACCTTTCGCAGCGTGCTCCCGACTGATCAGGTGGCGCTCGACGAGCACTTGCTTTCGAATAGGAGTCAGCTTGCTCAACTCCTCGGAAAAAGGATCCCCCATGATATGGAGGGATTCGACCTTGGCCTTCAGGTCTTCAAGAATGGCTACCCGGTCCTCCTTCCTCGCCCATCCAGGAAAGGGCACACCATCAATGTTCCGGGCAAGTCGAACCCGACTGGTGATCACAATGTCACCATGCGGGCCGGTTACTTCCATCCAGTCCGCTGGCTGCTTTAACAATGATGCGAACTTCATGACTGCTCCTCAGAAGGATCTGTTTCAGGTTCCTTACCGTCCGGCGACAGGCCCGCCTCATCAACGGGCTCAATGTCAGGGGACTCTACGCCTTTATCAGAAAGTTTGTGAATCTTGTCGCGCAGAGCAGCAGCATCTTCGTAGCGCTCTTCATGAATCGCGCTGTCCAGCTTGGCACGTAGCTCGGCCAGGTGCCCGGTGGCGGCATTCTCGTCCGCCACACCTGGAGGAACTTTTCCCACGTGCCTTGTGCCTTTGTGCATGGCTTTCAGGAGACTTTCCAGACCGGCACCAAACACTTGAAAACAGTGACTACAGCCCAGCCTCCCCGTCTTCTTAAAATCCGCCTGAGTAAATCCACAGCTGGAGCAGGTCTTCTCATTGGAAACGGCAGCGGCTTCCTGCTTCTGCTCAGCTCCTATCCCCGCAAGCAGGTCAGCCAAAGCGAAGCCTGTGGGATCTGTGACACCTTTGTTGCCAGCGCATTCTTCGCACAAGTTCGCCTTCTGCATCTGGCCCTGAACAATCTGGGTCAGAAACACGGTCGCTTCGTTGGATTTGCAGACATCGCAATTCATAGAGTGCCACTCATTGCGGACCGTAGCCACAATTCTGGAATTCCCAAGAAGAAATACGTTCAGGAATCATCCACAAACGCACGAAAGTGCTCCCAACACAGAAGAAACGCCTAGTTTTCCTCAAAAAAAAACCGCCAGAACGGTGAAACGTCGAATGCCCAGACTGGCCAATTTTAACGGCAGTACCCCTGCCGGAATTGAGAACTCTACGCAATCGGTGTCCCGGTAGTGGTAGCCAGTTCTCGAAAACGTGCGATGCACTGCCTGGTGATCGGCCCCGGCTTGCCGTCACCGATCTCACGACCGTCGAGTTTCACAGCAGCGATGACTTCCGCCGCAGTGCCTGTCAGGAAACACTCGTCTGCCGTGAAAACTTCATACCGCCCGAACAGTTGCTCGATCAGTGGAAGGCCAAGCTCAGCACAGATTTGAATGACCACTTGCCGGGTGATCCCGTTCAGGGCGCCAGCCGACACCGGCGGTGTCGCGATACGACCGTCCTTCACAATAAAGATATTGTCTCCCGTGCATTCCGCCACGTAGCCCTGCTCATTGAGCATGATTCCCTCTTCCCCACCGCCCTGGATAGCCTCCACTTTGGCCATGACGTTGTTGAGATAATTCAACGACTTAACCTGCGGACTCAGCGCCGCCGGACACGTCCGCCGCGTTGCACACGTCACCATCGTCAGACCATTTTCATACTTTTCAGCAGGATACAGCTGGATCGTTGAAGCGATAATAATCACTGATGATTTCTCGCAAAGATAAGGATTGAGACCCAACCCTCCCGGCCCACGAGTGACGACGAGCCTAACGTACCCATCTGTCAGCCCGTTCGCACGAATCGTATCGACCACAGCCTGGATCATCTCCTGCGGACTGAGTTCGATCTTCAGCAAAATAGCTTTAGCCGAATCGTAAAGTCGATCAATGTGCTCCTCCAGCTGGAAGACGCGGCCGTTGTAAAATCGAATCCCTTCAAAAATCCCGTCGCCGTAAAGCAATCCATGATCAAACACGGATACTTTCGCATTCTCTTTGTCGCAGAACTCGCCGTCGATGTAGATTTTCATTGGGATAGAAAGATTGGATTTTCGGGCCTATCATCGCCCACATTTCATGATCAGCAACCCCTTGTGACGCAGTGTAGCCGACTACACCCAGCGGTCAATCTGAGTCCACGATCGACCCATCATGGATCGTAAGACAACGGTCCCCCATCTGAGCGAGACGCTGATCGTGAGTGACGACAACGAGAGTCTTTCCTGCCTCTGCTGCCACGTTCAAAAGCAGCTCCATCACCTCGGCACCCGTAGTGGGATCCAAATTTCCAGTCGGCTCGTCTGCGAAAAGAATTTGTGGCTCGTTGGTCAGCGCCCTGGCGATTGCGACTCGCTGCTGCTCGCCTCCACTCAATTCTGCTGGAAGGTGCTGCAGTCGGTGTCCAAGCCCCACTTTTCTCAAGAGTTCCGCCGCCCTATCCCGATCCAGCTTTCCAGCTATCTGAGATGGAAGCGCCACGTTCTCGATAGCGGTCAGCTCAGGCAAGAGATTAAAGTGCTGAAAAACGTAACCAAGGAAAACGTTCCGAATCCTAGCCTGCTCAGCTGAGCGCGCATCGTACATCGATATTCCGCCCACCGAGACCTGCCCGAGCGCAGGCCTCTCAAGGCCCGCGAGGACATACAGCAGCGTCGTTTTCCCCGCCCCCGAAGCTCCGCATAGAAACAGGCGCTCTCCTGCCGGAACATTGACATTGACACCGTTCAGAACATTGATCCGCGTTTTTCCGATCTTGAAAAACTGAATCACATCTTTCGCAACAAGACTCCCATCAGAGGGCAATCCTCTGCCGGACTTTTTTGCGGGAGATCCTGAAAGTGCATTTGCCACAACTGAAAGCTGTCGCACATACCACCCGAAACGCAAGAGGGACGCGAGTGGCGTCCCTCCTGAAAATCAATTGATGACTGGATGAAACCGCGTGTGACTATTTCTTTCCACCCTTCTTACTCTTCGCTTTTGCCTTGGCCGGGGCGGACTGAGCCTTCGCCGCAGCCTTCTTTGTCGCCGCCTTTTTCGTCTTCCCCAATGCAGCGGTCTTCTTTTTCGCAGCTGACTTCTTCCCAGGCTTCGTTGCATCTGCAGCGACCCGGGGAGGTCGCTTCGGACTCTTCCCCTTTAATGCATCCTTCCGTGCTTGAATGGCCAGCTCCAACGCTTCTTTGTTGCCATAGCGACCAATCGAATATTTTGCTGTTCGGCGTGCTCCTTCCTTATCCTCCCACGCCGCCTGCCAGTACTCGTAGGACTTACCGCCACCCGCTGTCGATACGACGTGGGTTACCCCTGTCACACCACTCTTCTTCACTTTCCTCAGAGCGCGCGATGCAGCTTCCTGCTTCACCTTGGGCAACTTTTTCACCACGCTATCGCGAAACTCGCGAGCTAGTTTCAAGGCCTTGTTCTTGCCTCCACACGATTTGTCGGGAAAATATTTGTGGGTGGTTTCTCCGTTGTATGTTACCCGGACGTTCCAGCCGAAGTTCTTTTTCTCTTCCTGCTCAATCCGGCTGATACCGTAGTTAGGTCTTGGGGCCATAATGGGTGATATTTCTGTGTTAAGATAGGTGTTTCATCTCACGGGCTTCGGGGTACCTCGATCCCACTTCGAGTTGAGCTTCGGAGCCTAGCAAAGCGTTCATCTTTTATGCAAGGCTATTGTTTGGTCAATTTTTCGAGGTCACTTCCGCGCCATCAGCAAGTTAGACTACCGCTCGAACCACCATCAATCTGCCTCAGCCCTTCGTACAACACAATGGCCACCGACGTGGCCAGATTGAGGCTCCGCGTACTCCCCTGCCGCATAGGCACTCGCAGCATCGATGGTCTGTTTTGCTCCAACAAAGATTCTGGCAGGCCGCGAGTCTCGCAGCCAAAAAAAAGCCAATCGCCACGCTCAAATTTCACGTCCCAATGAGCACGGGATGCCTTGGTGGAAAGAAAAAAGGCACGCCCACCCACCGGAAGCGCATGGAGAAGCACATCAAGCGACTCCCATTCCCGACAGTCAACGTGCTGCCAGTAGTCCAAACCAGCCCTTCGCACCGTTTTGTCGTCCAGCGAAAAACCCAGAGGCCCAACCAAGTGCAGCCTCGCTCCCGCAGCTAGACAGAGTCGCCCAACACTTCCAGTATTGGGCGGAATCTCTGGCTCAACGAGAACCACATTGAAGCTGGGAGGCGCAGACGCCATCTCAGCTCACGACTCCAGAAGCCGGAAAGAACTCCGGATCAAGAGAGGAAAACCAAAACTGCGGAACCGTGTGCAGCTCCACAGTAAAAATCAGTTCGATGCAGCGACTGTGGCCTCTAGCGGATCAACGTTCACTTGACGCCCGTTCTTGGCGAAACGCACATGACCGTCAACCAGTGCAAAAATCGTGTAATCACGCCCCAGTCCGACTCCGCGCCCAGGATGCCATTTGGTTCCGCATTGACGCAAAATGATGTTTCCCGCAGTGACTTGCTCACCGCCGAATTTCTTAACGCCCCGGCGCTTGCTGTTGCTGTCACGTCCGTTCTTGACGCTACCCTGTCCTTTCTTATGAGCCATGGAATTCTGTAAGCTGGTTGTTTAAACTGATTTCAGTGAGACTACGCTGAGATCGATTTGATCGTCAATCGGGTCATCTGGCGGCGGTGTCCCTTCGTCTTGTGGAACCCCTTCCGACGCTTGAATTTAAAAGCAATGACCTTCTTGGCACGCACCTGGTCAACAACTTCTGCGGTGATCGATGCGCCGCTTACAACAGGATCACCAACACGGAGACCGCTGTCTGTCGACACAGCAAGAACCTCTTCGAACGTAGCCTCTTGGCCGACTTCGAGATCAAGGCGCTCAACGTCAACACGTTCGCCTTCGGAAACGCGATATTGTTTACCGCCAGTTTTGAAAATTGCGTAAGCCATGGTAGATAAAAGTCTTGGAAAAGAAGCGCCACAGAGAATCAGAAGCCGGGCGAGAAGTGGGGAAGCTTCCATACCTTCCCCAATCCAGCAAGCAGTTTTTTAGCGATGCTGAGAACCTCTTCATTTCATTCACTTTCAGCGAGTTGCATACTCAAAAAGCAAATCTCCCCAACTCCCCGCGCTCATACTCTGAGCGGTCATTTTCCTCTCGAAGGCACCGAGTAGCGCGACTGAATCTCGAACGTACGATTCTCCATAACTACCAAGATTCAGATTTGATCTCTGGTGATCTTGAATTCGGTTTGCATTATTGCCTGAAGCATGTGAGTTCCCCTCCCATTCCATTCCGATGCGACAAGTATTACGTTCCAAAATCCACCGAGCAGTCGTGACCGAGGCAAACCTCGACTACGTTGGAAGCATCACGATCGACTCTGATCTGATAGAGGCGGTAGGGCTGTGGCCTTTTGAAAAAGTGCTGGTAGTAAGCTTAACCAACGGTGCCCGATTGGAGACCTACGTGATCGAGGGCGAGGCTGGATCCGGCGAAATTTGTATCAATGGAGCTGCAGCTCATCTGATTCAAGAAGGTCATGTGGTCATTATCATGGGGTTCGAGCTGACCAGCGATCCGGTGTCACCAACCGTAGCGATCGTGGACAAGCGAAATCGTATTGAGGAGATTCTGCGTCCTTAAGCGTCCGAAAGCCGCGGCCGGTTTGCGTTTTTGATCAAACGCCCGTATGTGAAGGCCGATCTGCCTTTCACTCTAGATGCTTGCTCCCCCGACTACCCCCGCCCACGCTCCATTCGTCTTCCGATGGACTTGCATCGGAGTCGCCGCATTCTGGCTTGTCCACTTTTTGGCCAGCGGACTGACACTTGCACTGTCCAGTGGTGATTTCACAAATGCACATGGCACAGAGGCCAGAGAGCACTACATGGGCTTCATCGTGCTCGCCAATCTAAAGCTTCTGAAGGCCTATGCGATTGCGATCATAGGATACTCCGTACTCACGTTCCCCGTTGTATGGGGATGGATGCGGTGGCGCGTCATTCCTGGGCGACGGAAAAGCGTCCTCTGGCGCACTCAACTCGTTGCGGGAGCGATCATCCTCCACTCAGCGGCCAGCCTCGCGCTGACCCGTCCGTATTTCTACAATACGGAGATTACATCATGGGCCAGACCAATTGTGGACAGCATCCCCGCCCTCATTCGCAATAGCTGGGTCACAGCCGCCCCTGTCATTTTTGTTGCAGCGATTGGTCTTTTTTACACCCACATGATTCTGGGACTTGTCGGACGGAAGTGGAGACAGCAGCCGCGACTGAGGACATCAATGGCGGCATTTACGGGCATTCTCGCAATGCTCGCCGTAGCGACCGGAGCATTCAGCCGTACTGCCGTTTCGGTACCTGCACGAACGCAACCGAACATCCTCATTCTCGCCTCCGATTCCCTCAGGGCCGATCACCTATCGTGCAACGGATACGACAGGAATACAACTCCGGCGATCGATGCTCTCACCGCGAAGTCCGTAAACTTTAAAAAGTGCTTCACGCCAGTGGGCTCGACGCTGGAGTCAATGACGTCGATCATGACATCCCAGTACCCGCACACGCACGGTCTGCAGCACATGTATCCTGACAAAGCACAGATCGACACACTCAACAGCAATGCTCCTACCATCGCAAACCAACTGGAAGAAGCAGGCTACGAGACAGAAGTTCTCGGCGACTGGTGCGCAGGGATCTTTCATGTAGTGCCCCTCGGATTCGATGCTATCTCGGTTTCAGATTACGACAATTTCAAGATCTACATCAGCCAGGCGGTTTCTGTGCACCACTGGGTGCTGCCGCTCTACTTTGACAATCCGATCGGCTACTCGCTCTTCCCCGAACTTGAAGCGTTCGCCCAGTTCGTCACACCCGAGACAGTGACGGATCGCGTCATCGAACGGCTCGAAAACCGTGCGACCGCCGAAAAGCCCTTTTTCTATACCGTTTTTTATTCCAGCACCCATCTGCCCTACCACACCGGAGAACCCTATTGCGATCTGTTCACTGATCCAGGCTACGACGGCCCCAACCAGTACAAGATGCATTTTGACGTGGATGGATTCATCGCAGGTCGAAACATGGATGAGACGTGGCAACAGATGCGCGACAAGGAGATTGCACAGATCAAAGGACTCTACGACGGCTGCATACGCCAGTTCGACGACAACGTTGGCAGGATTCTTGAGTCGCTCGATGCCACCGGACAACTCGACAATACGATCATCCTTGTCACGTCCGACCATGGTGACGATCAGCTCGAACCGAACACATCGTTCGGTCACGGCCTCTCATTCAATGGAGGAGATCAGGGCAATCACATTCCATTTATCCTTCATGCTCCGGGCATGACTTCTGGAACCCAGGTAGATGGTATCGTCCGTACCATTGATTTTGCCCCCACACTTCTCGACTTGGTTGGAGCGCCGAAACATCCAGACATGGAGGGAACCAGCCTTGTCGCATCCATCAAAAATCCCAAAAAAGACCACTCTCTTGCCTTCTACGGCGAGACGGCCTTCCTCTTCGTCAATCGTAAGATCCCCGGTGAAGAACCCCTGAATCTCCCCCCGATGGATCGCGTCACATTCGTCGACCCGGAGTTTGACTACCACTTCGTCCTCAAAGAAAAGTATCAGCAGGCAGTGCTCGAGACAAAGGAACGTGCACTGCGCACCCAACGCTACAAGCTGGTGCGCACGCCCGGAGTGCATGCGCCGATCCTTCGGCTATACGATTTAAGCAACGACCGTCACTGCGAGACGGATATCAGCCGGGCAAATCCACACATACTGGCCCCGATGAAGGCGGCACTTCTTCGCTGGATGGACGACAAGAAAGAATCCAGGATCAGCGAGATCTTTCCGGACGGCGAGCCTGAGCCCGTGGCCCCTTAACGGCGCCGCCGAAGGAAGATTACCGCTCCACCCAGGATTGCGAGCAACCCCGTCGAAGGTTCGGGCACCGGATCGATCCTCGAAGTTTTCGCATCGATGCGGATACTGCCGAGAAAGTCGCCTGCTGCGATCCCGTCAGGAGAACCCAGAAGCACATACAACTCTGGAGCGATCAGCAGGTCAGATGACTGTAGCGTAAATGTCCCTCCGTCGGACACCGGATTGATCTCTGTAGGCGACAGAGGCTTGATGTCGAAAACGATTGAGTTCGTTCCGAGTGTGTCCCGAATGAACGCTCCACTCACAGTGTCAGAGGCTCGCGCTGGATCCACCCCAATCTCAAAGTTGCCCAGCGTGATGATCCCAGTCCCCGGATCGCCATCATTGTCCAACTCGATCCACCCCGAGTGAGACAAAATGCCTCCCTGCACGGTGGCGGATGTATCCTCTTCAATCGTGAAGATAAAATCTGACAACTCGCTTAGAATATCGAAGCCGAATTGATGACCACCCTGCGCACTCACAGTGCCACTGCTTCCGGTAACTGTGTATCCAAGACCCGCGACGGCAGCAGCGTCAAGGGACAAGCTAGTCACACCTGAATCAACTCCGTAGACCCCCTGAGCAGAGGCGCCCTGGGCGGCCAGCGAGAGCAAAAACAGCGAGGATGCGATTTGAGAGATTGGCTTCTTCATATGAAAAACTAAAGATTTCTTAGATTTTAGCATTCATCAGCCATTCAATCAACCGCATTATCCATAATTTCCACAAATCACTGCGATAAACTCTCTCCGCTAACCCTTTGGCCTGCAATTTTCTAGTACAGCTCTCTGCACTCCAGAGTCTGCGCGGTCGCCACGAACAAGCAAACCAACACAGATCCTCCCAACCAATCCCCCGAAAAAGAGGGAAAAATGCTCACGAGAGGACTCGAACCTCCACACGGTTAAGTACATGAACCTGAATCATGCGCGTCTACCAATTCCGCCACGTGAGCAACGAAAACTTTTCGAAGTAGGCGATTCGCCAACCCAGGAGAGAAGTAGACTGCGAACGGCTCCCGCTCAACACATTTTTTCTCTATCGAGCGAAGAAGCCTCGGAGCCGAGGAGGATCAAAGCAAACTCACCGATTTCCTCAGCAGCGAGTGGCACAGCTCCTGCTCTGAACGGAGTCCGACAGTGAGACTTCAGTGCTAAACAACCACTGAAAAAATATGCGGCCCGACCGGCTACGTTCACATGGGAGTTTCGGGGGTTTCTCCCTTCTTAAACCGGTCGGGCCGCACTTCTCAGGGTTGTGACGGACGAACGGCCTTTCGCCAAGCAAAAAAACGCTTCGAAGTGCGAATTGAGCACAAATTTTACCCCTAACCCGCCGGGAAATAGATTTCACCCCCACTCCATTCGGAATGTACCATTTTCGACAGTTGTTTTCTTCTCTGCCAGCAGATAAGGATTGGAGATTGCTTTTGAAATACGGCTGAATTAGAAAGCTCCCCCTTAGTCATGCAATACAAAAAAACGCTAACGCATAAGGCCCTTGCCCATCTTCTGGTTTCCCTTGCGATCACAGTTGCACCCTGGTCTACTTCTTTGGCACAAGACTTGGTAATCAATGAAGTGGATGCAGATCAGGCAGGAAGTGATTCAGGTGAGTTCGTCGAACTGTATGATGGAGGCCAAGGCAATACACCTCTCGATGGCTTGGTAATCGTGTTCTTCAATGGAAACAACGACTCTGCGTATCTTGCTTTCGACCTTGATGGATACTCCACAAATGAGGACGGCTTGTTCGTGGCAGGCAATCCAGGAGTGCCGAACGTTTCACTGGTTTTCGCCCCTGGCACCACGGGTGCGCTTCAAAATGGCCCTGATGCAGTTGCGCTTTTTGCCGGCGACGCCAGCGATTTTCCTAGCTCCACTCCCGTCACTTCAGACAACTTGATCGATGCCTTGGTCTACGGCACCGACGACCCAGATGCCTCCGGCCTTCTCGATGTACTCACGCCCGGCCAGGATCAAATAAATGATACCGCTGCCGAGTCAATGGCCCGCGTTCCCGATGGTGGAACTGCTCGCGAAACGGCCACCTACATCAATCAAGCACCCAGCCCGGGACTCAGGAATAAAGCCGATGAAAATTTGAACCTCGGGATCTCAATCGCTCCGCAGACGACCTCAGAAAGCGCGACAACACCGGCTATCGCTACCATTTCCCGCACCGGACCGACCACCAGTCCCGCGACTTTACTGATCGATGTCAGTGATCCTTCAGAAGTCTTCATGGATGCAACTGCGGAATTCGGCATTGGGGAATCCTCCATCACGGTGGAATTGCTCCCGGTCGACGACCTCTGGGCAGACGGCACGCAGACTGTCACCATTACCGTGCGGGAAGAAAACAATGCGCTCAACCCAGCCGAAGCATCGATCGATATCGAAGACGACGGAGACGAAAACGCGATGGTCGTCAACGAGGTATATCCCTCCGTCGACAGCTTCTCAGGCGACGCCAACAAAGACGGCGAAATCCTCAACAGCCTGGACGAATTTGTCGAATTAGTAAATGCGTCCGACGCGCCCTACGACTTGTCTGGCTTTACTTTGCAGGATGCGGTCGCAGTGAGACACACCTTTCCAGCTGGCACCATCGTTGATCCTGGATGCGCCATCGTTGTCTTTGGCGGAGGCAATATTCAGGAAGGTCTACTTGAAGAATTCGGCAATGCATTCGTGCAGAAGGCGAATGGGGCCAACGAGTTCGGACTGAGCCTCAATAACAGCGGAGACATCGTGACGATCCGCAATCTGGATGACTTAGAAGTGGCTGGCGCATCCTGGGGAGAGGTAAGCCCCGCAGACGGATCGCTGACTCGCGATCCCGATATCACTGGGAACTTCGATAGTCACGCTGCAATCGGTTTCGACAGCTTCGGCCCCGGTTTCGACATCAATGGCGATCCGTTCTGTGAGATAACTTTGACACTGTCACTGGCAGTCAACCCGTCAATCATCGTGGAAAACGCCGGAGCGACCGCTTCTACTCTAACAATCACCCGAACTGGATCGACGGCACAGACAATCGTAGTCACTTTGACCAACGACGATCCCTCCGAAATTTCACTTCCTGCCGAAGTCACGATTCCTGCCGGCCAGAGTTCTGCAATGGTGAGCATCGCAGCCGTGAATGACGAAGCTCAGGACGGCACCCAGTCGGTCATCATTTCCGCCTCTGCTCCTGGCTATGTGCTCGACAGCGCCACCATCGATGTCACCGATGACGGAGACGAACCGGTCGATGTTGTCATCAACGAATTCGACTCAGACCAGGACGGCACGGACACGATGGAGTTCATTGAACTCTACGACGGAGGCACTGGCAATTTGCCGCTCGATGGATTGATCGTTGTCCTCTTCAATGGAGCAAACGACACTTCCTACGCCACCATCGACCTGAATGGACAGTCGACGGATGCCAACGGATTCCTGGTGCTGGGTTCAGCGGAAGTTCCGTCCGTCACCTTTCCGATCGATGACTTTCAACTTCAGAACGGAGCTGACGCCATTGCCGTCTACCGCGACGATGCCGACAACTTCCCCAACGGCACATTTGTCTCCTTTGACAATCTGGTGGACGCAGTGGTCTACGGCACTGGCGATCCCGATGCATTTGGCCTGCTGGACGCCCTCACTCCTGACGGAATCCAAGTCGACGAAGGTGACGCAAACAATGGCAACGCCGTGGCGCGGGTTCCAGATGGCGGCCTCCCCTTCGACACCACCACTTTTGTCACCCAGCCACCAACGCCGGGGCGGCTCAACGAAGCGGTCGACAACATCGTTGCCATCGCGAATCCCTCAACCCTGGCAGAGAGCACCACTACTCCAGTGACTCTCAATCTTTCCCGCACCGGCCCCACCGACCGCGAAGTAGTCGTTGATATCGCTATCGACGATCCCACCGAATTGACGGGCGCTGCTACGGCAACATTCGCAATCGGACAGGCCGCCGTGACCGTACAGCTATTCGCCGTAGACGATCTCTGGCCTGATGGGGATCAGGCAGTAACGGTCACCGTGTCCGCAGCGGACGCCAGCTTGAAAAGCGCATCGATCACGATGACCGTCACGGACGACAGCAATGATGCGCCAGAACTCGTAATCAACGAAATCCATGCAGCAGTCGACGCCGATGTCGGCGACGCCAATAAGGACGGCTCGCTTGCCACGCTCGGCCTCGATGAATTCGTCGAACTCGTGAACACCAGCGGTGCCCCCCTCGATATTTCTGGCTACACCATCAGCGACAGCGTTGCGCCGAGGCACACATTTCCAGCAGGAACGACTCTGGACACCGATTGCGCTGTCGTCGTGTTTGGCGGTGGCAACATTGCTGAAGGAATCCTGCCTCAGTTCGGCAATGCTCTGGTGCAGAAGGCAAACTTAAACAACGAATTCGGCCTGGGCCTCAACGACGGAGGCGACACGCTCTCGATCAAAAACGCAGCGGGACGCGAAGCGGCCGCGACATCCTGGGAGGAACTCGACGCCGGAAATGGCTCGCTGACCAGACTTCCCGATCTCACCGGCGACTTTGTCGAACATTTCAATGTCGGCAATGGTGACAATCTTTTCTCACCTGGCACGAAAGTAACAGGCGAGCCATTCTGCGTAATCGTGAATGAACTCACCGTCGAAATCGCCCCGGCAACCTTCGCCGAAAATGCCGGAGCAGCGGCAGCCCAGCTAACGGTTACGCGCAGCGGATCAACAGCAGCCGCACTTGTAGTCAGCCTTCAGAGCAGCGACCCGACAGAGGCGGCAACACCTCCGACAGTCACCATTCCAGCCGGAAGCAGCTCGACAACCGCCGCCGTCAATGCAGTCGATGATGCCGGTCCGGACGGAACCCAGCAGCTCACCATTACGGCCTCGGCAGATGGCTTTGTCAGTGCCAGCGTGGGCCTGTCCGTCACGGACGATGGCGACGAACCGGTCGACATCGTAATCAACGAAATCGACCCGGACCAAGCTGGAGTCGATACCGGCGAATTCGTTGAACTCTACGATGGCGGCAGAGGCAACGTTCCCCTGGATGGATTCATCGTCGTTCTTTTCAATGGATCAAGTGGCACCTCTTACACCGCAGTCGACCTCGCGGGACAGATGACCAAGGCAAACGGCTTCTTCGTCCTCGGCTCCCCCGACCTTGCTCAATCAGACCTGGCATTTGCCGCAGCCACGAATGCAATTCAAAATGCAGGTGATGCAGTCGATGCCGTAGCCATCTACCGGGACACCGTCGACAACTTCCCAATGGGCACCAGCGCGACCGATACAAACCTGGTTGATGCGCTGGTTTACGGCAATGCTGACGCAACAGACGACAATGACCTGCTGGATATTCTGACACCGGCCGGCACTCGAATGGACGAGAATCCTGACAGCACCACCAACGCGATCGCCCGCGTGCCGGATGGCGGAGCTGCCTTTGATACCTCCGTCTACCGCCGCCAGTCCCCTACCCCTGGCGCGAGCAACGGCGAAGGTGGCGAACTTGGATTCGACCTCTGGGCACTGCAATACCCAGGAATCGGAGGCCCCACAGACAACGGTGACAACGACCCAATGACCAATGCTCTGGAGTACGCGCTCGGCTTGAATCCCATAGCAAATGACATCGCCTCAATTCCCGCGCCTTCTCTCAACGCGAATGGCAAATTGGAATTCACCATTGAAAAGGGAACCATCGCCGGTTCCGACGCGAAATTGACCTACATCGTGGAGGTTTCCGACAATCTTATCGACTGGACTACCACAGGGACAACAGTGAACACGAATACCGCTTCAATCCTTTCGGTCATCTACACTGGCACCGCAAAGGAGATTTATATGCGACTCCGCGTCACACTCACCCAGTAACCCCGCGAGCTAAAACTAAAACTCGCGCCAGTTTTGGTTCGAAAGAAAGCAGCTTGGGCTTCCGCCTAACCCATCAACCAAAGCACTGTCGCGCTGCAAGGAGCTAGATCAGCCCAGCGCCTTTGAGCGTAGCGTAAGCACCGTTCTTATTGACGGTCTTAAGAGCTCTGGCTGTGAGCTTCACACGGACAAAACGCCCCAGTTCAGGCACCCAAATTCGCTTATTGCGAAGGTTCGGCGTGAAGGTACGCTTCACCTTTTTGACATGGTTCAACCCAATGCCGCCCTTCTTCTTTGCGAGGCCGCTGTGATGAATTTTATTGCCCTGCTTGCGCCGGGCTCCGGTGATGCTGCAAACCATTGCCATAATGCTGGGATAGGTAGCTCAGTTTCGCTTGGGGTCAAGGATTTGTCTGAGAATCGTTAATTCCTCCTCAACCATGCACTTTCCAGGCTGATTTCTCCCTTCCTCGTGCCGCAATTCGTGAATCGCAGTGCTCGACTTGCAATATTCCGCCCGCTAGAGATTTCATAAATAGATTTAATTATCAACATGATGAACCGCCGAGATTTCACTCAAAAATCCCTCCTGGCCGGGGCAGCGGCCCAGTTTTTCTCCTCAAACCTGGATGCCCAATCCCCTGAAGGCAATACGGAGAATGGGCCTCCAGCCCGGAGAGAGATCTGTGCTTTCATCAAATTCGTTCAATCCCTGCCCTATGATGAGCTGGGTAAATCGATGGCCGAGGCTGGGTTCGATGGAGTCGAAGCCACCATTCGTAAAGGCGGCATCATCGAGCCCGAGGCAGTCGCCGATGAACTTCCAAAACTGGCTGCCACGCTGGCCGAGCATGGATGCAAGATCACCCTGATGGCAACCGACATCAACCGGGCCGATCACGCACTCACTGAAAAAGTGCTGCGCGCCGCAGCCGATGTCGGGGTGAAGCGTTACCGAACCGCCTACTACACCTACGATCTGGCCAAATCCATCCGGCCTCAGCTCGCTAACTTTCATTCCACGGCGAAAGACCTCGCCGCACTTAACAAATCCCTGGGCCTGACCGGCGTCTATCAAAACCACGCCGGAGCGAAGAACGCAGGCGCGTCCATTTGGGATCTCGACGAGTTTCTCGCAGACATCGATCCTGACGATCTGGGTGTTGCCTTCGATATCCGCCATGCCACAGCGGAAGGCGGTACGACATGGCCCCTACTCTGGAAACTCATCGCACCCCGAGTCCGCACCATCTACGTGAAAGATTTGGCCTGGAAAGATCGACAACCTGACAACGTACCGCTCGGAGAAGGCCTGGTGAGCCCGAAGTTCGCTCAGCAAATCAACTCATCCCCGGTGGATATCCCCGTGTCCGTCCACGTTGAGTATTTGGAAAAAGCCGAAATCGAAGAAAATGTCGCGGCACTGCGCAACGATCGCGCCACACTGGAACGGTGGCTTCGTTAGGAATCCCCCAGGCACGATCAATCGCAACCACACCTTTTCTTCAGCCCCTTTTCCATCAGCTGGGACTCTATCAATTGCACCACTTCCACGATCGGCATAGTCGACGTATCGACCATCACTGCGTCGTCGGCGACCACCAAGGGCGACGCCTTGCGGGTAGAGTCCTGCTTGTCACGCGCCGCGATTGGATCGGAGTGCCCTTCCGCACGACGCCGGGCTTCGCGGACTTGTTCAGATGCGGTAACAAAAAATTTAAACGGCGTATCAGGGAATACTACTGATCCGATGTCGCGCCCCTCCATGATGATATCGGCAATCTGTGAATAGTCACGCTGCCGGGCTACCAGCAACTCACGCACCGCCGGAACACTCGCTACTGGCGAAACATTGGCATTGACCTCTGGACTCCGCAGTTCCTCTCCGGGATCCTCGCCGTTGATGCGCACTGTCGAGATTCTCTCGCCTGCTGCATTTTGGGTCAGAGCACAATCAATGGTGAGCGCCTGAACGAATGACCATACGGCATCCGCATCACTGGTATCAATGTTTGCTTTTAATACCGCCCACGTCACGGCACGGTACATTTCACCGGAGTTCACGTAAATAAATCCCAGCTTCCTGGCCAGCTCTCGACTCACCGTGCTCTTACCGGACGCTGCGGGTCCGTCGATGGCGATTGCTTGAAAAGCGGAAGAAGGACATGGGTTCTCTGACATTGGCCCTCATTGGAGCAAAGTTTTTGCCCATTGCAAGCCCTCTTGCCCACAGAGAATCGCAGTGCTGCAATGCGATTCTGCGTATCGCCGGAAATCTTGAGACTTTTACTGCATCGGACCTACAGATACTGCGTGAGAAGTTGCGAATCTGACCGGGAGGAGCGATCTTTTGACGTGCTCTCTGCAACTCACCAAGAAATTCCCGCCTCCACGCGGATCAATCCCCCCACTGGCCCGTCCTTTACGGAGCCTGTTATGGCGCTTCCTGGTCAGCACCTGCACGAAGATGCGCGGACCCAGCACCACGGCCGCATCGCGGAGTATATCATCGTCGCGGCATTCACTGCGATCATGGCCACGTTCGAATGGGTGCGCTCGTGGACAGAATTGCCTCCACAACCGGTAGCGGTTTCGTTTCTCGCCGGCGGCTTAATCCTCTACGCCAGTGTGCGCATCTATCTCATCGCCCGGAAGCTCAAAGCCCTGAATGCTGCGCGCGACGGGAAGAAGCGCCTCGACCATCACCTGCAACAACTGGGTGACCGCGGCTACTACGCCTTTGACGGAATCATCGACAGCTACGGCCTGACCCTGGGATCGGTGCTGGTGGGCCCGGGCGGACTCTTCGTGCTTGAAGTCAAAACCTACACCCAGTCCGGCTCTACCCGCGATCGAATTGAGCAACCCACTCCAGAGACACTGTTCATTGGTGGCCGACCGGCGATCGGCAACCCGCTTCGACAAGCCCGGAACTCAGCGCGAAGACTGGCGATAACCCTTGAGTCAAAAGGTGCCGCAGGCTACAACCCGCGCGCACTCCTTGTTTTCCCCGGATGGAAAATCGGAAAAGCGCACGAGCG
>JAGROY010000260.1:22205-39759 GCA_020439995.1 Verrucomicrobiia bacterium
ATTGTCCTCTGCGAAGCTCTGGACGCCTGCCGGGCCGGAGCGCCCGCTCGGACGAGATGAAGCTCTGATCCCTGGATTCTGGAAGAAAATCGATGGGAAGGCTCCATAATCGTCCAGGCACAACGACTTGCGCAAGGCCGCTTACTCATCTTTTCGATGAGTCATTCCATTTGTAGAACTTCCTCAAGCTTCGCACCCTTTGCCCTTTGCGTCTTCGCCTATCAATAGAAAACGTTTCAAAAGGACGCGTGCGCCACTCGTCCGCCGGATTGCAATCGTACACTACCAGATAGCCGCCCTCGGCCAAGAGCATCAGCCCATGGCAGATGTCGCGATAGACCCGCGCCCAGATTCGGATAATGGAGACTCCCCAGGGTTCTTTTCGCGCATGGCAACTACACGCTCGCGTTCAGCGTATCCCCTCCACCGATGAATGCCCGATCATACAACCCACCACCCTCAGTCCAAAGTGATCGCCGAGCCGCCCAGGCATACCCCGGCGTCGTTCGCCCAAGGGCCACCTCTCCCCGCGCCGCCGCCCCATCCACCCGAGCAGTCAATCGCCCATCCTCTCCCGTTAATGCCACGCTGTCGAACAGTTGCACCACACAGTGCTCCTCAAGAGCCCTGCATGTAGCCTCATACCAATCATGCCGTTGAAACCAGACGTCCGCATCAATCCAAGCGATCGCGTCATATTCTGGAGGAAGAGCATCAACCAACAAATTGAGTAGGTTTTCCTTATGCCACATGACTCCACTACGTCGGGCCCGATACCGCAGTACTGAATCTGATGCAGGCAAAGCGAAAGCATCATAGTCGTACGCAAGCTCAGCAACAAAAAGCGGGCGATCATCGACCTCAATCTGGCGCAGAAACCTATGAAGGTTACTAAGACTCTGCCGCGACCAGCAAGGAGTATAGTGGCACGAAGTAATTGCAAGATTCATTGTAAAGGTCATCTAAATCGTTCTGCCCCTCACTTGCGTAGCTATCGACACGGCAAGAACATATCTACCTAAATCTAGCGCACCTCAACACTCTCCAAAATACGCAACCGATGATACTACTCACTTTCGCTGACAGCATTTGCCTCTCCTGGCAATTCCAATCCTGGATATTCGAGCAAAAGCCGCGGCATTGTCCTTGGGCCTCCTTCCGAGTCATCATTAACAACGAAGACATTCCCGAATTTCTGGATAAAATTATCACCGTAAGACATCCTGCCCCATCCACCTCCAAGTCCACCATCTGCTGCTGGTCTTAGTTCCCACTTCACTTGCGTCCTAATGCCGCGAATACTCTCATGATCAGTCATTCCCAAAATTATTTGGTACCGCCCCAAGGTTGAGAATGGCGGAGACCCGGACACCTGAGGCAAAAGTCTGTCGGCAATCTCATTGCCGAAAAGATTATCCAGTTCTATAGAAAAATCGGCAAGGAGCTTAGAAGTGTCAAATGGAGCAATTTCAAACACAACATCTGTATCCTTCATCCATACTCGGCTCTGCGGCCCATCGATACCAGGAGGATCATCAATGATGTCTTCGATGGGGAGATACTCGATTTCGCGCGTGTGCTCTCGGGCCTCCACGGCCACTTTCTCGCGGTAGGAAATGATTAATTCCTGTAGCTCCTTTGCGCGATTTATTGGCATTCCAAACTTTTCAAGTCCGGCATAGGTCAGTTCCCCATCCTCACCGAAAATCCCTCCAACCGGGAAGAATGTCGGACTGAAGAAACTGGAAGGGGCCCCATTCAATGGCTGAAGCCTCTCTGGCTGCTTGACCAGATTCGCTGGAGTTGACACTGTGGGGAAGATAGGGGAAGACTCTCTTATCGATGAAGTGTTTCTCACTCCCTTTCGATTCAGAATCGTAAACAATACAATCGTTAACGCGATTACAACCAGAACCAACGCAATTTTACGATAGTTCGCAGTCATTGCACGGCCTCCAACAGATTACCGAACAACTCAATCACGCGTCCACACGGAAGGGTCATTCCTCCTTTATCAGTACCAAATTCTGGATCCCGATCGTCAAAGATGACTACCACACTATCATCTCCCGCTAGATTTAGATCCTCACTGAGCGTTTTAAATGTAATGAACTGTTCATAACGTCCAAATCCACCAAAATACGAATCCCAATTGAATGCACCAATGATTCGATCAGCCTTCTCATTGTCAAAATTGTCGTAAACCCGCTTCTCAAACTGCCGAATGACTCGCTCTCCCTCTTCGGCAGGGATGCGAAGCCTCAGGCAAAGCACGCCTTTCTCGCTTTCAGTTCGCAGAGGGTCGGTCATTATATACTTGTGGGAGAGCTGATTCATTTCTTTCCACATTTCGTTAATGGTCGTTTGCAATTCTTCAACCTCGGGATTGGTGAGTCCCAAGAATTCACAGGTTTCCTTCCTGAGATGCGGTCCGTCAACCAATAATCTAGAATCAGGCCCTATCACCTCATCCTCCCTTAAGCCCCCCATACTTACGTTCGATGGAGAAAATGATACAAGGGTTTCCCCAAGCGCAGTATCACTTGATACACGCTTGGGGAAGCGTCGAACTAAGGATTCAGCAGTCTGAGACTGGAACTCTCTCTCTGGTTCGCCGGCGTTTGGCGTATGCCATCCCCAACGGACCAAGCATAAAATCCCTAGAGCCACTATGCTGCACGCCACAAGCAACCATCTCTGAATTAATGGAGCACTCAAGCAGATACCTCTATCGTTCTTCATTGTTTTTCGGGATGGTTATTAACGTCCCGGGAAGAGTTTGCTCTATCGATATCTGTTCGGTCAATCACTTTTTTAACATGTTTGTATTTTTTATTTTATCGTCTGCATTCCTCACGGGTGACGAATCAGGTTCAGTGCAACACCTTCTGCCGCATCATTCGCCTGCGCAGGGCAGTCGTGGAAGGAGGATGCTCGTGCTTTTAATTTGGAGTGCGCTGGTCTTGACGGCGCTTCTTTGCCGGAAAAACATTGCTCGAACAGAAAAAGCTCCGTCGAGCCGGAGCACCCCAAGCGACGCTGCCTCCGCCGGTGATGCAGTCCACTTCAGCTTAATGGGACGGGCCATTCCACGGAGTTCCAGGGACAGGCTGGTTGTTGAACGTGTGTGTTTTTGAGGTTGTTGGGAGATGTTTGGCTCTAAGAATCGACCACAGATTTTCACAGATGGTGGAAGGGCGGAAGATTGGATAATTGACGTGTGGATGTAAATAGGGATTGGCAGGGATTGGCAATGATGGTTCGACTGGTATTTCTGTAAGTATGGGAATGGATTCAACCAAGCGGGTATTGGCCTACACAATCGCCTTTGATGCGCCAGGATCTGGCTCCTGCAGGCAGATGGTGCAAATGTTAGGCGCATCGGTGGCGCGGACATATCTGGAGGGCGACCTCTATGTGATTCGGAACACGGAGGAACCGTTGTTCCGTGTCGAGCGCTGACTGCCCGGGAGGCAGCGGGAGCGAACGAATTCGGAGGAGGTTGGAGTTGTTGAGCGGGGCATTGGCGGATGCTGGGAATGGATTTTTTGTGTTTATTGGTGAGGAAAGTGTGCCGGTACGCCCGTTGGCCGATTTGTTGCGACTTCTGAGGTTTGATGGGCTGTCTACGAATAATTCGACGTCCCTTAAGTCAGCGACCTCCGGTAGAACCGGAGGCTTGGAAGAGTGAACCGCTCAAAGCGGTTTTTAAGCTATTTCAGTTTTCTGGTTTATTTGCGTTTGCCCTCCCCATCCGAGCCGAAATCTAGTTCGTCCGGAACTTCGGGATGAATATGACGTGATAGTTGCATTGCCACTTGGTGTGGCTCAGACTCTTGTAGTGGTCTTCCATGGTCTCTATGTGGTTGTAGCTTTGAGCGGCTCACAACGCACAGTCCATGGGGACCGCGGCAAAAGTCAAACTTTGAGAGTCTCCCCGGCAGAGCCGGGNNGGGGGTTTACCTATTGGATCAATTATTCTTGTAGGCAGAAAGGAACCGAATTACCGAATCCGACCTAGGAAGGAACCACCGATGGTATCTGTAGGCCAGCTCGATTACGAAAGTAGGCAAACCGTTAATTTCTAGCTGGCGAAGAAATCTCCAAATACTCCGGCCTCTTATAGGGCGGATTCTCGCCACAGGTACAAAATGGCAAACAACAATGGCCGTAGTCACAAAAAGGATATTGAGCTTTACAGAATAAGCTTGGGCTACTTTGACTCAAGATCTGAAGATTCAGCGACTGCGCCCGCATCATCGATATCGAATACGACTCCAAATCTACGGGAAAACGATTCGAAATTCATCGTTCCAGACCCTTCTATTTGTCCGCCTGATCTAATCTCGTATTGTGCCATCGTTGTTGGAGTATACCCTGGACGTGGGTGTTCAGAAAATCCCACAACAACTTCATATTTGCCCAACAAGGAAAATGGCGGCGATTTCGAAATCAGAGGCAACAAATCGTTTGTAAGATCTTCGCCGAGTAAACCATTTAGCACTTGCGAGAAGTCCTCCAGAATCTCGGATTGATCAAAAGGGGCAATCTGGTAGACAACATCCGCATTCGTCATCCACCTTGAGCCGCTTGGGCCAGCAACGAGTTTCGTTCCTTCATCCGGTATTACATCCACTACCCGTTTATAGTCAATCACCGCAGTATGACTCCTCGCTTCGAGGGCCAAATTTCCCCGGCAGGCATCTATCGCGTCTTGCAGGTCGCGCGCTACGCTCATCGGCACACCAAATGATTCGAGTGCCGCATGGGTCAAAACGCCATCGCTACCGAAAATTCCTCCCGGAGCGAACTTAGTCGGGCTTAGTGGGGGTGAGGGATTGTGATCTGTAGATGCCCGAACTGCCTCTCTTACCGGACGTTCCGGCACGCGAATATCGTTTGCCGCAAAATTGGTCAATGGTGACGGAAGAACCATTTCATTCTCAACACTATCAATTGTTTTGCCCCGGAAAAACGTCACCAATGCACAGGTTGAGGTGACAGTTATGATCGCAATAATAGTATTTCTATTTGATTTCATTGGTACTTGATGCATCTAAGAGATCACCATATAATAGTTTTACTTCATCATAGGAAATGGAACTCTTGCGAATTGATCTCCCCGACTGTGCATCACGCTCTTCGACGGTAACAATTACGTCTCCATCGTAAGCTGAGGATTCTCAAGAACCTCGAATCTTATACCGAAAGAACAGCTCGTTTCGGCCAAATGCACCATAATACTGAGCCCAATTGAAATGACGAAGTACTTCCCGGGCCTTCTGTTTCCCAATCGTTCTAAAGATCTCATCCTCAAACTGGCCAAGTATTCGATTTCCTTGTTCTACAGGAACTTGAAGCCTTAGAGAAATGATCTCTTTCTCCGGATCGGTTCTCAAGAGGTCAACGCTGACAGCAGTCTTAGATACGATTCTCAGCTCATTCCACATTTGATCAACTGCTGACTGGACTGCACTAGAATCAATCTTATCAAGACCCAAGTAATCACACACCTCGTTGCTGATTTGGGTGCCTCCATTCAGCAATCTTGCATCCGGCAGCGCTTCATCCTCTGGTACACCACCATTACTAATATTTGCCTCCGACAGTGAAACAAGGGCATCCCCACCTATTGTTTTGCTGGGGATGCCCAAGACAGGCACTGTAACTGTTGAGACGGATGAATTTAAACCCCTATGGTCCTCAATGTTTGCAGTCTCCTTTTTGTGACAATGCCAAATAAAGCATATCCCAACCACAGGGATCGAGAGTTTCACCAGTCTTGGAAGAAGTGGCGGAGTCATTGCGGGTATCGTATTACGCACTAACCCAAATCCTAGTCTTTACATCGAGTTGGTGAGGGTGGGCGGGCTATTCCAAGCCCGGCACCCGTCTTCTTCAGGAAACTCATTGTTTTTCGGGGCTGTTGTTAATGTCCCCGGAGAAGTTTGCCCTATCAGGAATCGTTCCGTCAATCACCTTTTTCACATGTTTGTATTCGGTGGGTTTAGACCGGGCAGATGGAAACTAAATCTTGAACAATGCAGCCCCAAGGACGTCCATGCGCGGCCGTATTCCCAAACCTGGCTCGTGAGAAGCAGCCATGCGACCGTTGACCCGCTTTGGTGCGCCCTCCGCTGTGCTCACTGTCACATAGCTGTTGAAATCGGTCGAGGTGAACAGCAACTCCGTCGGCGTGCTGTGTGCCAGGTGGGAAATCGCAGCAGTGACAATGTCCCCGCCCCAGGTATCCTCAATGGTCATGGCGATGCCCATCGCCACGCAGATGTCACGTACCTCGCGTGCCTTGGTGATGCCGCCCAGCTTGCTGATCTTGATGTTGATCACATCCATTGCCTGATCATTCACCGCACGGATCAGCTCGGGAATATTGTAGATGGATTCATCGAGGACAAAGGGATGATCTGTCCTGCGCCGGATGGACAAGCATTCCTCATAGGTGTCGCATGGTTGCTCGATGAACACATCCAGATCGCGCACTCCACGCACCACACGCGCGGCGTCTTTCATCAGCCAGCCGGTGTTCGCATCGGCCACCAGCACATCGCCCTTTTCCATCAATGCGGAGACAGCGTGAATGCGCTCGATGTCCGTATCTGGATCGCCTCCCACTTTGAGCTGAAAACGGCGATAGCCTTCGGCACGATAACCAGCGACTTTCTTAGCCATGACCTCGGGAGCCTCCTGGGAGATGGCTCGATAGAGCACGTGATCGTCGCCAAAGCGACCACCCAGCAAATTACAAACCGGCTGAGACGACACTCGCCCTAACAAATCCCAACAAGCCATGTCGATCGCCGATTTCGCATACGGATGCCCCTTCAGCGCCCGATCCATCGCCTGGTAAACGACGCGCGGCTGCGTCGGATCCAGCCCAATGATATGTGGCGCGATCTCTTGAATTCCGGCCCTGGCACCAGCTGCGTAGGAAGGAAGATAAACCGGCCCGAGCGGACAAACTTCACCGTAACCGAGCAGTCCTGCGTTTGTCTCAAGCTCCACGATGGTGCTGTCGAAAACATCCACGGACTTGCCACCAGACCACTGGTAGCTTCCTTCGTGCAATGGCAGATCAACTTGGTAAACGCGAATTCCAGTAATTTTCATGCCCCCTGCCTAGCAGCCTTTGCCATATTCCTCAACCTGGATCGTTCACAGAGAATCAGAGCACCCGGTGCCTAGCGCGTTCTTCCTTGAGCAACTGTATCCATGGCCCCAGGTACGTGCCGTTGTCGTGATACGTGCGGCCCGATACGAGGTTGCCATCAACGACACATCCCTCATTCACGTAAATGCCGCCGCACACTTCGAGATCAAACTGACACTTGGCCACCGTGGCCATCCGCCGGCCACGTACACGATCGGCCCGCGCCGGAATTTCGACACCGTGGCAGACACTGGCGATTGGCTTGTTGTGATCAAAGAACCACTGAGTCACTCGGATGAGGTCAGGGTGATCGCGGATGTACTCAGGTGCGCGCCCGCCACTGAAAAAGATCCCGACATACTCTTCAGGCACAATGTCCTCGAACGCGATCGATGCATCGATGGTGTAACCTTCCCACTCTTTGGTAATCGTCCACCCTGGCTTGATTTCATGCATGACCATCTGATACTTCCGCTTCTCTGGGGCAGCTACCACCGGAACAAATCCGTCCTCCTGCAATCGATAGAAAGGGTAAAGCGTATCGAGCGTCTCACTCGCGTCGCCAATGATGACCAATACTTTGGAGGCTGACATAGGGCCATGCTGACAGCGTGGAAACCGGATTGGCAAAGCAATTCTCGAGCGAATCTTTCATTTGGATCCCTCCACTCCGGCGCTCAGGCGGCTGGCCCGGCCCGCCTTGTTATGATTTCCTTTGATCAACCAGTAAAAACACCCGCATCTGCCCAAATTGCTCAGTAACCGGAAGTTTACAGCCAGCAACAAGAGCTAGAACCAGTAGAAATTGACAATCACCAGATATTGGAGCAGAAAACAGCACCATGTTTAACCAACTCTCCGACAGTCTCGACAATGTCTTCCGTAAGCTGAAAGGCCAGGGCAAGATCACTGAGAAGAACATCTCTGACGCACTTCGGGAGGTTCGCATGGCGCTGCTGGAGTCCGATGTCGACTATGGTGTTACCAAAGGCTTCATCGCTGCGGTGAAGGAGAAGGCACTTGGGGTCGAGGTGATGAAGAGCGTCAAGCCGGGCCAGCAGATCGTCAAAATCTTCCATGATGAGCTGACAGAGCTGCTGGGAGGCGACGCTCAGCCACTGGATCTCAATCCACCAGCACGCATCCTGATGGTCGGCCTGAATGGTGCGGGAAAGACCACAACCTCAGCAAAACTGGCGCTGCATCTCAAAAAGCAGGATCGCAAGCCGCTGCTGATCGCGTGTGACCTCTATCGGCCGGCGGCGATCGACCAACTACAAACATTGGCCGAGGAAATCGATGTGCCGATGTTCCGACCCGAAGCAGGAGAGACGGATGTCATCAAAGTCGCTGAGCAGGCCCTGAAGTGGATCAGCGAGCAGGACGGCACAGTGGCGATTTTCGATACAGCAGGACGGCAGGAAATTGATGAGAACCTGATCGGTGAACTAAAGCAGCTCTCAGATCTTCTTAAGCCAAAGGAAACCCTGCTGGTGGCAGACTCCGCCACTGGCCAGCAGGCAGTGAGCGTGGCCAAGCACTTTCACGAGGCAATCGGAGTTACGGGCCTGGTTTTGACAAAGCTGGACGGCGATGCTCGCGGCGGTGCCGCCCTGTCGATGCGCGCAGTGACCCAGCGGCCAATCAAGTTTGCGGGTGTGGGCGAGAAGATGGAGAACTTCGAAGCATTTGTCCCCGATCGCATGGCCAACCGCATTCTGGGAATGGGTGACGTCGTCGGCCTGGTGGAAAAAGCAGCCCAGGCCATCAGCGAGGATGATGCCGAACGCATGGCTGACCGGATGAAGAAAGGCAGCTTCGACTTCAACGACTTCCTCGAGCAAATGCGGATGATGAAAAAGCTGGGCCCCCTTGAGGGAATCATCGGGATGATCCCGGGAATGAGCAAGCTGACCAAGAACATGCCGATCGACACCAGCCGGATGGGTAAAGTAGAGGCCATGGTATTATCCATGACCCCCACTGAGCGAGCCCGTCCAGACGTCCTCAACGGCAGCCGACGCCAACGGATCGCACGGGGCAGCGGCAATTCGATTACCGAGGTGAATCAGTTCCTCAAACAGTTTGGCCAAATGCGCAAAGTGATGCGCAGTAAGGGCAAAATGAAAAAAATGATGGAACAACTCGGTGGAATGAGCGAAAGGGGAATGCCCGGGATGTAGAAAACGCTTGATTTCCGGTAGATTCGGCTATTTTCTACGCTTTTCCTTTGCCCGGCCCAAGCCGGAACCCTTTTAACAACACATCATGGCAGTAGCAATTAGACTCAAACGCGAAGGTTCGAAAGACCGCCCATTCTACAGAATCGTCGTAACCGATTCCCGTGCAAGGAGAGACGGTCGGTTCATCGAATCTCTTGGCACCTACAATCCAATGAGCAACACTAGTCCAAACTACGATTTGGACCTCGACCGTGTCGATCACTGGGTCTCAAACGGTGCCCAGCCAACGGAAACCGTCGCCAGCATCATGAAAAAAGTGCGCAAAGCGGCAGCGAAAGCCGAAGCTTAGGAGTTTCCCAGATCGGGGCGATACCGTCGCTCTCAAATTTTCCAGCTTTAATGAAAGCGTCGAGCCCTTCAGGTTCGGCGCTTTTTGTTTTGCCCCTCCTCCCCTCGGGCTCTCGCGCTGCTCGGTTTAGAATCTTAAACTTCGTTCTTTCGGAAGCAATCGAAGGAATGATCGTTCACCATTCCCGCTGCCTGCATGTGAGCGTAGCAGGTAGTTGATCCCAGAAATTTGAAGCCACGGGCTTTCAAATCCTTTGCCAGAGCATCCGATTCGGGAGTAGTGGCGGGATAGTCCTCCATGCGGCGCAGGTTCCGCACGATGGTTTTGCCATTCACGAATCCCCAGATGTAGGAGTCAAAGGTGCCGAATTCCTCCTGAATCTCGAGGAACCGCTGCGCATTGTTGACCGCCGCCACGATCTTCGCCCGGTTTCGAACGATCCCCGAGTCCTGCATCAGGGATTCGATTTTCCGCTCAGAAAACCGCGCAACCTTAGAAACGTCAAACTGCGCGAACGCCTTTCGATACTGCGCCCGCTTCTTGAGGATCGTGTACCAGCTGAGCCCGGCCTGAGCCGATTCCAGCGTGAGAAACTCAAACATCTTCCGATCGTCGTGCACCGGTACGCCCCACTCCTCGTCGTGATAAGCGACGTAGTCAGGCTTTTTCAAATCCACCCACGGACAGCGGGGACGGTCATCGACTAGCACAGGCTCAGTTTTCATAGGTCAGTTCTGGCGACAATAGTAGCCCCGACCTTCCGCTGCCAGCACCATTTCGAAGAGGCACCACCGGAAACAAAACGTGGGCAAAAACAGACAGGCCACTGGCACAGGATTCCCGGTGAAACGATTCAGTACTGCAAAGATTCCAGACTTTGATCTGCATTTCCCGCACCTAAATCCAGACATCAACACTGTCCTAAGATTGCCGCGATAAAAGTTGGCACGCCCCCTGCTTACTTAAGAAAGAGCAGTCGAGTTCATCAGTTAATGACCACCCCGCAACGAAGCGATGCGTTACCCCGCTAACTTGCAGGGAAACGAGCGGACTCTGCCTGTGACTATCATTACTACAACAGAACCAAGACAACCTTGAAAGAACACCAGACAACATAATCCATCATGAAACTGAGCCAAGTAAGACTCCTGCCAATATGGCTTACCACCACTGCGATAGCGTTAGGCGCTCTCGCTCCCGCGACTCTCCACGCACAGGAAGAGGCTGCGCCCTCTGGATATGATACATTCATGGCATCACCTGATGCTGCAATGTTCACAGTAAACAACCTGTGGATCCTTCTGGCTGCAGCCCTTGTATTCATTATGCACCTCGGATTTGCCACCGTCGAATCCGGTATGTGCCAGAAGAAGAACACCGTAAATATTCTGTTTAAGAACGTGTTCATCGTCTGCGTTGGCGCTCTCGGTTACATGTTCTGGGGTTTCCTGGCGATGTATCCAGGGTTTGAAGACGGCGTCTCTATGGATTTCTTCGCCATGGGTGGACCAATTCCAAACAGTTTCGCTCCAGCTGACCTCGCCGCGAATATGACATCCGAGTATGCATCCTATACCTACTGGTCAGATTTCATCTTTCAGGCAATGTTTGCGGCAACAGCAGCAACGATCGTATCAGGTGCCGTGGCGGAACGGATTAAGCTTGGGCCATTCATGATTTACGCGGCTCTGTTAGTGACCTTCCTCTACCCTATCACCGGTTCCTGGAAGTGGGGCTTGGGGTGGTTGAACACAAAAGGATTCTACGACTTCGCCGGTTCGACACTTGTTCACGCCTTCGGAGGATTCGCAGCTCTCGCCGCAGTCATTGTATTGGGCCCAAGGACAGGCAAATTTACTAAGGAGGGGGTAAAGCCCATTCTTCCTCACAATCTCCCACTCGCGGCTATCGGCGTATTCATGCTTTTCCTTGGATGGTTCGGATTTAATGGTGGTTCCGTATTGAGTGCAGATCCGCAGCTTGTATCTCGCGTGTTTGTAACCACCGCAATGGCTGGATTTGCAGGTGGAATGGGTGGAATCTTCACCTCTTGGATAGTCCTCAAGAAGCCTGACCTTTCGATGGCACTCAACGGCATCCTGGCAGGCCTAGTCGGCATCACAGCCGGAGCAGACGTTATTGATCCTTACCCAGCCGTGTTGGTTGGCCTGATCGCTGGTATCCTCGTAGTGTTCTCAGCATTGTTCTTTGATAAGATCAAGGTGGACGATCCAGTAGGTGCAATTTCTGTCCACGGTATCTGCGGTATCTGGGGCACCCTCGCCGCTGGTATCTTTGGAGCTGAGCAATCGTTCGTCTGGCAGCTGATTGGAACTCTATCTGTTTCCGCCTTCGCCTTCATCGGATCATTTATCCTCATGACCATTCTGAAAGTTACGGTCGGAATCCGGGTAAGTGAGGAAGAAGAGTCCGAAGGTCTGGACGTCGCTGAGCACGGAGTTCCTGCTTACACCGAGAGCTGAAGGCGATGAATGTTGGTTTCGATGAACTGCACTTCGCTACTAGCATGATGAAATAGAATCTCTGTTGCCTGGATTGGGTAACGCATTGCAGGAGACAACCGGGGGGCGGGATTTATTCCGTCCCCCGGAAGTCTTTTGTAGAGAGACATATTCCAACCAATACGCCCCAGTTCCGCAGGGCCCGCAGTTATGCGCGCGCACCATCGACTAGGCGCGAGATAGAAAGCGGGTTTCCTTCCTTTAGCTCATCAGGCAAAATGTTGTCGGGCCAGTTCTGGTAACAAACGGGGCGGGTAAAACGGAAAACCGCCTGAGTGCCGACCGAGGTGGAGCGGCCGTCAGAAGTAGCAGGGTAAGGACCGCCGTGAACCATTGCGTGACACACTTCAACTCCCGTCGGGAATCCGTTGAAAAGCAATCGCCCGGTTTTGGTTTCAAGGATCTGTAGCAGCTCGGCATGGTCTGCCAGGTCGGCTTCGGTACCGTGAATAGTGATCGTTAACTGTCCTTCCAAAGCGCTGGCAATCTGGTGAAGTTGTTCGCGACTGGAATGGCGGACGATCAAGGTGGCGGGCCCGAACAACTCATCCTGAAGCGAGGAATCGGCAAGAAATGCGGCCCCGTCCGCCTCAAACACAGCTGCCGCACCGGTGAAGGCATCAGCAGTAGCCCCAGCAGCCGCCAGTTTTCTCACATTGCTGTTTGCCGAGTGCTTCGCGATCCCATCGCGATAGGCCTTACAGATTCCGCCAGTCAGCATGGTTGCCTCGGGTGAAGCACTCATGAGCTGCGACAATTCGCCGAGAAGCTCGGACGCATCCAATTCCGCACCGAGCATTACCAGCCCGGGATTTGTGCAAAATTGACCAACTCCCAGAGTCACTGAACCATGCAGGCCAGCGGCGATGGCCTTGCCCCGCTCTGCGAGAGCCCCAGGAAGAATAAACACGGGATTGATACTGCTCATCTCTGCGTAAACAGGAATCGGCTCAGGCCGGGCGGCAGCGATGTCCATAAGCGCCCGGCCGCCAGCACGGGAACCAGTGAAGCCAACTGCTTTGATCGAGGAATGCCTAACCAGAGCCGATCCGACTTCGCGACCGGAACCGAACAGCAGCGAGAACACGCCTTCAGGAAGTCCGCACGACGCAACCGCTGCCGCGACCGCGATGCCTACGAGTTCGGCCGTTCCCGGGTGAGCATGGTGCGCTTTCACAACCACTGGACAGCCCGCTGCGAGGGCAGCTGCCGTGTCTCCTCCCGCCACCGAAAATGCGAGTGGAAAATTACTCGCGCAGAAAACCACAACTGGCCCCACAGGACGGAGCATCGATCGCACATCCGGCTTTGGCAGTGGCTGCCGATCCGGGTCACCGTGATCAATGCGCGCCTCCACCCACGAGCCTTCGTCAACCATTGCCGCGAAAAGCCTGAGCTGACCGCAGGTGCGCCCGCGCTCCATCTGAATCCTGCCTTCCGGCAGCCCCGTTTCAGCACAGGCGCGCTCGACCAGAGCATCTCCCAGCTTTTCGATTTCCTCGGCGATGGCCCGCAGCAGCGCAGCTCTCGCTTTGCCACTCGTCGCCCCGTAGGCAATCGACGCTGCTCCGGCGAGACTCGCTGCCTTGTCCACTTCTGCTGTAGTCGCAGCATGGAAGTCGACCGCTAGCGATTCGCGGGTCGCGGGATTGGTCGCACAAAATGTATCTCCCGTGGCGCTTCCACGAGAGTTTCCGATGATGGAGGTTCCTTGCAAATTCATGTCTGGTGCTGATATCGTGTCAAATGAGTGCTGGCGAAAGTCGGATCTTGCTGAAAATTCTTACGATCGGTCAATGATGAATCCTTCCCACCTTCTCCGCATGCGTTTGAGCCGTCACGGCATCGCGCTCGCCTTCTGCCTTCTGCCAGTCATTTCGTTCGGGCAGGAGCCGCTGCCGGACTCACCATTGCTTGCTCCAGCGCCTTCCGAACACCCCACTCCGAACCCCGCAACCCCATTCTCCCGGGAATTGCAAGCACCAGCCCAACCTGAGCAGCCTGTCCGCGAACTCGATTCCCGGCCCGTTCCTCCACCTCCCGTGCAACAAGGAATCACTGCCATGGAAGCCCTGCGCCGCCTGGGCGAACGCTTTGGCAAGGGAGCACTGTCTCTCATCGTAGAAATGAAAGGTCTGGACGGCCAGACCCAACCATCGTCCTGGAAGGTGGTAACCGTCGATCTGGAGCAGCCCTTTCTGACACATACTTATGCCGTGGACATGCGAGGCCAAAAGGACGAGGGCGACGGAAAGGCCCTCTACCCGGACAACATTCCCAGAGGTTTTATCTCCCTGAGCAACCTCACGGTGGGATCATACGACGCCTTTATCGCCCTCGACAAAGCCGCAACTGAAGCCAAGATCGGCTTCGACTCTATCGAGTATCACCTCCGCGCTCGCGAAGGCAACAATGAGCCCGTGTGGACCATGACCGCCATCGACGGCGACGGCCTGGCAGCAGGTGTAGTCGATGTGTCAGGCGTCTCGGGAAAAGTCCTGCGAACCGTGTGGCTTCGGCGCTCTGGAGCCAGATCGATTCCCACGATCGAGGACTCTGCACTTAAGAAAGCACTGCGGAACTGATGTCCAAGTGGAAATAAGAAGTAAGACGAGCAGGCTGAATCACCGTTTTTGGAACAGTGCCAGACCCGCCCCCTCTCGCATGTGGGCCGGATCTACTGCAGACGGGGCCATCTATATGTAGAATCCTCCTGTAAATTACCCCTTCCGGCTTAGATCTCGCAATGCCATCACCCCTCCCCACTCGCCACCGTTCTTAGCGAGCGCCCCTGACTCCCGCTTCTCTCCAAAACTCGGGCGTTCCCGTTCAAAATACTCATCCACAAACGCGCGACTCACTAACACTCCTCCTTCAGTAAAGTAACGCACCCGACACCGCAGCACCTGCCACATCGGCAACCTCCCGCCATTCTTCAACTCCTCCTCGATCCGTTCCCGACTGAATCCACCCTTCGCCTGCGCCGTTCCTCCCCACGCCACCTCCCCGCCTGGAACTTCCTCCCCGCGACCAAACAGCAGCATCCGATGTTCGCGGGCAACTGCCGACGTCCAGTTCGTCCGTCCTAATGCGCGCGCAATCCCGCGCCGTGACACCACGTCGCCGCCCATCGCCGCCGCGTAACTGCACCATCGGTAGTCCTCCGGATTCCCACACAGCCCGGCACGAACAGGATTCGGATCGATATAGGCCGCACAGAACCGCTCCGCCTCCCCATCCTCCAGCAACACACTGCGAAACCGTTCTTCCCACAGCGTCCCTTTGCGCTCCGTGCCACTTGTTGAACCACACCGAGAACTTAAACTTTAGCTCCTTCACAAACGCCGACAAATCGAACAACCTTTCCTTCACCGCCATCGCAGCCTTGTGCACCGCAGGCCCATTGCCATTGCCTTGCCACATCCGAATCTGCCCCAACACCTGCCACGTATATTTCTCCGAGTTCAACAACTCCAAACTCCAGCCGCTCAATAAAAACTTTTATTAATTTTAATTGCTCCCGGGGCGCACGAGCGAAAGATCCTCCTTCAGGCGCACGGTAGTTCGCTGGGCGAGCTCGTTCGTTCTCGCAGCGCAACTGCCCCATCTGCGGTGAACTACTTTCGTAAATGCTTGTTGACGATCATTTTGAACGAATCCGCCGTGAGCGGTTTTGTCAGGTATCCCTTCAGGTGAGGAAACTTATCGGCCTTCTCTCGATCGTCATCGAAAATGGAAGTCGTCAACATCACGATAACGACCGACTGAAGTCCTAGTTCCTCTTTCAATTCTTGGAATGCCGCGAGGAACTCAAATCCGTTCATCACCGGCATATTGATATCGAGTAGAATAAGCTCGGGTGCCCGGTCGGTACCTGCCGATTCTCGGAGCAATTCAATAGCCTCTCTCCCATGCAGTGCGACCTGGATACAATCGGCTAGGCCAGTTCTCCTGATGATGATGGAGTGAAACTTGTTGTCCATTTCATTGTCATCTACCAGGAGGACACTCTTGAGAGCAGGGACTGAGTCGACAGAAGTAAACATGGAGATACACTACGCGTGCTCGCAAGGAAAAGTAACCATAAATTCGCATCCGTCTCCAGGCGAAGCAGAGCATTCGATACTCGCTCCATGCAATTCAAGTGATTGTTTCGTGATATAAAGGCCGAATCCTGATCCTGCCACGTGGCTATGGGCTCTGCGAAACAATCCAAAAATCTTGTCACCATCTTTGGCGGAATCAAATCCCAGTCCATTATCACGCACGCGGAGCACAGATTGCTGCCGCCCACGCTCAAACTCGATTTCAATGACGAGAGGACGTTCGAGCATACGGTATTTAATCGCGTTAGAGATGAGATTATGGGTCAGCCGGGCAAACACGGATTTTGGAAAGGACAGGACTCCCACGCAGCGAGAGATGTCGATCTGCACCCGGTGAGTGCTAAGTTCTTCTTCAAAGGAGGCAGCCGCTCGACGAACCTCCGCAGCTACATCAAAGGTTTCGGCTGGCTGCCTGCCTTTCTCTTTGAGGTGGACCACTTCCATCAGCTGGTCGAGGATCTCGACTGCCCGGGCCTGTGCCAGTTCTATCCAGGACATTGCTTGCTGCGATTGCTCACTCAATATCAACGGCTCTTCGCGAAGCAAGATAAGGGCGTTACCGATGTTGTTTAAGGGAGCCTTGACGTCGTGGGTGGCGGCATAGGCGAACTGTCGCAATTCACGGGTGGACTCTTCAAGCTCCTTTGTCATCTCGGTCGCCAGCGACTGGGCTCTACTTTGTAGCCTTTGGATCGACCAGATCACATAGAAGAGAAGGACATCAATGATCAGACCACCTCCCGCTACCATTCTTGGCAACGAAGACTGACCGCTGCCCTGAAACGCCGTAGAATCGACCTGCAGAAGCCAAGACCTTCCCTGAATCGAAAGTTGAGTCGTTCCTTTGTGTCGATCCTTCTCGTCGTCCCATCTGCGCTCCAGCTCAACGGTTCCGGCCGAGTCGTACAGTAGTGCGGATGGATTCACGGCCTCTCCGTCATAAATTCGCAGCCGATAGTGCGGGTCATTGCTTCCAAGTATTCCACTCAATAGATCTCCTGCGCGGAATGGGCTGTAGACCCAGCCGTAGCAGGCATGCCTCCTTTCCTCCACAGTGTCGATCGCCTCACCGGTGCGATAAACGGGAAGATATGTCAGGAAGCCGCTCTGGACGTTCTCGTCGGTTTCCTGCACCAGCGTTATCTTCCCCGAGCACGCAGCTTCACCTGTATCCATTGCAAGTTGCATGGCCTCGCGGCGGATATCATTGGACCACATATCATATC
>JAGROY010000031.1 GCA_020439995.1 Verrucomicrobiia bacterium
CGGCCAAAGTTCTCTGGCGGGCACCGGTGAGTTGGGGCTACGCCGGGCCGGCGGTTGCGAATGGGAAAGCCTACGTTCCAGATTTCGTGATGGCCGAGGGTGCGTTCGACGGAACATCGCAGGGAGGCCCGCCCCGCCAGGGTATCGAACGCATTCTCTGCCTCGATGCCGAGACCGGGAAGCTCGTCTGGAAGCACGAGTATGAAGTCACTTATACGGTGTCCTATCCGGGAGGACCACGTGTGACACCTACGGTTGCAGAGGGTCGCCTCTACTATCAGGGCACGATGGGACATTTCTTCTGCCTTGATGCCATGACCGGGGACGTGGTGTGGCAGCGCGACATCTGCAGGGAATACGAATGCCAGCCGCCGCGCTGGGGCTACGCGTCCCATCCCCTGGTGCACGGCGGTCTGGTCTACACAGTGGCGGGAGGGGACGATCAGGTCTTGCTGGCCTTAGATAAAATGACCGGCAAGGAGAAATGGAAGGCGCTTAGTTCGGAGGAGGCCGGCTACTGCCCGCCTCGGATCGTCAAACACGGTGGAGTGGAACAATTGATGTTCTGGTATCCCGAAGCAGTCGTCTCCTTAAACCCGAACAGTGGGAGCACGTACTGGTCTGTGGAGCTCAAGCCAGTCTACAGTATTTCCCGCATGGCACCGCAGCTGCTGGGAAACAAACTTTTCACCTCAGGGCCGGGCAAGAATGTAGCTGTCATGCTGGAACTTGACGATCAAAAGCCCGGCGCAACGGAACTTTGGCGAGGTGGCATCGACAAAGCTGTCTACCCGCTCAACGCGCCCCCGCACATGAGAGACGGGGTCATCTATGGCGTCGACAGCGAAACCAGTGTCTTGATTGCAGTTTCCATGGAAAACGGCGAACGCCTCTGGGAAACGACCGCGCCAAGCCTCGCGCCAGATGCCTCGAAGAAGTCACGCCACGGCACCGCCTTCCTCGTCTACCATGAGACTAACAGGCAGTTCTGGATCTTCGGTGAAATGGGCGACCTCATCCTCGCTGAACTTTCTGCGGAAGGATACAAAGAGCTGGGCCGCCAACACATCCTCGAACCCACCAACGGCGCCTGGGGCCGCGAAGTGGTGTGGACTCATCCGGCATTTGCCAGCAAGTCCATCTTTGTGCGCAACGACAAAGAGCTGATTCGGGTCGATCTGTCGGAGCAACGTGGCTAGAGCTGATGCGGCGAGATCCGAAATCATGGTTCGATGCCTCTTCTTCCCGACTAGGTAATGCCTTTTCTTTTGCGCCTTGGCAGCGCTACTAAGCCTAGCGACAACTTGCTGTTGAAAATGGGATACAGCCGTTAGAGAATGAACGAATGAAAGCGTTCCTCATCTCAATTCTCACGGCATCGCTCATTTCTATTGCTGCCGCCCAGTTTCTACAAGCGGATCTCGCCAAGGTTCCGATCGGCAAGCTGATTGCGAATCTTGAGAAGCAGGTGAAAGCCAAGCCGGACGATGCGGAACTGTTGCAACATTTGGCGCGTGCCCATGGCATGGCTTTCGCGAAGAACCTCGCTGACGACGACAAAGTGGAGCAGGCGAAGGCAGACAAGAAACTGTGGTTCGGCTACGAGCCGGATTTTGTGCCTTATGCCAAGGCGACGAAAGAGGGCGAAGCCGTCGCCGAGGTAGCCAGGGCGCATCTCGCCAGCGCGATTGCGGCTTATGAGAAAGCGCTGAAGATTAAGAAAGACGATGCCACGCTCCTTCTGGGCTATGGCTGGTGCTTGGAGCAGTCTGGGAAAAAGGTTGAGGCTATCAAGGCTTACCGCGGTGCCGTTGCAGGTTTCTGGAAGAAGGACAAAGATATGGATGGCACCTTCGGCCCTGTCGGCACAGTGGAAGCAGCGGGTTATCTGCTTCCGCTGCTCGACGCGAAAAAGGACGCAGCCGAGATCGCTGATTTGAATCAGAAGAAAGCCAGGATCGAAGGACTTCCCCGCGCTATTACGCCGATCGCCATCGGATTGTCGCCAGGTGCAACTCTTGCGGATGTCGAGGCACCAGATCTCACGGTAGACTTCGATGCAGATGGAAGTGGACGACGCATCCCATGGAGCTGGATTTCACCAGATGCCGCATGGTTGGTTTACGATAATAACGGAACAGGGCAGATCGACTCCGCCATTCAGTTCTTTGGCAACCGCACATTCATGCTCTTTTTCGAAGACGGCTACGCAGCCATGCGCGTTCTCGATGCGGATGCTGACGGGCAACTCAGCGGCACGGAGCTTCAGGGGCTCGCCCTCTGGCAGGATCAGAACAGCAATGGAGTGAGCGACGCCGGTGAAGTGAAGTCGCTCACGGAGCACGGCATCATGAGCCTGTCTGCAAAACCACAGCGCCACACCAGCGGCATCTCCTTTGCTCCCGAAGGTGTGCGCTTCGAAGACGGGCGAGTTGCTCCATCGTTCGATGTTCTGTTACAGCAGCGACAACAGTAGAGGGCCAATGTTTCAGCAAACATTCCAGGCCTATCCCAGTTCCGAGTAGAAGTGCTTAATCTTGCCGGATGCGGGGCGGTTGAGGTGGGGGACGCGTTGGACGGTTACGGTGAGACCGGGCTCGAGGTAACGGGTGGTTTCGGCCTGGATAGTGGCCAGTTCTTCGGCAGTGAGATCGCGATCTGCGACGACGTCGAGGACGAAGGTGTCGAGGGCCGTCTGGCGAATGATGAATTCGCGCAGGGCACCGCTGCGTTCGAGGATGCTGCGGGAAATATAGTAAAATGTTAGACCAGCGGCACGCCTGCCACTGGGCAGGACAATGGTGTCGTTCACTCTGCCATCAAGCCGGACGAGACAGCGGTATTTTCCATCGATGCGATCACTGGTAAGCTGTGCGACATCTCCGATGCGGTAGCGAATGATGGGGAACGCGTAGTTGTGCAGGGACGTGGCCAGGAGGTCTCCAGTTTCGGTCGTTTCGAGGTAGGCGATTTCCTCGGACAGGATCCAGTGACCCGCTGCGTCTTCGAAGGCCATGATGCTCATTTCGGATGCACCGTATTCATTGACCACTGGAATTCCAAAGGCTTCCTCCATCAGTGCGCGGTCTTCTGGAGTGCAGACTTCGGAGGTGACCATGCACAATTTCAATGAGGGGCAAAGGCCGCGCACGTTCACCTTTTCCCGCAGGCAGTAGCGGGCGAACAGAACCACGGACAACGTGTAGCCGTAGATGTACTCGAAGCGGGTGCGGGCGAACGTTTTCACAAAGTCGGCCATGGCGGCATCAGACAAGTCAAAAACGGGGAATCGCACGCGATTCATCAGCCGGTCCTTCAGTTTCTCCTTTGCGTAGCCGATGCGATCGAGCGGGATCCCGTAAAATCGAGCCTGCTTGGAGTCGAGCGTCAGCCCGTGCAGAGCGTAGCGGTGCTTGATCAGTGCCCAGGCGAGCGCGTGGCAAGGGCGGTCTTTTGCGTAGGTGAACGGATGACCGGACGAGCCGGAGGTATTCGCCGTGTAGACATCGTCGGGCGAAAAGGGCTGCGCCAGCACTTCGGGCAAATCGCGCTGATAGTGCGCCTTTTCCATGATGGGCAGCGAATCCCAGCGATCCAGAGAGACGGGCGTGTCACCAGCTAGTTCCTTATAGAACGGATTATGCTTCTGGTGGTGCCCCACGATGGCCAGCCGCTGCTGGTTTTGCCAGTCGACGAATTCATCTCCCTGCCGCGCCTGAATCGTGCGCAACTCTGCCTCCGCCTCCTGGAATCGAAATCTCTGGAGGCGAAGTACGGTTTCAAATCTGCTGAATTTGTGGGGCATCGAATTGGGGAGCCTTTGTCACGCCTTATCCAGCCGATGGCAAGTTCGGCGTGGGCGTTGAAGATCAAAAGTTGCGGGGGAATTACACCGATTTGCGTTGATTATCGGCCTTTTCCGGGCCATTCTGAGAACCGGAAACACTTGTGATTATGGTAATTTAATATAATTTAAGATTCGCACGTATGTATGATCTGATAACGAAAGGAGGCTCCCTCATTTACCTGCTGCTAGGCTGTAGCCTCCTTTCAATGGCAATTTTTACTGAGCGATTCCTGCACTTTCACCGTTGTTCGATCCATGTGGGCGAATTCCTGCAAGGATTATCAAATCTGGTGCAGAAGAAGAAATTTGGCGAGGCCCTGCATGAGGCGGCGGGAACTCCCGGGCCGGTCGCCAGGGTAATCCATGCCGCTCTCCGCCGTCACTATGCGTCGCGTTCTGAACTCAAGGACATCGTGCAAGAGGCTGGGCAGCTGGAAGTTCCAAAGTTAGAGCGCTATCTGTCGGTGCTGCTGACAATCGCTTACGTTGCACCGCTGATCGGCCTTCTAGGCACCGTGATTGGGCTGATTCAGACTTTTGTTCACGTCACTGGCGGCAATGGATTTGCATCGCCTGCTCTGCTGTCGAAGGGGATTTACGAGGCCTTGATCACTTCTGCAGTGGGACTTGCGGTGGCAGTGCCGACCTACATCCTTTACTCCTACCTCGCTGCCCATGCGAAGACGCTCATGCACGACATGGAACGTGCAGGAATCGAAGTGGTGAATCTACTGGTGGACAGCCGTGACGACCGCGATATCATTTCCATTGCTGAGGCGAGCGAAGGCAAGCCTGCGAAGAAGTCTTCGCGCGAATCACTTTCGTGAGCCATTGGCATTTTAGCAGTTACAAGAGTTCCCGGTGGGCTCTATGCTTTAAAGAACATCGATGAAGCTCGAAAGCACACTTCAGAATCGGGTCGGGCTCTTGCATCTCACCCCGATGCTGGACACGGTGATGCTACTGCTGATCTTCGTTTTGATCGGAGGCAGTTATGTGCTGCATTCGGGGATCGAAGTAGATGTGCCTGTTTCGAGTTCCGTTTTGCCGATCCAGCCGGGGGCGCACATCGTAACCCTGGCACCAGACATGGGTGGCGGGGCGCAGGTGATGCTCAACGGGGATCTGGTAACCATGCCGGAGCTGGAAATGCGGCTGGCTGAAGGCCGGTCAAGCACGCGGCAGGTGATTTTGCGCGGGGACAACCTGGCACCTTGGGGAATGGGAATCAGAATCGCTGCGATGGCCAAAGACTACGGTTATGAGGTGGCGATTTCGACCGGGAGCCCCGATTCGCTTTAACCCGTGGCCGCCCGTTTGACAGAATCTGGCGGCAGCCAGACCGATCCTGGCAAAGGCCTGACTTTTGAGTGGAGTGACGGCCGCAATCAGCAGCGCCTGCGTATCGTCTTCTTTTTGATCATCGCCATCGTACTCCACGCCGGGTTCTTTTACCTGTTCCGCGTCGTCTACCCGACCAACACACAGAGTCTGCCTATTCCCTCGCGGGTGTTGCTGCTCAGCGAGAATGATCCGGCGATGCGCGCCGTGCTGGCGGAAGTGGAGGATCGCACCGCTGCCTACGATCCGTCTCTGGAGTCATCAGTCGGCTCGGCACAGCTGAGTGACTACACCACTTATCAGCCGTCCTTCGCCGGGCATGAGCTGGAGTTGAAAGATCCCCCGGCCAATGTCACCGATCGGTTACCTTTGCCCAATGTCTTTGCCGACCCGCCGCTGCTGCCCGCGCTGAAAAAGGCACCGTTGCTTGAGCTGCCGCGGCGGCAATTACTCCCTCCTGGACCAACGAAACCCGTGCTCGCCTTCAGCGGTGATGTGGCGAAGCGCGAGCTGGTGAGCAGCCCGGATCTGGCAGGGATCTTTGCCGACAGTAGCGATGTGGTGGCCACGTTTACTCTGGCGGTCGATTCCGCAGGATGCGTTCACTCCTGCCTGCCCGACGAAGATTTCCAGGCTGACCAGTCGGAAGCACTGCGGCGCGCCGCTTTGCAGGCAAATCTCAAGGCCCTCGGCGACAGCCTTTTACGACTTCGCTTCAAACCGGAAGATACCGGCCCCGGCCTGACGTGGGGGGGCGTCACGGTGGAATGGTAGAGCCTTCGTCTTCGTATGATTCAGACCAGCCTGTCGCAACTCATCGTGATTTACCTGCTCATGCTTCTGGTGGGCACGTTCGGTGTGTGGCTGTTACGCGATACGCTGCGGCGGCTCCGTGAGAAGCGCAACAGCCGCAATCACTTCGTCTGCCGCATTTGTGGAGTTTCATTCGTTTGCAGGGATAAACAATCATTGGTGAAATGTCCGGCCTGCGACAGCCTCAACGAACGCAGCGATTGCCGCGAAATTTGACACTCTATTGGGAATCGGCTATTGAACCGCACTGGATTCCCGATGGACGGGAACCCCATCCATCCAGCTGAAACTGCTACTATTATGACCGATCGCAGAGTCGTTATCACGGGAATCGGAGTCGTCTCTCCACTGGGGAATGACTTGCCGACGTTCTGGGCAAATCTCATCGCCGGGAAGAGCGGAATCCGCCGCATCGAGGCATTCGACACCACCGAGTACGACTGCAAGATCGGTGGCGAAGTCGTTGACTACGATGCTGAGAAATATTTCAAGGTGCCAAAAGACGCGCGCCGCACTGATCGCTACGTTTTGCTGGCGATGGGTGCCTCCAAGATGGCGTGGGAGCAGTCTGGACTGGGTGAAAGCGGCTTTGATCCCGATCGCGTGGGAGCGATGGTCGGCAGCGGCATCGGTGGTCTGGCCTACCTGGAAGCTAACCACACCAATCTCATCACCAAGAGCCCCAAGCGCGTGTCGCCGTTCACCATTCCAATGATGATCAGCAACATCGGTACGGGCATCGTGTCTATGGAGCTAGGGCTTTGCGGCCCTAACATGAGCATCGTCACCGCCTGCGCCACGGCGAACAACAACATCGGCGAAGCTTGGCGCATCATTAAGTTCGGCGATGCCGACGCCTTTGTCGCCGGTGGAGCTGAGGCCTCGATCCTGCCGATGGGCCTCGCCGGATTCGGCAACATGAAAGCGCTCAGCACTCGCAACGACGAACCTGAGCGCGCATCGCGTCCATTCGACATCGGACGCGATGGCTTCGTCATGGGTGAGGGAGCGGGCGTCGTCGTGATCGAGGAACTTGAGCACGCGAAGAAGCGTGGTGCTAACATCCTGTGCGAACTCGTCGGCTACGGTGTTTCAGCCGATGCTCACCACTTAACCGCACCGCACCCGGAAGGCACGGGCGCAAGCAAGTGTATGGACATGGCACTGCGCCACGCGAAGCTCAATCCTGAGCAGATCGGCTACGTCAATGCCCACGGCACGTCCACCGGACAGGGCGATATCTGTGAAACCCTCGCGATTAAGCGCACGTTCGGCAGCTACGCAAAGGACGGGCTGATCGTAAGCTCCACCAAATCGATGACCGGTCACCTGCTGGGTGCCGCCGGCGGCGTCGAACTCGCTGCCTGTATCATGGCGATGCAGGAAGGCATCATTCCACCCACCATCAATCTGGAAGACCAGGATCCGGCCTGTGATCTCGACTACGTCCCTAACACTGCCAGAGAAGTGGCCATTACCTCAGCCGTGAGCAATTCCTTCGGCTTCGGCGGCCACAATGCGAGCGTTGTGATCAAGAAGTTCTCCTGAGGGTTGATCTTCCCGCTAATACCAGGCGCAGCCGGGGCGAAGAAGGCTCTACTTCAGGATTTTACTCGGTAGCTACATGTAGAGTAGAGCTTCGGAGATTCATTACAACCGTTGTTCGGCTCCTCTTCTACTCCGCGTCTTTCACGCAGCGGAAGCCAGTGTGATTGCTTGAGCTGTCCAGCGTTGTCGTCTGCCGCGCACTGGGCCGGTAACCGGAACAGTAGCAGTCGTTGCACAGGAAGGAGCCGCCTCTGATGACTTTGTTAGGTTCACTGCCGCCTTGGCGGTCGTCGCTGCTGCGCGGGCCCTGCGGATCTTTTGCCGGGCTCCACTGGTAGTAGTCGGCCTTGTACCAATCATTGACGAACTCCCACACATTGCCAGACATATCATAGAGCCCGAAACCGTTCGCTGGAAATGCCTTTACCGGTGACGCACCGATGTAACCATCTTCTCCAGTGTCGTTCTTGGGGAAATCGCCCTGGTAAATATTCGACATCCACTTGCCCTCGGGATGCATCTCGTTGCCCCAGACGAAGATTTGCCCGTTCATTCCGCCGCGTGCCGCGAATTCCCATTCGGCCTCCGTTGGCAGGCGCTTTCCTGCCCACTTGGTGTAAGCGACCGCATCATCCCAGGTGATGCAAACCACCGGATAGTCGTCTTTTCCTTCGATGCTGCTGCCCGGGCCGTCAGGAGTTTTCCAGCTGGCACCGTGCTTGTATTCCCACCACTGCAGGTGTTGTTGCAGGTCTACGGTGTCGCACGGTTTGAAATGGTTGGCACCGGCTTTCAGATCTGCCGGATCGATGTACTGCCGCAGATCTTCCGGGAACTCGTCCAGGGTTGGAGTTTTTTCAGCGCGGGTAACGTAGCCAGTGGCATCGACAAATGCGCGGAACTGGGCATTCGTTACCTCCGTCTCATCCATCCAGAATCCCTTCACCTCGACCACGTGTTCGGGCCGTTCGTCCGGCTTTGCAAATGACGAGGAGCTGCCCATCGTAAATTTGCCTCCCGGGATCCACTTCATGCCGGCTGGCGCTTCGGCAGCAGGCTGCGGTTGCCCGTTGCCCGCGGTGGCGTCCTCCTCGTCACGGCAGCCGGTGAAAAATGCTGTGGCCACCACGCCGGACACCATGAGTGGGTAGCGGATCGCTGCAAAGAGACGGGCGAGCAAAGGGCGACTGCGTTGCGAGGATTTCATCGGGCCACCATAGCGCAAGCGGACTCCATTCCCAACCTCGAAAACGGCGTGGCAATGTCCCCGACACCGGATATACTCTCAACCATTGGCCTCTGCCCGCCCACAATCGTCCACCACTGATCAGTCCCGACCGGAGATCCCGGTGGAGGCAAGGGATCGGGGGATTTACCTGCCTGAGGCGGAACTCTGGCTCGATCCATCGCGCGTGAAGCCAGTGGCATTCGTCTCGCACGCTCATTCCGACCACTTTGCCCGCCATCACCGTATCCTTTGTTCCCCGGCCACAGGGGATGTGCTGAAGGCGCGTTACGGACAAAAAACCGCGTGTGATCCAGTCGCCTTCGGCCAGTCGATCGAGCACAACGGCCACAGCATCGAGCTGTTTCCCGCCGGTCACGCTCTGGGTTCCGCGCAGATCAGAATCGAGCGGCTCAGCGATGGTGCATCGTTGCTCTATACTGGCGACTTCAAGCGACGCCCCAGCCTCACCTGCGAACCCTACGAAGCTCGCACTGCGGACACCTTGATCATGGAAACCACCTTCGGGTTGCCAAAGTTTCGCTTTCCAGCCATCGAAGACGTGCGTGCCGACGTTCTCCGATTCTGCCGCGAAACGCTGGATGCCGGTGAAGTGCCGATGCTGCTCGGCTACTCGTTCGGCAAAGCGCAGGAACTTCTCGCGATTCTTACTGGCTCGGGCCTGGAGGCGATGGTGCACGATTCCATTCGCAAGCTGCTGCCGACATTTGAATCCCACGGCTTTGCCTTTCCGCCCTGGCAAGTGTTCGATCCAGGCGGCATAGATGGAAAAGTGTTAGTGTTCCCACCTACGGCTGAGCGCAAAGCTGCCCTTGCTGAAATCAAACGCCCCTGCCGCACTGCTGTGGCGACTGGCTGGGCGATCGATCCCAGAGCCAGATACCGCTACCGGGCAGACGCTGCATTTCCATTGTCGGACCACGCCGACTGGCCGGATCTGCTGCGCTGCGCGCAAGAAGTGCAGCCGTCCCGCATTCTTACGACTCATGGTTACGCGGCACCATTCGCGGCAGACCTTCGGCGGCGTGGATTCAATGCCTGGAGCCTCCACGGTATTGATCAGATGGAACTCTCCCTTGGACTCGATGAACCGGAGGCCTGAGTCCAAGTTGATATTTCAATAGTAAAACATCAAGATTCAATGATTTCCATTGTGACTTGTGAAACTAGAAAGTAGTGCGAAGCTGAAGGGCGCTTATGCGGTTTTTAAAACACCTCCTCCTCCTCGTATCGCCCGTCGTTCTGCTCTGCAGCTGTGCGCTGCCAGACGCTGCACAGCTCGGTATCAAACCAGCAGCAGAAGAAAGCGGGGCGAAGGCACCGCCGAAGAAAAAGCCGGAAAAGCTGAACGCTCTGCACAACCCGGACGTCGATCATCTGCCATTCGTCCAGGCCACACGCGACCGGCTCGAATACATCGAAGCGAAAGTCACTGGCCCCTACTGCGCGCTCACCTTTGACGATGGTCCACATCCGACGCTGACGCCGAAATTGCTCGATATCCTGGCAGAGCGCAATGTGCGCTGCACCTTCTATGTCATCGGCCCCCTCGCCCGCAGGTATCCTGAGATCATGAAGCGGATGGTCGCAGAGGGACACGAAATAGCCAACCACACGATGACGCACCGTGACATCCGGCGCATTAGCGTCGACCGCATGAAGAAAGAGCTGCGCGATTGCCATCAGTTGCTGATCGACATCACCGGACAGACCCCCCTTACATTCCGCCCACCAGGCGGCGGCTACAACGACCGTCTGATGAAGATCATCTACGACGAACTGGGTTATTCCACATTCCTCTGGACTGTCGACACCAACGACTGGCGCAGACCAGGAGTGGGCGTCGTCACCAAGCGCCTCATCAACGGTGCGAGCCCGGGAGCGATCCTGCTTTGCCACGATATCCATCCACCCACGATCGAGGCGATTCCGGCTGCGGTGGACGGCATCCTCGAAAAAGGCTACACGTTAGTCACCGTCTCCCAACTCGTAGGCCTTGAGAAACAAGGCAACGTCAAATCCGCGCCCAACACCCATGCCGTGCGCGAGCTCGCCTACTTCGGCCCCGGCGCTTTGTAAGAGGGGTTGGTCAGTCGCCGAACTCGCTACCAGGAATGTCGCAAGTGCCTCCAAGACCGCTTCTTCGGCGGGCAGCTTGGATTCGATCAGTCTGCCGGTTCGAGTCGGGAATGCTCCGGTGATCAGAGGGCTTCTGGCTGTTTCGATAATGAACGTCGCCTTGCCATGCTTGGGAGCGGCCGCAACATAGATGCTGTGCAGGCGATCTCCCAAAGCGTCATAGAAAGCAGCAGCGAATCAAATACCCCTGATCTCACTGATCATTCCTCCCAGACGGAACGGAGTCGGTTCTCGATACGTTCACGTTGTTCATTGTTGACAGGTGCTTTCGCGAGTGCTGTCCGTGCCGCTACGCTGTCGATTGCGTTCCATGTCTCGACAACTTCAGACACCACCTTGTAGCGGATTTCCGGGTCTTCGACGGTGAGGGCCCATCGCCAAGCACTTTCTGGGTCAACATGTGCCATGGTCGGAGTCATCGCGGCGGTTGCCGCCTGCTGCAGCTCACCTACGGGCAGGACACTGACGAATTCAGCCGCCGCCGCAGCATCCTCGTTGCTCCATTGCCTGATGATTGATGTGGCTGAGGCCAGGCTGGCCGCAGCCGGTAATGTGGAGGCCCACTCGAGAGCCGCTTCGGCGTTGGTGGATTGCACGAGCATCTGTGCCATTTCAGTGAGAGATTTTTTAGCTTCAGCGGTCAACGCTCGGCCGGAGGCATCATAGAGCGCCTGGTTCTGTAACAAGCTGCCGATCTCGGCCGGATCGATTCTCGCCAATACCATCGGGGCGAGCTCCCGTTGTTCTTTCTCGGGCAATGATTGCAGCCACTCGCCCGCTTCGCCCGGCCGGCTGGCTTGTATCATGTTGTGGATCAGATTCTGCAAAGTCACTGATCGGGTTTTTCCTGGTTCCAGTGCAAGTGCCAGCGGCAGGGCTTCCTGAGGATCACCAGCTGTCGCCACTCCCATCACTACTTGGGTAGCATCGCGGCGGATTTCATCGGATGCCAATTGACTTGCCCACTCAAACGCCCGTGCAGGATCCTGAAGGGCGAGATGCCGGGTGAGATACTCAAGAGCATCATCAGTAATCAAATGCGGATTCTCGGCAGCGTAGTCGGCTGCCGCCACTGGGTCTTTGTCCGCCCAGCGGTAGACTACTTTACTGCGTGCTATGTCCAGTGCTTCGACATTGCCTGATGTCTTCAGCCACTCGACTGCGACATCTAGATTGGTTTTCGCCAACTGTTCCATAAGGTTGGCATAGGCAACTGCCAGGGACTGATTGAGCGGAAACTGGTTGAGCCAGGCAATCGGCTTCTCTGGATCTCTTTCGAAAATGCCCTCACGGATCGCCAACATATGCTGCTGTAGAACCGGATCATTCAGGGACAGGATCCAGGCGAACGCGCCGTCGAGATCCCGGCTCAGCCACTGGCGGCTGACTTCAGAAAGCACTGCAGGATCATCGGCAGCGAGTTCAAGTGCAAGCTCGGCTGCCTTGGTGGGATCGTGCAAGGAAATGACTCCGATCACCTTTCCCAGGATGCCGTCGACATTTTTTGGATCTTCACCCTTGGCCCACTTAAGCGCGGCCCTGGTATCGTCCTGAGCCCATACTTGCGCGGTGGCTTGCAAAGCGTATCTTCTTTGCAGTTTTGTAAGGGTGGCAGCGCGTTGTATCACTTCCTCCGGCGCACTCTGCGCCCAGCGAACAAAGAACGAGTAAGTCATATACTCATTTCCAGGCTCAAGATGTTCGTAGAGCCTCAGAGCAAGACTGGGATCGCTGTCCGCAAGCAGGTAGGCAACGGAAAGTAGAGATTTGAGGCTTGAGCGGAAGTTTGTCACTTTAAGATCAGCGGCGAACTCCTCGATCATCTCGGGATGTTGCTTGACCAGCTCAAAGAATACGACCTGCGGCAAGGCACCATCTTCGCCTGCGATTTGCATTCCATGTGCAAACGCCCGCTTTGCGTCCATTTCCGCAAAGCGCGCGACGAGCACTTTCCACACGACATACAGAGCCTCGCCATCTTCCTCTGCTGGCAGCTGATCAGGATCCGTCTGCCAGCGTTTCATGCGCGCCAACCCTTCGTCGACCATTGCCTGGACACCGTCGATTGTCGCGATCTTGTCGATTTCCCGCAAGAGGGGAGCAAGGGAACCCGATTCGCCAATCTGTCGGGTCATATCCCAAAGCTGATCCAACGTTTGCGGCGAGGGCACTTCAGCTTCGGGCTCATCAGGCAGCTCTACGGCAGTCGGATAAATGACACTGCTGCCCGGCTCGGGCGTTGATCGTGGGAAGCAAATCCATCCGGCTGCGCTGCCTAACAGTGCGACTACACTGGTTGTTATCCAGGCGCGTCCAGTGGATCTCATTTGAGTCTCTGGTAGAGGTTTTCCTTGATCTCAGCAGGCAGAGCTGACTCACCAATTCTCTCGCGCGCGCGATCTGGATCAGACTTCCGCCAGTTCCACATGAGATTCTGTAGGGCCCGATCTCTCCACTCTGAATCCTGAATCGCCATACTCCATGCCCATGCTGCGTCTGGATCTGTCGAAGCGATGCCCTGCGCCAGTCCTGCGGCTGCGGGATCGCGTCGATCTTCTGGAATCTGGGCAACCGCTTCCGACGCGGCGCGGGAGTCCCATTTTGCCCAACCTAGAATCGAATTCGACTCGGCTTCATCGCGCACACGTCCATCCGGAAGTTCCTGTGACCATGTTAGAGACGCTGAAGGATCAAGGCGGGACCAATTCTCGGCTACTGCTGATGCGACCGCAACGGCTGTGTCAGAAGCCAGTTTAGCCGCATCGGGGAACAATTGTGAGAATTGCCCTGCGACTTCCACCGGCGTCTTTACCGCCGCAGTGGTTGCCGCTCGCGCGAGTGTACGGTTGTCCTGTTCTGCGGCCCACTGTAGCGCTTCCAGTGGTTGCTTCTGCGCCCAAACTCCGGCAAACTGTACTTTCATCTGCCTCCCTATTGCATCGTCAGCGAGACCATCAATGAATATGGATGCCTTCGCTGGATCGCTTGCGCCCCAGGTGTCGACCAATCCTGTGAGCGCCGATTTTCGATAACCTTCTACTTCCAGTTTGGATGCCCAGTCGGCTGCTTTTTGTGGATCTAAATGGGCCCATTGGTTCGCGAACTGTTCGATTCCATACAGGTTTTCAGGCGCGCCAGGAAGAGATTCGATGAAGGCAACACCTTCATCGAAGCGCGTTTTCTCAGCAAGGTTGTCGATCAGCTCCCGGATTAGATTGTCTCCAGGGCCCCCAGGCCTCGTCCCAGCCAATGACTCTGAAGTGACTTCCAACGGCGGCATGATCTCCTTCTCGAAATGCCGCAGCAGCGGGCCATCATCCTGCAGCGCCTCTGCTACTGCCACAGCTTTGCCAGGATCATCGCGCAGCAACTCCGCTAGCCGGGTGATCGCGTACCACCGGCTTTTCGATCCGTGCAGAGCCGTGATCCGGCTAAGCGTGGCTTCAAAACTGGTATTCAACATCCGAGGAATGACATCCTGGAGAAGGTTCAATTGATGGAATGCTGGAGGCATTTCGGCCATGCGGTCGAACGCTGTCAACGGATCCTCGTAGGCTATGCGGCTGAGAATATCGGTTGCGATTTCGCGATGGTCACTTCCCTTGAGCGTCAACGCCCAATCGAGGGCCGCTTCCGCATCCATTTCGGCCCACGCAAGGGCAAAGTCCTGTTTCAGGGAGGCAAGTTGTTTGTTTCCCCGGATCGCGGAGGCAAGCTGGTCAATCGATTCAGGAAACTTTTTGAGCAGTCTTTGAATTGTGAGATCAATGTCTTCTGCTGCTGCAAACTCCAGCGCGGAGATTGGTGATTCCTCATACAGTTGATCAATGATTGCAATGCCAAAAAGCTTCCGCAGATATCCTGGGCGGAGCGTTCTCATCTGAGCTATAGCTGCGGCTGGATCGCTTGCCACGAGTTGCTGAAAACGTTCCAAAACTGCAGCCTCGGGAATGGGTGTGTCAGGATCCTCCAGCACTATTGCCACCGCCTTGTCGACGGAGCGGGAAGCAAGATTCTGAACCAGCGAGCTCCACAGCAGCGATGAATGCCCAGCGTACCCTTTCCGCTGCGCATACTGGCGGCATAGCTTTTCCAAATGTGACATGGGGCATGACTTGAGCGTATCCGTTAAAATCAGCTCAGCTCGCAGCTCAAATTTGTCCCGGATCAGCAGCTCCAGCGACTCGATCGATGGCGATGCAGTAGAAGTTTTCAGACTCTCGATCAACGTCGGTGGGCCGGAGAGGCGTGAATCCTCATGAGCATCCGGGTGTTCAATCGCCGTGCAGCGCAGTGATGTCCACTTTGCACCCGTACCCAGCCCTGCAGCCAGAACCAGCACACAAAGATGGATATACCGCGTTCTCATATCGCAAGCGAGTATCTACGAACAGCATCGAGAATACAAGCGCCCAAACTGTAGCGGCTCTGGTCTCACCACAACATCCCATCCCGGATGAAGCGCAGCGGTAGTCTTGAACATAAAGATGCGGTCAGGTAGGATCTTTGAGTGATGATGCGTTGGTTGGTATTTGTGGCGATGGTCAGGCAACCAGTGCGCATCATGAGCTACCTCAGCCGTTTGTTCGATTACAGGCCACTCGCTGGCAGCGTCCGAAGACATACCTCAGATTCGATCCACCCGGCGAGCCGAAGAGGAGCGATGGCGACTGGGTGCTGATACTGGACCGAGCAGTCTACCCGAAACCGAAAACCACGCTCGTTAAGAGGCCGCCTGACGATAAATGAAGAGCCGCTTTCTCTTCGACCTTGGCGATGGCATCATCGTTGCCAATGTCCGCAAGCGGTGTGCCTTCTCCCACGGTCGGCTCCATCTTTGGTATTAGTAGCGAGGCCATGTGCGCAGTTTTGAGTAACTTGACATTAATACCAAAGCGGCACGAAGTTGCGATACTCCCTGGGGTGGCCTTTGATATCGTTCCAGAGCAGTACAGCGTGTGCGCACTCGTGACGCAGTGTGCGCTCGTCCCACCTGCCGTTGATCGTGGCCACGGCGATGACTACCGGGAGGTGTGAGCCGGTGAATAAGGTGATGCCGCCCACGCGTCCGCTGGTTTTTTCTGTCCAATAAGGCACGCCGAGCCGGTCTTTCTTATCGACGGCCACGGTGCGGACCACGATGTCACCATTGAACTTCAGCCCCTTCGCCTTGATCTCTGGCCTTGCGAGAAATGCGTCAACATGTAGCCGGACGCGGGCCTCCAATTCCTGCCTTCCTTCCGATCGCACACTGTATGCGTTCTTCATTTTCAAGCTGCGCTTCACCGTGGTGCAGCCTGTTAGAAATGGAACACCGCCCAGCAGCACCAGTACCGCTATGGAGCGTGCCAGAAATGGAATGCGGGACATGACGGTGCGCGGGGCGATCATGTAGACAGATGAATCAACGCGCTTTCAGCTGCGGGAAAAGCACGACATCGCGGATGGATTCGGCACCAGTGAGCATCATGATCAGGCGATCGATGCCAATGCCAATTCCTCCGGCAGGCGGCATCCCGTGTTCCAGCGCCAGCAGGAAGTCTTCATCGATGTTTTGAATTTCCTCGCCAGCCTGTTCCATCAAGCGGGTGCGCTGGACGTCAGGATCATTCAGCTCGGTATAGCCGGGAGAAATCTCCTGGCCGTTGATCACCAGTTCATAGACATCGACGATGGAATCATCCCCGCGATTCTGGCGCGCCAGTGGCACCAGTTCTTTGGGAACATGTGTCACGTAGAGAGGATCAAACGTCTTCTCTTCGATCAGTTTTTCGAACACCTGCTGCGTCACCTCGTAGTCTTCCATGTCGGCGGAAATTTCGACTCCCAGCTCCTGACAGCGCGAACGGTGTTCTTCGGCACTCTGGTCAAACCAGCCCGGTGCCACTTCATCGATCAACTCGCGGTAAGGGCGACGTGCCCATGGCCGACTTAAGTTAATTGTCCGCGTCACATTACCCTCGGCATCCTTGTGCTCGATCTTTAAGCCGCCGCAGAATTTCTCCGCTAACATGCACACCATATCTTCCACCATGTCGGCCATCAGTTCAAAATCCGCGAACGCCCAGTAGGCTTCCATCATCGTGAACTCGGGATTGTGCCTGCGGCTGATGCCCTCGTTGCGGAAGTTCCGGTTCAGCTCAAAGATCTTTGTGAACCCGCCGACCAGCAACCGCTTGAGATAAAGCTCCGGCGCGATGCGCAGATACAGCTTCATGTCCAGCGCGTTGTGATGGGTCTCGAACGGCCGCGCTGCGGCACCACCGGCGACGCTTTGCATCATCGGCGTCTCCACCTCCAGGAAGCCGCGATCGGCCATGTAGCGGCGCATTTCCGCGATCATCCTGCTGCGCATGACAAAAATCTCGCGGCTGCGTTCGTTCGAAATCAGATCGAGGTAACGCTGGCGGTACTTGATCTCTGGATCGACGACGCCGTGCCATTTGCCTGGCATCGGCCGCATGGATTTCGACAGCACCGTCAGTTCCGTCACTTTGATCGATGGCTCGCCCACCTTGGTCGTGAACGTTTCACCGTCGACGCCCACCCAGTCACCGATATCGACCAGTTCTTTGAAGGTGCCGAATGATTCGTCGCCCGCATTTTGCGCGTTCAGGAAACACTGAAACCGGCCCTCGATGTCTGAGATGTCGAAAAAGATCGACTTGCCCATGTCGCGCCGGGCGCTCACCCGACCGGCGACGCGCACCTTTGTCTCGTCCGCATAACCAGCACGCAGCGCTGCCAGTCCATGGCTGATATCGAACTTTCCGCCGAACGGTTCAATGCCGCGCTCGCGCATCTGGTTCATTTTCTCCCGCCGCACCCGCAGGAGTTCAGCGGTGTCGGTGGCGGGCGGTTGAGTCTGGTCTTCAGGTTGCTGCTTGTCCATTGCTGCCTGATCAATAGGGCAATGTGACCTATTCTCAAGCGTTTTGGTTAAGTGACCGAGTCAGCCTGCCTCCAGGATGGGAAGCTGTGGTAGTGATGAATTATCTGGTATTGAAGCCAAGCAGGCGTCCGTGAGCTTGAGGTATTGGTTGAGCATAGTGGGGATTCCCTTTCCATCCGCTTCGATGGCGACGACGACTGGGAGAGATTCTGCCAGTGGCTCCTGCCCGACTGGCTGCACACCAAGTCTGCCAGAGGCTCAGAGATTAGGGACAGGTTTAAACATGGCTGAAAGGTGGGAGTTTGATAACAGTCTCAGCTAAGAGCCCATCAGGACACCGGCTTCAGCACTGTTCCCGCAAGGTGATCCGCAGAGCCGCCTTTCTCTGCTGCGGCCGCAAGTTCAATCATGAATTCAGTGTAGCCAATCAGCCTCAATTCACGCTGAGTGGTCTCGACAATGGCAGTAAGTGACTCCAGCCAGTCTCCCGAGTTGAGATAGTGCACTTCTCCTATGCTTTTGTCGGCTGGTGTATGGATGTGGCCGCAGATGATGCCCTGGTACTGCTTGCGGAGCGCGAAGACCTGTAGCTGCTGCTCGTATTTGCCGACGAAGCTCACTGCTGATTTCACCCGTGCCTTGATCTTCTTGCTGAGAGAAAAGTGCGGCTTGTCCTGCAACTGGCGGGCCCAGTTGTACATCCGGTTCACCCACAGAAGGAGCGAATAGCCAATGCCACCGAGCATTGCCACCCACTTGTGATTGGTAGTGACGGCATCAAAACCATCTCCATGCACACAAATGTATTTTCCATGGGGAGTCTCGTGGATGTGTTCGTTGCAGATCGACAGCCGCCCAAAGTCCAGCGGCATCACGCGCCAAAGGAAATCATCGTGGTTTCCGCGCAGATACACAACTTCCGTATTGTCTTGTTCCATCTTCTGCAGAACGAGCCGGAAAAACTGGGTGTGTTCCTTTCGCCACTTGCCCCAGTGCCGCAAATGCCACGCATCGATTATGTCGCCGTTCAGTACTAGTTTTTCGCACACGGTATGCTGCAGGAAGTTGCATACCTCGTCTATCTTGCAGTCCGTTAATCCTAGGTGAACGTCAGAAATAAAGATCGTCTTATACTTTAGCCGAGGTGACTTCATATTCATAGTTGGATGGGGTTATTGGGCCGATTGCGGCGGGCACTGAGCCGCCTGGGTCAGAATGAATTCGAATTGACGTATAACAGTGTCCCACGACAGAGACTTTGCGGTTTCCTTTGCAGTCGCGCGGATTACTTTCCAGTCATCCCGTCTGGCAATAGCCTGATTGACCGTGGAGGTGAATGCGGCATCGCCGCCGTTGGTATCTGCACAGAATCCATTGCTGCCATTGCGCACTATTTCCGCACATGCCGCATAACAATAGGCAACGGGCACCAGACCGCTGGCCATTGCTTCCGGGAGAACATTTCCGTACGTTTCTGTGAGGCTCGGAAAGAGAAAAACATCTGCTGAAGCGTAGTAGCGTGCCAGCTCCCCGCCGTATTTTGCTCCGGGCCAAATGACATCAGGATAGGACTTCATCAGGCTTTCGCGGGCGGGGCCATCCCCTACGCAGACACACCGGATGTCGGGATACCTGCGTTGCAAATGCTGATAGGCTCTAAAGGCGACAGGCAGGTTTTTCTCCACTGCTACTCTTCCTACACACAACAGGACGATGGTGCCTTCCCTCGCGTTCCATTCTTGGCGCAGGAGGGCATCCCGCTTGTCAGGATGAAAGAGACCAGTGTCCACTCCTCTGCCCATTACTGTCACATTGTGATAGCCCGAGCCATGTAACTCAAATGCCACATCCCGGCTTGGCGTGACAGTGCATTCGGACTGGTTGTGCAGATGACGCAGGTAGGAGTGGGCGATATTCTCCAGCGACGGGGCATAGTGGCGCAGATACTTGGGAAAGTGAGTGTGGTATCCTGTTACAACCGGAATACTTAGACGTACCGCTGCGCGAAGGGCTGAGTAACCCATCAGGCTTTCTGTCGCGATGTAAACCACATCGGGCCTTTCCTCATTCCACTCCCGGAGGAAGCTGTGCTTTCTCGGCAGACCCATGCGCAGGCAACTGTACATCGGCACAGCCAGTCCCCAGACGTACTGTTCTTCGGCCGCACAGTCAGCAGGGGGAGACTGTTTTTGTTTCCCGGGGTGAACCACTGTTACGGTGTGATGTCGTGTCACTAAGCCGCTCACCAATCGCTCCAGTGTTCGGGCCACCCCATTCATTTCTGGAGGAAAGGTATCCGTTACGATCGAAATCTTCATTTCTGACTTATAACTTAGGCTTCTTGTGAATAACCTGCGAGTAACTTTGGCGTGAAGCTAGTCGGCGGGTTGAACTTCACTAGATGTCAATGGTGCCATTATCGTAACCATGATAACTGTGGATCTATCGTGTCATGTGATTGCTTCTTTGCGCACGAGAACAAGTTAACGTCCTATGCATTTTGCTTGAGAAACGTGACGATTCCGTTACCTTTTCTCCCTGTGCAAATTACCGAGTCTTCATACTTTTCCCAAGCGGGAGCGTCGATATCCCGACATGTCTATTCTCCATCTCGGGGTTCCACGGTTCCCATTGTTGCTGTCGCGGTGTTTCTGCACGGACTGGGTGACCACGGCGGGCGTCATGCTGCGGTGCTTGAGCAGTTCGTCAAAAGGGGAATCGTGTGTGTGGCTCCGGATCTTCCAGGCCACGGTTTGAGCGACGGGCAGCGCGGCTTCATTCCTTCTCTCGATGCTGTGCACTCGATCATAAGTGAGAACCTTGCGTGGGTTCGCGACCAGGTGGGAAATCCTTTAAGCCCGGGAGGATTGTTAGGGCATTCGATGGGTGGGTTCCTGTCGCTCGACTATTTGGCCCGCTATCCTGATGAATTTGCTTTTGCCTGGACGAGCTCACCGCTAATTGATGCCCGCTGGAATCAAAGCAAGTGGTTGCAGGTAGCGGTGGGAGTTCTGGGGAAGGCGATCCCCCGATTGTCGATTTCCAGCCGTGTGACTTCGGGCGCTTGCAAACGCAATCCTCAGAGAATTCTGGAAACGCAGCGGGACAAGCTTGTGCACCGAAGGCTGTCGGTGGGGCTTGGTCGGCTGCTGCTCATGGCTACGGCTCAGATTCCCGGGCTGATTCATCGCATCCATCCGGATCTGCGCCTTTTAATCACGCATGGCTCAAACGATGTAATTTGTCCGAGTCACCTTTCGCGGGAGCTCTTCGATCAGATGCCGAACAGGGACAAGAACTACGCGCACCTTGAGGGGCTGCTTCACGAGCCATTCAATGACATCGGTTGCGAGGCGTTTTTCAATGCGCTTGGCCAGTGGCTGGACAGGCTCGACTTGACCCAGTGGTGCCAGTCTGTTCCCTGCCAGGCCGCCTAACGCCGGGACAGGACGACTAGCGTCTCACCGCAAACATTTCGCTTCCGGGCGTAAAAAATGTGTTTGGCATCTGCGCCGACGGAATTATGAACCCTGTGTTGCGTGACCTTGATGCATACCCGCTGTGGCAAGCGGAAGATTTGGGTAAACCGGTGCCGGATGATCCGCACGCGGTTTCTGTAGCATTGCCGCTCTGGCAGCACGTTGTCGGCTATGAGGAGGGAGACCCTGCGGTCATCGAGACCTTTCAGGCTGGATATCCACGCTTCTTTTGTCATCCCAAGGTGGAAGCATTGTTTGCCGCGGCGCGCGACCAGTTCGCCAGGGCCGGGGATGACGTTCTAGTGTTCCCCACAGAAGGGGCGGCAGATCGATGTCGAGTTTATCTGAAGCAAAAGGATGGGGTTGAGGCGTCGCTTGCAGCATTAGGGGAAACCGGTTTGCACGTCGTGCGATTTCCTGAGGCAGCGCGGAAGACGGCGCGGTTTTACTGGCGCATCAGTGGGGACATTGTCAGCAGCCGACTCGCGGAGGCAGCGCTCGCGAATGGGCTGAGCGATTGCCGCGCCGACGAAAATGCAAGTCCTGCGCATAGAATTTTGCGTGAGCGCCTCGCCGGGCTGAGCGGCAATCGCGACGAAGACGTCTTCCTTTTTCCATCTGGAATGTGCGGTGTTTCAAGTGTGCACCGTGCCCTGCTCGCAGCGCGTCCGGGACGTCGGTGTGTGCAACTCGATTTCCCGTATGTCGACGTTCTCAAAGTGCAGCAGGAGATCGGGCCCGGTGCCGTTTTCCTTGGCACGGGCAATGTCGAAGATCTCGAATGGCTGGAAGCATTACTGCGAAACGATGAAGTGTCCGGCATCTATTGCGAGTTCCCTAGCAATCCACTATTGCGCAGCGTCAATCTGGAGCGGGTGTCCAAAGCGGCACGGGCCGCAGGTGTGCCGCTGATTGTCGACGACACGATTGCATCAGTCGTCAATGTCGACGTCTATCCGTTCGCCGATGCCGTGACGACCAGTCTGACCAAGTACTTCTCTGGTGTTGGCAACGTCATGGCTGGCTCGGTAATCTTGAATCGCAAATCGCCGTTTCACGATACTTTCCGCCGCGCGCTACAGTCAGATTCCGTACCGCTCTGGCATGGCGATGCTGATGTGCTTGAGCATAACTCCCGCGACTTCCCCGATCGGATGGCGAAGATCAACGCGCAAGCAGTCGACGCCTACCATCGGCTCAAGGCACACCCTGCAGTCGCAAAGGTTTACTTCCCGCTTTCCCAGACGCCGGAACTCTATCAACAAGCGATGCGCCCGGGTGCTGGGTACGGTGGTCTGTTGTCGCTCATTTTGAAAGATGCCTCGCAGTGCCCCGCCTTCTACGATGCTCTGAAAGTCACCAAAGGCCCCAGCCTGGGAACAAACTTTTCCATCGCTTGCCCCTACACTCTGCTGGCCCACTATACCGAACTCCCCTGGGCAGAACTTTGCGGCGTCGATCGCAACCTGATCCGCATTTCCATTGGCGTTCATGGACTGGGGGACTCGCAGTTACCCAGATCTGTAAACGGATTTTGACTATGAAGATTCTCCGCTCAGCTACACTCCCTTTGCTTCACCGGGGCGATCGACTCTCGAATTCCCCGACAGTCTGGCTCAGCGCTGTTGTGGTATTCGCGATTGGAGGATTCCTCGCTGGGCACGCAATGTCACTTTACGTTCTGTCGTCAATCTGTCTGTTGGGATTCGGGTTCTGGTTCATGTCCAGGTTGATCCGAGAGATGGCACTGCGTTCGCTCAGTGACGAATCATGCCCGAATTGTGAAGCCACTTTCGACGCCGACACGGCATCAGCGGTTTTTGAAGACTATTCGCGCAATTGCATTCAGTTGATTCAGCAGACAAAGGGAGCGTTATCAGTCGATTTGGGAAAGCCTGCAGATTTCGTCTGCCCATCTTGCGGAGCCCATCTCTTTTTCGACTACCTTGGATCCGGTACGGTATCTGCAGTGAATGACGACGCAGAAGGTCGTGGATGATCAATCCCCAACCCGCAGTGGAGTTGACGCACGAAGGTAATTCGATCATCATTATTTCGAATCACCCGTGCCCCCGGTCGGGAATGACATCACTCAAACGATCGGGGGCTAGGCCTTTCGTTTGAAGTAAACGGGAAAAGTAATGTGGTCGCCGTCTCCCACTCCCTTGGTCGCCTTCACTCCGGTTTCGGTTTTTTCCCAAGTTTCAATTTTACCCTCGGAGGTTTTGATGCGCACTCGATTGGGCGAAAGGATGTCGTAAATCTCATAGTCAATGACAGTGCCAATTTCCACGCCGCCTCGAAAAGTAGCAATATCGGTTTGGGTGATCCTAATCGTCGTATTGTTGTATCTCCCTACTGTCTCGAAGGCTCCAATGATTCCTCCCAGAGCTGCGGCGGCCTGTTTGCCTTTGTCATCAACCATCGTGGACTTTATCTCGCCTTTCTCTTCTGGGTTTGAATCGAGTTCATAGTTTCCTTCCAACCAGTTGACGGAATCCCCGGGAGATTCATTAGGGTTCTTTGAGCAGCCGAATAAAAGCAGCAAAAAAGAAGTGGTCGTTAGTCTACGGATGATGGCATGCATGTTGGATATGATTCTGCAAAGCTCAGATATCGCAAGGAGGAACGAAATCGCTGGCCGCCGTTGCGGCATTGGGTGTAGCAATGGATGAGCATCCGCAATTTCGATCTAAATGATCCCTTCACTTCCTTTCATGTTTCCTGCCTGCATTCAGTCGCTACTGTGGTGCCTCTTGGCAGCGGTGGGGGGCGGCGCGTTTGCGGCCCCCGCTCCCTTGCCGAATCTTGTCTTCATCATCGCTGATGATTGCACGTATCTGGACATGGAGGTCTATGGGGGGCAGGCAAAGACGCCGCATATCAAGAAGTTGGCCACCCAGGGCATGACGTTTTCCCGTTGTTTCCAGGCGGCACCGATGTGTTCGCCTACACGGCACAATATCTACACTGGCCTGTATCCTGTGCGGTCCGGTGCATGGCCAAACCATACCTGCGTCTATCCAGGCACTCGATCGATAGCTCACTTCCTCAAGGATGCTGGCTACCGTGTTGCACTGTCAGGAAAGACGCACATCGCTCCGGCTGAATCGTTTCCCTTTGAATACTCAGATGATTTCCGCACGGCAGACCCTGACAATGTCACTCCTTATCCGGCGATCGATACCCTCATTCGCGAATCCAAAGAAAACGGCAATCCCTTCTGCCTCTTCGCCTGCTCGAACGAGCCGCATACGCCTTACACGAAAGGCGATCCTTCTGCATATCCGCCAGCGGCGCTGAAGCTTCCGCCCACCTGGGTCGACACACCCGAAACTCGCAAGGCGTATTCAGAATACCTGGCCGAGATCACTTTCTACGATCAGCAATGCGGCGCGCTCCTCACCATGCTCGATGCTCATGGCATCACGGACAACACACTGGTGATCGTCACTTCCGAGCAAGGCTCCGGTTTTCCTTTTGCAAAGTGGACATGCTTCGAGCTGGGATTGACTTCAGGGATGATCGCTCGTTGGCCGGGGAAGATCGCACCGGCATCCAAGTCAGACGCGTTGGTTGAGTATGTCGATATCACACCCACGTTTGTGGATATCGTTCATTCCTCCGCTCCGGGAATCGAGCTGGCACCCGACGTAGAGAAGTTGGACGGCAAGTCTTTCCTGCCAGTGCTGCTCGGGAAATCGATCGAGCACAAGCGCTACACCTTTGGCATTCACACCACACGCGGCATCATCAATGGTTCCGAAACGTTCGGCATTCGCTCGTGCGGCACGAAGACGCATCGCTATATCCGCAATTTGCATCCCGAAGTTCCGTTCCGCAATGTGGTGACCCGCAAGGAAGGCGACAAGGCGCCGTTCTGGATGTCATGGATCGGGAAAGCAGAAACGGGAGACGCTCATGCCATCGCAATGACGAAAAAGTATACCGTGCGGCCACCAGAGGAACTCTACGATGTCGCCAGCGATCCCCATTGCCTCCACAACCTGATCGCGGATCCAGAGTTGGCCCAGCTAAAGGCAGAGTTATCCAGCGAGCTGGACGGATGGATGAAAGCGCAGGGCGACACCGGCAGAGAGATCGAAGCCATCGCCCACACCAGAAAGCGCGGTTACAAGGCGCCGTCTGCGCAGTGAACGCTGTCCGGCCCAGATGCCAGATGAGGTTTCAGGGCGCATGATTCAACGAGTTTCCGTGACCGTTGTCAGAAGGCTCATGTTTGTGCGATTATTGCTGGTCGGGTTTTTTATTGGTCTTGTCGGGCTTATTGCGACTGCGGATACTGGGTCGCTGCCCTGGCTGTGGGGGCCGGTGTACGCGGTTCCTTTCGGGGACAAGATCGGGCATTTCCTTCTGATGGGGATTTTCTCCTTTCTGGCGAATGTAAGCCTGAATGGTCGGCTGGTGCACTGGCGAGGGCGGTCGATGATGCTTGGAACACTGATCGTTTTTGTGCTCGTCGGCGGAGAGGAATTATCGCAGGCATTCATCGCGACCCGCAGCTGTGACGCGGCGGACTTTGCTGCGGATACTCTGGGCATTCTGTTAGGCGCGATGGTGGCGAAGTCATTTTTGAAAGCTCGGGCGAAGCAGGTTGTTGCCGCATGAGAATCGATTGCAACGAGATCTCGACTCTTTCGGGGTGATCGGCTGGCAGTTCGTGATTATTCAATGAGTGGCCACGAGAACGGACCCCAGGACTGCGAGGGCGAGGCCAATGCATTTGCGGAGAGTGAGCTTCTCGCGGAGAAAGAAAAATGACAGCAGGATGATGAAAACCGTTGAGAGCTGGTTGTAAATTGCAGCGCGTCCGGCCGTCAGGTATTTGAATCCGGCCACCCAGAACAGGGTGGCGGCAAATGGGCCGAGCACAGCCATGGGAATGGTCATTTTCCAGGTGTCCCGGCGAGCGAAGCCAAGGAACAGCTGCTTAAGCGGCATGCGAAATCCAGACACGACCCCGAGCACGACAGTGGCAATCATGAACCGAACTCCGGAGATCCAGATTACGGAATGCTCACGGATCAAATCTCTGACCATCAGGATCCCTACAGCCATGATAATGTGAGCGCCCGCAGCCAGTGCAATTCCCACGTACAGGTCGCGTGAGCTTTTCACATCCGCAGTGATCCTCATTCCGATCGCGACGCCTGCCACTACCAGCGCGCCACCTGCCATCTCCCATGGCCCGAGCAGCTCACCGAACATGAGAAAACCAACTCCAGCGATCGCGGGTGAGTAGATGCAATCAGCAAGCGCCTGCAGGCTCGCTCCCAGCCGGTTCAGTGCAGCTGAGAACATGGTGTCGGCAATCGAGATCCCGAGTACTGCGCTGATCACCAGCCGCACATAGGCTTCCGATTCCAGACGGACAAAGACAGGATCGCCGACGACTAACACTGCTACGACAAAGCAGCTCACAGCCACCGCACTTTTGAAAAACGTCAGGGGCACCGGCGGTATTGACAGGCCGGACACCCGCATCAATATCACCGAAACTGACCAGAACACGCCGGATAGAATGGCGTAGAAATCTCCTTGTGGCATGCGGGGTGTTTTTCGAATGCGACGGTAAGAGCGGGAGATCGGGACACAAGTGAAATGTGGAGGATCTGTTGCGGCATATTGCGCCGGATTTGCAGCCGGTTGAGCTCAAGCGAAGACTGCTTCCAAGGGCAGGCTTTAGCTGCCGGACACGGCTTGAAGAATGGTGAGCGTCTCGCCCTTCTTCTCAGGCACATTGAATGAGCCGGAGCGGCGGGTGCCAGAAGTATTAGACGACAGGAAATCAGCTACTGCAGCCGATCCGTGCTTTTTCGTTGGGAGGAATTGAAGAAATCTGATTGGCTACGCGTATGAATCGCTCGCCTGTCATTTTCTTTCTGCTCATCACCGCCACAGCGATCGTTGCTCGTGGTCAGGCACCCTTTCGTGACCGCGAGACTTTTGCCGCTCAGCCAAGAGAAGTGGAGCAAGTTCCGCTTTCGGCGTTCGAGCTTGGTGAGGGTTTTGCTGATTCGTTGAAAATGGAGGTCTGGGCGCAGTCGCCACAAGTGTTCTCGCCGGTGGCCATGGACATCGATCCGCAGGGGCGCATCTGGGTGACAGAAGGCATCGACTACAATGTTGGCAGCCGGATCGAAAGCGGCCAGTCGATTGTGGTGCTCACGGACACAGACAATGACGGGCGGGCCGACGAGTCGCACGTGTTTGTGTCAGAAAAAGACGCGCGCAGAGCACCACTGGGCATCGCCGTATTCGACAACAAAATCGTGCTCTCGGCCACGCCATCCATCACGGTCTACACCGATGTCGACCGCAACACGGTGTTCGATCCGGCGATTGATAAAAAGGAGACTTTCCTGACAGGCGTACAAAACAAGCAGCACGATCACACGCTGCACGCAGTGATCGGCGGTCCCAGTGGCCATTGGTACTTCAGCTATGGCAACTGCGGGGCGGATATCAAGACAGTCGATGGCAGACACTTTCTCTCCGGCTGCTACTACGGCAATCCAGAGGCGATCGGGATGCCCAGTTCCGACGGCCATGTCTACGTGGGCGGAGTGGCCATGCGCATCAATCCTGATGGCACCGGGCTCACGCCCATCGGTCACAACATGCGCAACCCGCACGACATGTTTGTCACATCGTTAGGGGATGTTTTTCAAAGTGACAACGATGACCCCGCACACTGCCGCTCGACCTGGGTGATGGAATTCGGCAACATGGGTTACTCGGATCTGCGCGATGGCAGCCGCTCATGGGAAGAGGCGGCAAAAACCTGGGAAGAACCGCAGGGCTGGCACCAGGATCTGCGTTATTCAAAATCCCACTGGCGGGAAAACTATCCGGGAGCGACACCGCCAGGAACGATCTACGGCGCGGGCTCACCCACGGGCAATGTTTTTATCGAAGGTGACGAACTGGGCGAGCAGTTTCGCGGCACCTATCTCGTCTGCGATATGGTGCGAAAGGAAGTCATGGCCTGCACGCCGGAGCTCACCGATTCCCAGATCGAAATGGGGCCGCACCGCCCGTTTGTTCGATTGAAGGAAGGATCGAAGGGCGAGCACTTCCTGCCCACGGATGTCGTGCTCGGCACCGACGGGGCACTCTACCTGAGCGACTTCTACAATGACACCAGCCGTCGCACCAATCAGGTGTCTGGCACCATCTATCGCATTTCGCGAAAGTCGGAATCTGCTCCTGCCGCGCTGCCCAGGATCGATTTTGAATCAGTGCCAGGATTACTGGCGGCATTGAAGAATCCGGCAGTCAATGTGCGCGCGGAATCCGTCCGTCGATTGATTGCGAAAGGCCCGGCGATCGTCCCGAATCTTGAAGCCTACTTCCGCGATGAGTCCAACAATCCTTACATTCGCACAAGGGCCGTATGGATTCTCGCACAGGCCGGGGAAGAGGGGCGCGAAGTGGTTCATGAGTTACTCAGTGATGAGGACGAGAATCTGCGCATCGTCGCCTGGCGCGCCCTGCGCTTTGCCGATCCGGCTGGCGTTCTCAAGCGTGCAGCAACGTTAGTGGACGATTCATCGCTTGCCGTGCTGCGGGAGGTCGCACTCGCCATGCGTGACTATTCACTTGCCGACTGCGGCGCAGTGCTGGCCACATTGTTCGCCCGCTACGATGGCACGAACCGCTGGTATCTGGAGGCACTCGGAACCGCAGCCACCGGCAAGGAACGGGACGTCTACCTCGGTCTCGTGCGCGAGCGATTTCAGGACACACCCCCTGCACAATGGGACGCCATTGCCAGGAACCTCGCATGGCGGCTGTTCACGCCCGAGGCCATCGAAGATCTCGACAAAGTGATGCGCAGTCAGCAGCTGACGCTTGAGGAGTTCCGCCACCTCGCCATGGCCTACGCCAGCTTCCGCAGCGACCGTGATCGCGCAGATCGGGCCGACAAACTGCAGGCGCTGGCAGAACTTCCGCAATTCGCAGGCGAAGACTTTCAGATCACCGTTGCCGAGATTCTGGCCAAAGATCTGAACGATCTCAAAGGGGAACTATTGACCACCAGCTACCTCATGCCGAAAACCTTTGGCACCAAGACTACGCTCTCCAGTGTTGCAACCATCGCCGCGCTCGACGGTCACGCCGACGCAGGAAAAAACAAAGCCCAGACCTGCCTGATGTGCCACAAGATCGAGGGCCAGGGCGTCGCCTTCGGCCCGAATCTGTCGAACTGGGGCCAGCTCCGCACCATCCCCGAGATCATCCAGGAAATCATCAACCCTGCCGCCAAACTCGCCCACGGCTACGATACTCCGGTGCGCGTCACTGCAGGCAAAAATATTGCCGAAGGGATCCTCTCAAATTTCAGTTGGCACGCAGGATCGCTGAAGATCAAAGTCTTCGGTGGCGAAACCAGGAAAATCCTCTTCCGCCAGTCCGGCGCACAAGTCGACCGCCTCGAAAATCACTCCTGGATGCCACCCGCATCCGAAATGGGCCTCACCGATCAGGACGTGCGGGACATCACCGAGTGGCTGAAGGGGCTTTGAACAGACGCGTCACTCCGGCTGATCGGTTTCAATGCCACTGACGAACACCTCGACCGCTTCGCTGATCCACTGTTCCTTGCTGAGTTCGGACAGACCGTCGCTGCGGCGGAGGAGTCCGCCCATGAGGGAGGCGGTCAAGAGTTCGGCGAAGGCGAGGGTGTTGATCTTATTGCGCACCAGGCCTTCTTTTTTCATCTTGTCGAGGTAACTGGAAATGTCTTTATGCAGCGGCTTCAGCACGTCGCCAATCAGCTCTTTCACGAGCTGGGGTCTGCGATGGCCTTCACCGATGAGGGCGCGGGTCATGCCTTCTCAGCCTCCGCTCCCAAGCATTGAAAAGCACCCTCCATCAGGGCGTCGTCTGATTACTGGCTTCGATGCTATATTGGGTGGCATCTTCGGAGGAGTCAAAGATGGGGCCCAGCGCATCCTCTCGGGACATTTTCCGTGTCGACGTCCTCGCCTTGCTCTGGCCGAATTCCGCAGTGGTGGTCTGGCAGCCTTCCTGAGCGTGCAGGCCTGCAATGGAACTCGCGATGAGCGTCAGGGTTAGAGATAGAATTGCAAGGCTACTGCGGTTAGTTTTCATGTCAATTGTGATGGTTTATGAGTTCGTTCGTGGTAATTCATCTCGGCCGGGTGCATGCCGTTTCCATTACTCCGCAAACGGCGCGCGCCGTACTACACGATCTGTGAAAAAGGGTTTTGCGCAGGCCACCTGGGCACGGCACCGGATTCCTGCCCCAAAGGGGGAATGCGGTGCAAGAAAGCTCCGCGTATCCATGGGCGGCATTACAAGCCTCCGGGATCTTTCGTAACGCAATCATTTCCTGACTTCCGAGAGCTATCGACCAGTCCTTGATCTAAGCGGCGGCCATGCTGGGGTACAAAGCCAGTCATGACTCCGTGACGCTTTCTCGTTTGACTGCTGTGAAAGCGGCAAACAGCAGGAAGTTCGGATCGAGAGCATGGAACCGTTCCAGGTAATGTGCTGTTTGAGTCATCGAGTTTCACCTAAGTTGACGATCAATGCGATCGATGGGAATGAGGTATCTCGGCCCGAGTGTTACCAAACATACATATAGGATTCCATGCCCCTCATCCAAATCAGGCCTTTCACTCGAGGGTGATTCCAACCAAAAATGGTGCAGCGGCCTTCAGCTCCGATACAAAATCAATGCTACGAATGGTTTTGTCTGAATGAGGATTCCTCCAGATGACCTCCGAGAGTACCCGTTCGCCGGTTCCGTTGCCCCACGTTCCTCGCCAGCCAATTCTCTCCTCTGGCAGTTGGTCTTTGTCGCTACCAGCCTGGGACCAGTCAGCGATATCGTTCGGGTAGAAGATCGCGGCTTTCACCTGACTGCCGTCTTCATAGTGAATGAGAAAATGAGCGACTTGAGAAAATGAGCGACTTGAGCGCCTGCGCTTTCCCTTCCATACTGACACGACATCAAGAAGTGGATGGTCTCGGTCGACTGGTGTACCGAGATACCCTCAACCTGATCGGGATAATTTCTCCTCGAAATTTCATTGAAGGTCTTCGGTGTTTCGTTGGGCACATTGGATCGCGGAGGGATGTCCCCACTGTTGAGTTGGACAACGCCGCGCAAATCGAAGGTGACGCCGTGCAGCGGCCTGAAACTGAGAGGCAATTCCCGCAAACCAAATCCCTCGATCGCCGGGGGGCTGTCTCTGTGAGCGTAGAGACTTGCATTGTAGAATTTGGAGAGATCGAGCTGTTTTGGATCCAAGCTACGTGGGCGTGGAGGCGTGGAGGCGATCTCTTGATAGAAGCCGTCTATTTCTGCCTGGGGCCGCCCGAGTGTTCGCAGCAAGGCCATCTTCCACGCCAGCCAGTATTTCTGTTCGCTCACCTCGTCGAGGGATTCGCTGCCCTTTAGATCGGAGAGACGCCGATTCACCAGCATCATTGCCGTATCGGTTTCTCGAATATGTTCCAGGACATGAATTGCGAGTGCGCGATGGGCAGCTATATCAGGCATGTCCTCGGATTTCCATTCCTTGAAGTTGGACGCCCAGGGGAAGAGCTCCTGGTTGGGATCGATGTTAGTGAGAAGCGTCAGTCCAGCAGACAGGCTTTCAGAGGATCTCCACCCATCGGTTGGAGGATATGTGAGAGCAAGGTCGAAGAGGATGTCCGAGCTGGTGGGAGCGGCTTGATGGATCTCGGCTGCCAGGAGGTGGCGGCCCGGCTCCAGGGTGACTCCCGGGAGAGAGACGTCTACCCAGGTTTCCTTGTCGGCTGCGCTGATCGCGTTGATCGCCCTTGTTTCGGCGCTGACTTCTCCTTCCGGCATGTTGAGCCGAAGCACTTCCCGGCCATCCAGGTAAAGAACGATCCCGTCGTCCCGCAAGACCGAGGCGGAGAGCAGCGATGACTCGGCGGTCCAATCGGCGGGTAGTTCGAACTCCTTTCGAAAGTAGAAAGCCAACTGTCCAGTGTCCCTTGACCGGAGCTGATTAAACCTCGTGCCATAGGTGATCCCTCCTGCGGTGAGACCACCGTAGCCCATGGGTGTGGCTCCCGTTTTCCAGCGGCTATCGCCGATGTAATCTAGTTGATTCCACCCGTCACCCGGAGCGCCGAGGTTGGTGTAGTAGTCCCAATTTGCCCCGTCTGGCAGCACGGTTTGCTGCGATTGCTTTTCGAACTCGTCGAGAAAGACGGCAGCAGGTGAGGGATCCTCGAAGATAGCGGCGGCAGCCCACAAATTGGTGTCCCAAGCAGCGGTGAACGCCTTTTCCGCCCGGCAAAGCGCCGAGGCGATGAGGAGGCTTCTCGGAGGAATGGCAGAATCTTTCTCATCCAGGGAGTCCAGACGTGGAGCAAGCGCTTCGACATGCGCATCGAGACTCTGAAGCAATAACTCCCAATGAGTGGCGCGTTCTTCAAGCGGGAGCGACGGGAAATCCTCCTTGAGAATAGAGATCAAGCGCTCCCAATCGGCATCTTCGATGAGGAGGCCGAGTCGAACACCGAGTTCGGGAGGATGCTGCTCGAAAACCTGCTTGGCCAGGTGGCGCAGCGTTCCTGTTGTCCCGCGGCTTTCTCCAAGCGCTCGTTTGCGGATGAGCACGCGAGCCACCGAAGATGTGAGCGCTTCCCACATAGGCTCAGATTCGCTTGAATCCAGAGCGCTCACTACCGCGTGCGCCGCGGGGAAGTTTCCCTCTTTCAGATAGTATGAAAAGAGCGCCTTCTTTTGCTCCAGAGGTGAAGATGCATTCTTGAGAAATGGGAGATACCGATCTTCCACGCGGGCGAACTCGCGTGAGGCCACCGGCGGAAAGAGCCGTTCATTGCGGACACGCCATTGCAATTCCCCGGCAGCATCTTTGAGGTCGATCACTTCAAGGTATCTCCATGGTTCAGCCATGGTTTCCTCAATAGGCAACTTCGAGACAATGACTCGCCCGTTGTTGAGGCCCATGATGAGAGTGCGGCCATCCGCATCAAATTCGAGATCTGATACATGGGCGGCGAGCCCCTTTCCAGCGTCCGCAAACTCCCAAACAAGCCCGCCGGATGCACTCGTCCGGTAGACCTTCGTCTTGAAGCTACCTCCTCCTCCATAAGCGACGAGGCTGCCATCAGGACTGATCGCTGTGCAATAGTTCCATTGGCTGGTGCCGGGAATTCGTCCTAGAGGTTTTAATGTGGTCAAGTCCCAGAGCTTGGCTTCGTTCCCGTTGACAGAACAGACGCTAAAAAAGCGGCCATCTCGGCTTACCTCAAGGCCAGTGAACTTGTCATTGTGGGAGCCGAATTCGGAGATCAACTTGGTTTCTCGGGTCAGCGGATCAATTTCCAACAAGTGAATGGGGCCTCCGCTCACGATCGAGTTGACAATGAATCGCTTGCCATCGGGAGTGAAACTCATGCCTACTGAATTGCCGATAAAAGGTATCGTCCGGGCCACCGGTTCTTTCTGGTTTTCTAGCGCTGTGTCCCAAAAGTCGACGGGCCAAGCCGTGTTCAAATTCAGGAAATCACCGTCATCGCCCAGCATGCGTGGGCGACTGGCCAGGGTCTTCCCATCGGGACTGAACGCCATCGTGCAGGGCCCGAGTCCCGAGCTGAGAATCTTGGAATCCCTTGTCTCCAAGTCCCAGAGAATGATGTTGCCGTTTTCCTCACCGGAAGAACTTGCCAGGAATCGCTCGTCTTGACTCAGCGCAAATACTACGGGCCGAAAGGTATGACCGTTCAGCTCGAACGCGGGAGTGAGCTGTCCGCCCTCGAGATTCCAGGCCTGCACCGCAGTGGATTCGGCGCCCTTGCCGGCCGTGAATAGGAGCCGCCGACTTCTGGCAAGGGCCAGGCTCCGACAGCCGTTCTGGAACCACTTCCCTTCCTGGGAGCCGATTCCCTGGATTTCAAAAAAAGACTCGCGCAGGTCGGAAAGTGACCACATTTGAAGAATGCCGTGTCTCGATCCGGTAATCAGCAGGCGCCCGTCGGGGCTCAAGGCGATGGTCGAGATCGCTTCAGGTCCGGGGAACGCGTTGAGCAACGAACCGGTGGCAGCGTCCCAGATCGCAAGGGTTCCACTGGAGTCTCCAGTGAAAAGAAGTTCTCCAGAACTTCCGAACACGGCAGACGCGTTTGTGGCGCCTCCGGGCATTTCCAGTGTGAGCGCCTCACTCCAGCTGCCGTCCGGCTGTCTGTTCCACGTCTGGACAACTCCGTCGTCGTGGGCGAGCACCATGGAGAGGCCATCGGGACTGTATTCAATGCCATCAACTCGGGTATTGTGGAGAGACTCGGGATTAGCGACTGGTCTAACGGGGGAATGGTTCTCGTCGATTTCGTAGAGGACGAGCTGGGAATCTGTGGGATTGCCAGTATGCCGAAAGACAACCATCTGCTTGCCATCGGGACTGAATTTCAATTGGTTTCCATGAGCGACCCTCACGTTGCTTCGCTCTTCCAGCGTTCGGATGTCATAGAAGCGGATCGTATTGTTCCATCCCGACACCGCGATCGACTGTTCATCAGGAGACAGGACCAATCCCATGGTCGGCCAGTCTTGGGGAATAGGAGGGAGGTTCTCACCCGTCTCGACGTCCCAAACAGCGAGCGCTTTGTCCTTGTTGGCGACACTGAACAGTTTTCGGCCGTCTGGGGAGAAGCACAATTGGGTAATGCGACTCAGATGCGCGTCGATGACATGCTTGAGCCTGCCCGTGTGTGCCTCCCAGATCCGGATGAACCCATATTCGTCACCGGAGGCAAAGCGGGTTCCGTCATGGCTGAAGTGAATGACCCGGATCCGGCCGGAATGGGCCCCGGTGCCGCCGCCGACCGGTTTGTTGCGTTGGAGGTCCCATAACTGGAGCCGGTCCGCGGCGCCAGCGGTCGCCAAGAGACGATCGCCGCGGGGTGCCAAGGTGGTACGACTCGTCACATTCGCCTGCAAATTCTCCGGCGGATTCGCAGGCATGGGAATATCATGCAGCCGGGACATGCCGGACATGCCGTTGCTGCAATCGAAAATGGACACGGTGCTTTTATACCACCTCGGGTCCCAAGTGCCGCCGGATTGTGCCCAGCGGACTGCCAGCCGCCGTCCATCGGCTGAAAAGTCGAGACCACGGCACTGGAATCCCAGTGCATTGGGTGCCCTTCCATTGATCACGTCGGCCTGCACCGCCTCCCATTCGTCACGCAGTAGCGTGGTTTCGACCTCGCGGCTGGCGACATTCCAGATCGTGATAGGAAGGTGATCGCCGCCGGCGACGAGGAAGCGTCCATCGGAATTGAAGGACAACGACCACAACTTGGCCACCTGTTCCTCACGAACAAATGTCTCTTCAGCGGGAAGTTCCGCGACTCGTTCAAAGGATTTCCCATCGAGAAGCTGGATGGTGGCGTCCTTGCCTCCGACCGATGCCAGCAAACCGCCGCTTCCGGGCTGGAATTCCAGGTCTTCGATCCGCCCGTCGTGCAAATGTTCCTGAACCGGCGCTACCGGCATGTTATCAAAGGATCGCCAGTTTCTCCAAACGTAAACCCTGCCCTTGTCGTCGCCCATGGCGAGCGTGGCCCCGTCCGGGCTGAAGGCAAGACTGCGAATATCGGGAGCTGACGCATTCGTTTGACCGCCATCACCTCCTTCCCCGATGGCCTGAGCTTGTCTACTAAGGGTAAAGGGCGTGTTCGGGACTGGAGTGAAACGCTGGTTCTCAACCCGCCAGAAGGCGAGTTCCGCGTCCCCTGCCAGGGTCAGGAAACCACCGTCGGGACTGAAGGCGAGCACTTCGGGATTCTGAACCAGCGAAGCGTCCAAGGTGGTGACCGCATCGCCGCTGACTCCGTCCCAGATCCGAACCAGGTGCTCACCCTCAGAGGTACTGGCGGCAAGCCGGCCATCCGGACTGAGGACAGCGCTGTTGATCGAACTGGGATGCTGGGGGAGCGAGCCGTTTTGCCAGAGCAAGGTCGCTTTGCCGTCCGCTACGCTGAGCTCGCGCGCCCCGTCCCAGCCAGGTTGGCCCTCTTTGAGAAGCACCGGAAACTGCTTCTTCTGGGCCTCGGTCAAATGCTCCCGTCCGAAACCCTCGAAGCCGAACGCGCGAACGGCTTTCAATCGTGCACTAAAATCGTCTTTTCCATCCTTGAGGAGCCGGGCATTTGCCAGCCAGGTGCGGCCCTGCGCGTTCTCCGCGGCCGAAGCTGCGTTCTCGGCTTCGCGTGCCGCAGCCCTGGCCACATCCTCCGCTTCGCTCGCTCTGTGGGATTCCTTTGTTGCCCACACGGCCAAGCCCAGGGCCACTACGAAGGCGGCCACCACCACGGAGGCAAACCGTTTCAACAGGGTGGCAGTACGCGCCTGCGATTCCGCCAGCGCTTTCGCTTGATCCAGTTCCCGCAGCCGCGCCTCTTCGGCTTCTCGCTGGATGCGATGCGCTTCCGCTTCGCTTTCGTCCAGAAAAGTCATGGCCCTTTCAAAGCCGCCACCGTATTGATCTGACCAGGCCCGGTTGGGCGCCTCTTCATCCCGCCAGGCGAGTGCGATCTCCAGGTCCGGATTGTGATAGAGTCCTGCTTTGTCTTCGCCCCGCAAATGGGCGGTGTCGACCAGACGACGATAGATCCGCGCGGATTGCGCCTCGTCGTCCACCCAACGTCTCAGCCGTTGCCAGACCCGCATGAGGCTTTCATGGGATAGATCGATCACCGTATCGTCCTCCAGGGCGAGCTCTTCGCCGGGCATGAGAAAGGTGACGCCAGGCTGCCGATAAGCATCGATGACCGATTTCACGATTGCGTTTTCTTCACCGGCGATCTCGCCCAACACTTTCAGCCGGGTGGGCCGCCTGACGCCGCGGTTGTCGTCGCCCTTCACCGTGAGGCTGCGGAACAACCGTTCCGCCACGGCGCGGTGCCGGTTGTCCGGAAGACCATCAAAGACTTCATCCGCATGATTCGAGATGGCCATCCCCATGCCACCGCTGGCCTCATAATGGCGAAGGTCCACGGCTTCGCCTTCCGTATAATCGCCTTGCCAGAACGACCAGGTGCGCATCAAGGCGTGCTGCAAGACGGGCAACTGATCCTCTTCATCACCTAGCTCGTTGAGCAGATGCTGCACGAGGCGGTAGGCAATTTCTCCCCCTCCGACCTTCGCCGGACCTTCCATTGCGGCACGCAACTGGTTGCGTCCCAACCGCGGGATCAAATACTCGCCCCGATTCACCGCCTCGGCGAGACCGGGAACATGGGAGCAGTCCCCCAGATAGTCCGAGCGCATCGTGAGGATGATGTATATCGGCACCTCCGAGGTTCGGCTCGCTTCCAAGAGCAATTCAACAAAAGCATGAGCCTCGTCTCTAGCCTGCGTATCGTGCCTTTCGAAGCGGAATAGTTCCTCGAACTGATCGACCACGATCAACAGATTGGCTCCGCCCTCAAGACCCGCCTGGCGAAAGGCTTCCACCAATCCGAGCGCGCTGTGGTTGAGCGTTGCCAGCAGACGTGGCAGCGCCTCTCCGTCCTCCTGATCATAGAGATCCGCGCCGATGAGACTGGATGCGAGATTGCGAATGGGATGGCCTCCGGGACGCAGCACCGCGATCTCCCAGGCTGAACCGGCGTGTTGCATCATTCCACCCTGAAGCTCGGGAAGAAGCCCGGCACGAACCAGAGAAGACTTGCCGCTCCCCGACCGGCCTACGACGGCGAGAAAGCGATGCTCGCGCAGCAGCCTGACGAGTTCCGCCGTCTGTTCTTCGCGCCCAAAGAAGAGAAAGTTTTCGTCCTCACGAAATGGACGCAGACCGGGGTAGGGGGAAAGTTTTTCTCGAAAAGTCATGCGATGGGATTCTTGAGCCGGCTAATGAGGGAATGGAGCCGAGAGGGATCAAATTCCACCTCCTGGCGGATGATTTCCGCACTGTGCGTGCGGTAGCGTTCCTTGCGGCGATCAAACGGTGGCGCAATGTAGATGGCGTTGAAGGCAAGCTCATCCTCCCGTCCATAGCCGCTCATTTTGAGGATATTGCGCAGCTTCACGTCGACCCATGAGTGGCGGGCGGCTCCGTAGAAAATGATCACGGCATCGCAGTCCCGCAGGTTATCCCGGTGCGCCTGGGCGGCTTCGGCCTCGTCCGCTTCGAAATCGGGAAGGCAGAGGTCGAATCCCTGCTCAAAAAGGTAATCCTCAAGCGGCTCGATCGCCTCCTCGTCCTTGGGATCACAAATGAGATAAATGCGCCGAGGACGCGATTGCGGTTCGCGTTCGGATTCCGGGATGGCGGGGAGTTCAACGGGAGCAAGCTTCTCGAGGAGGATCGGCTTCAAAGCCTGAAAGGTATTCACGATGATCTCGGCGTTGCGGTGGCACTCAGGCACCGTCTTGAGCTCGTGGAGGAGATGCTCTTGTCGCTCATCTTCCGGAGTGACGTCGTCGGGGATCCAGATGACACGCGGCAAGCCCGTGTGCTTTGAGTGCTCGGAGGCCAAATCGTTTTGAAGCGCCGCCAGGGACTTCTCCGAACCTTCCGGAATCACCCCGTAATGGCGGCCGAAGGCGTGAATCGAAAGGTCGCTCTCGGCCAGATAAGCCTGCACCGCTGATTCGGCCTCGTTGGCAAGTAGCGGCAGTGGCCGGTCGGGGACGACGCGGTGTCCCCGGCCAATCAATTCGCGCCGGATGCGGTCCCGAAGCGGCGCAATGTCCGATGTGGTCGACGCGAGATACACGGTGCGTCCCTGCCCCGTAGTGTCGCCAGCTTTCCCATCGCCTTGAAAAGCTCGTTGATCTCCTGGGCGAGATCGTAAACGCGTTCGTGAAACCGCTGCTCCGCTTCCGCGCCGAACCATTCCGCATATTCCCTGAGCCGGCCGGATTCCGCGTCGTACTCAAAAAACTCAAAACCGAGCAGCTCCCGCATCTTTTCTCGCAGGGCAGGAGGGAGATCGTCCTCCACTACGGGTGTTTTCACCACCTTGAGCACGCGAGTGTGCCCGTCGACATACAGTCGGCCGTCACGGGCGTTGGATTCCCAGAAGGCTTCCACCTCCCTGAGGCATCCTGAGGAGTGCACAAACGGTGGAGAAAGAACGGAAACCATGGCCTTGACCCCGGGAAGTTCTGCCAGCATTTCCGTATTCGGCTCATCGCTGGCCAACTGCCGGGGAGGCCGGAAGACCCGGACCTGGCGCCCGGTGAGTTGCTCCACCCGGATCTCAAGGTTGCGGTGAAACTGCGTGATCCAACCCTTTCGCTCCGCCGAGAGCGGCTGGTCATCGACCGGGGCAAAACTGAGGTAGACGTCGCTCTCCTCAATCGAAGATTCCGGATTCTCACCGGCGTCCACCACCAGAGCGCCGCCATCCTCGTCGTCGCCGATGCTGTCCAGCGCTTCCGAAAGCGCCTCAAACGACTCCGGCCTTCTTCCTGCATCAGGTTCCAGGCAGCTCAAGATGAGCTGTTCCAGCACTGGCGCGATGTCCTTGGCATGCGCCGAGGGCGGCGGAATTGGCCGCGGATTCGTGTGGTAGCTCCGGATCTCCTCGAACCGGCGCTCTTCAAAGGCACGTCTCCCGGTGAACATTTCGTACAGAATTAGGCCGAACGCGTAGATGTCGACCCGTGGGGATAGGTCGCCCCCCAGAGCCTGTTCCGGCGCCATGTAGGCTGGAGTGCCGGCGATGCGCCGCTCCTCTTCAACTGAGGAAGCGAGCCGCGCCAGGCCGAAATCCGAGATTTTGATGTCACCCTTGCGGTCGATCATCAGGTTGGCGGGCTTGAGATCCAGGTGAAGGACGCCTTCTTCGTGGGCCGCGTTCAATCCGGCCGCCAATTGCCTGGCCAACTGCAGCCCCTTTGCGGCGGGCAATTGCCCGATGCGGCGCAACAGCGATGCCAGGTCCTCGCCTTCGATGAATTCCATCGACAGAAGGGGCCGGCCCTCGATCTCGCCAATGTCGTGCACTCGGCAGACGTGTCGATGGGAAACCTGCCGGGCCTGTTTGACCTCGTTGCGCAGTGCTTCGAGAACACTCCGGCGGTTTCCCAGTTCTTTGGGAAGAATCTTCAGAGCCACCGGTTCCTTCAGCATAAGATCGTCCGCCCGATAGACTTCACCCATGCCACCATTGCCCAACAGGGAAACAATCCGGTAGCGGCCGGCCAGAATCGCTCCAGGTTCGAATTGGCCGTGCAGCATGGCCTGCGGGATCACTTCGGTTTCAGAAGCGCTTGCGGGTGCGGTAGCGCTGTCCGGAGAACCCGCCAGCAAACACGCCGGACAGAGCCTGTGAGGCGAGTGTTCCGGGATCGGTCTGCTGCACTGTGGACAGGAACGGGGCATACTGTCTGAACATTCAACCGGTTCTTCGGCACCTTGTCGAATCTTAAGAGGAAATGGCGTGCGGCAGCTAAAATCCGCGCACGGCTGCCCGGGGCGTAGTGACCACGGCCGAGTGGTTCGCCAACATCATGAGCGACAGGATATGGAGCCCGATTGCCGCGGCTGTGAGCCCGAGAAAAAGGCAGGCGCGCGCGGCTGCGCCGGTTCGATTCTTTGGGCCCGCAACGGGCTTCTTTGGTGCAATTCGTTCGGATGTTTTCGTGTCCATACTCAAAGGTGGGAAATCCGGACTCAACTGTTACAAGAGATTGTCATGATACATTGCCTGACAGGGTCTTCATCTGGTGATGCGGTGATGGCAGACGCAAAGCGGCAGAGCACCCCGCGGGGGGAGTGCTCTGCCGTCATTCCAAAGGGTGGCTTGGAATGCCGATTTACTCGCCGTCGTCCTCTCGTTCCAGCTTGGAAACATGCCAGTGGACGATCTTCCAGGCATCGCCGTCTTTTCCGATTACCAGAGACGCGCGGTTGAGCACGTGTTTGGTCTCGTCGCCTTCAGTAGCCTTTCCTTCAACGTAGTAGGTTGCGACTGCGTGATCGGTTCCAAGCATTTTCACGTCGATATGCTTGGGGTAGAGCTGTGAGATTTCTCCAGCCGCACGATCCGCCTTGGCGCCTTGGATCACCATCGCTTTCACGGCGTCATTCGGAATCGACACGAGCAGGCCGTTTGGAAGGTAGCCGCTGGTGCCGGTGCTGACAAAATCGAAAGCTGCATCGAAATCTCCTTGTGCCATGTTTGCGTAAAATTGCTGAATCTTTCCCTTGAGCATCTCTGGTTCGTGGTGATCGGCCTGGGAGACTCCGGTGAGGAACGTAAGCGCGCAGGCGGTGAGAGCGGTGTGAATGAGTATTTTCGATTTCATGGTTTTTTGGTTTGGCTTGGTTGGTTTGCAGTTCAGGCTTAAATTTGAGGGTCAAACGTAGCGGCAAGGTGCCTAGTAACCCTGGGCGTGGGCTTGGAAGGCATCGACCATATCGGGATTGCCCGTCATGAGGACAAAGGGCATCGCGAAGAGCCCGAAGCCCATGGCGGCTAAGGAGAGAAACAGAAGTGACAAGCAGATGACGCCGATCAGCTCGGCGGTCACGGTGAGGAGATTCTTGGATTTGTTCTGGTCGGTTGTTTTTGTGTCCATACCCATGAATGGGCATTGCACGCACAACTGTTACAGACCGGCGGGAAAAAAATGCCAGGCACCTCACTCCAAGGTAAAGAGCAACGGAGACGGTGCCGCTGCTGGAGGGGACGACAATGTCAACGAGACAGTGCCCGTTCGGCGAATGTCGGGGATCTTGCATTCAAACACCCATCGTTGGGAGCCGCCGGCACAACTGTTAGAGGATGTCGCGCAGGGCTCAGGCCGAAAAGACCCGGAAAAGGTGCTGCCATTCCTGTTCGGCATCTCCCGAAGTCCCGACGGTTTCCGCGATCACTTCCCGAAGCAGTTCCTGGTAGCGTTTGCGCAATCGATTGACCATGACACGGACATTCCCTTCGCTGACTCCAAGTTCTTTGGCCAGGACGGGATAGGTACCCTTCTCAGGTTTCGCCGTGAGGAACTCGCCGAGGACGTCAAAAAAGCGCTCCTTTTTTTGAGCGGCGTATTCTTTTTCCAGGCGATCGACCACCTCCTGCAACAACGCGAGCGCCCACTCCCGGTCGAAAACATGTTCGGGGGTCAAATGGTCGACGGGCTCGCTCTTGAAGCGATCTTCAGCTTGTTCTTGGTCGATTGAGATGGGGATTCTGCCGCCGCCTCGTTTTTCGGCGCGCTCCCGTTTCCTTTGATCGGAGAGATAATGATTTACCGCTCCGATCAGGTAGGATCGGAACCTTCCGCGCTCTTGTGAAGCTTGAGCCAAGCCGTTTCCTTCGAGCATCTTTGAGAAAAAGCCCTGGATGAGATCCTGAGCATCATGAGAGGAATAGCCCTTTTTTCGAAGATACGCATATACAGGATACCAGTACTGCGAACAAAGGCGTTCCAGCATCCGCTGCGTCACGTTGCCACTCTCACTGTTTTCATTGTTGTCGAATACCATCGACCAGTGCGTACTGGGAAAATCCCCACCCCAGTGCTCCAAGCCCACACCCGTCAAGTCACCACCACGCGCGCCAGAAGCCCTTTGGTTCGGCTGAGAAGACGGGTGATTCGGGTTCGTCTCTAGTCCCATTCCGAGAGATTAGACGGTCTTGCCGGGGGAAAACAAGCCTGGAGTTTGCGGCCGCCTGTTCCCGACAGGGTTTACGCAAGTAGCGATC
>JAGROY010000261.1 GCA_020439995.1 Verrucomicrobiia bacterium
GACAACTACTTCGGCTACTGCAAGAAGGAGGTGAAGACCCAGATCGGGTTCGCGGCAAACCTGATGGGGCTGGCTGAGGAGGAACACGCGGGCGGCGCTCTTGCTTTCAGCAGCTACGATCTCGGAGAAGATTTCCGCCTCAACTCGCGCCAGCAACCGGGAGCCGATCACACCTTCGCAGAAGTCGTCGCACGCCTTGGGGACGACATCACTCTCATGCCCGAGGGCTACGCGATCGATCGCGTTCATCCAGACATCATCTATGTCCCGGAAACGGCCTTCTTCACCATGAACGAACCCGGAATCACATGGCAGCGGGAAGACGGTGGCGAGTCGAGAATCAAGCTGCTGGCAGACAAAGTCTACATCTTGCCCAGTGGCTACAAGGTACGCCTCATGAAACCCGGAGAAGGCAGGCGCTGGCGACTGATCGGCACCAGAGCCCAGCCTTGCATGTGCCACAAGCCGTCCACTGTGTCCGGCGGCGGAAAATCGGAGATTTCGAAAATGATCACCGACGCGATCATCCACGCGCCCTTCTATGTCAGCAATCTGCAGCAGGATCTGGACAAGGTTGAGGAATTGCTGAGGCGCGACTTCGGCCCACGATTTAAGGATACCAGTCTGAACCAGGAGAACAGTCGGCCAATCCTGAGCCCGAATCGATCGCTCGGCTCGGTGATCAAGCTCCTCACCCCCTCTGCCGAGTATACCGATGAGCACAACGCCTTCGTCCAGTCCATCCCTACCGAAATCAAGGATCTGGTGATGCTGCTGAAGCGGTTCTATAAGCCGGACTGGGGCGAGCACTGGCGCGAGCGTTTCAGCGTCGACCGCATCAATGGTCTTCCCGGACACGAGCTTCGCTACAAAACGAGACCGGTCATCAAGAGCTACCTGCGCATGGGTTTCGATCAGGACGGATCGTGGCGCGTCTTCGGACTTCGCTCGGATTTTTCTCCCGCGCAGAAAGTGCAGCTGGAGGACGACATCACGGCTTCCGTCGTCGTGCCCGAGACCGCCCTCGCCGGAGATTCAGGTGGCAGCGGAAATCCATCGCTCAAATTCACGGGAAACTGTGAATACCGCCTCTTTCAACGACCGGACGACGCCATCATCCGCGGCTACGATCACCAGACAGAACGGGACATGGCCGCCCCTGCGAGTTTCCTTTCGAACTACGAACCCATCAGCCGTGAAGAAGCCCGGGAGATGGTCGAAGATGCGGTACGCTTCGACCTTTTCACGGAACCCATGAAGCGCTTCATCAAGAAAGTGGCGACAGGTGAAGACGGCCCGGAATATTTCGTCTGCTCCGCCAATCCGCGACTGGTGGATGGAAAACCCAGTCGAAACCCGCGCTATCTACAGACACGGCTGGATCTCGTCAACCCAGTGGATACCTACGTGGCCGAAACCGGGTTACAGCTTTACCGCCGCCTCAACCCTGGCGATCCGCTTTACACACCAGTCGACATCGTATGCCCTGGTCGCCGCAACAATCCGCCGGAAGGTGAAGTGCGCCCGCTGTGTGTCTTCAATCCGATTCATTACCTGCCACTTCCAGAGGCATTCTTGGAATTCATTTCCAGCATGACCGGAAAAAGCCCCTCCACTACTGGGGCGGGCAGTGAAGGTGCCCTGACAAAGGCACCATTCAATGCCCTGCTGCCAGTGCACGACCTCAATGCGGCGATCGTGTCCTACATCATCAGCGGCTACCATCCGTTCGTCACCGCAGCTGGCTATGTCGGCCCGAACTATCGCGTCGATCACGACATCAGCCTGCTGGTTCCGGAAGTCTGGTGCCGAATGGACCGGAGTGAGCGCGTACCCGCCTGGCTGATCGAGAATGGCATGCTCGAACCGGTTCCAGACATCGAATACGAAGGACGCACGCTCCCCGGAAGCATCCTCGGCTACCGCATTACCAAGCATTTCGTCAATCGCTTCATGGCCCGTGTATTCAGCAACCCGGTGGATCTTTTTCCAGCAGACATGCTGCGGCCAGAACAGCAGGATCTCAGCGTCTACGCCGAGAGCATGGACAATATTCTCGCCACCCACAAGCGGGCTGCACAGCACTACTTCAACGATGGAGGCGTGGATGCCGCGTGCCCTCCACTCAAGGCCCTGCTCCACATCATGCGCGACGGCAGTTATCAGGGCATGGAGCTCTCGCATCCCGAGATCCGCAAGCTATTCCATCGCGAGACCATGGTGGCCAGCGACTGGTATCACGAGCGGCTCGACAGCCAGGCGCAGTCTGATGCCACCCGCGCAAGTCGCATCCTCAGCTATCTCAATACCTTCACCGGAGACTATTCCGACCTCGACGACAAGCGGAACGCAGTCAGAAATCAGCTCGAGCACTTTCAGACGCCCTCGTACCGCGAAAGCCTGGTCGGCACGATCGGCAGGGATCCGGCCCTCTGTTAAAAACACATCACCCTAACAACGCAATAATCTGCGCCGCAACGATTCTGAGCAGCATCGTGAGAGGATATACAGCGGCGTAAGCCACGGCTGGCGAATCGCAACGCGCCATCGCGGTGGCAAAGGCCAGCGCTGGCGGATCCGTCATGCCGCCAGACAGCAGCCCTGACAACGTCATGAAGTTCACCTTGTGAAACTTCCTCGCCCCATAACCGACTGCCAGCAGCGGCAGCATGGTGACAAAGACCCCGCTCACCACCCACTGTAGCCCCTGGGCGGTGAACACAGTGGCCACGAATTTCTCCCCGGCGAGCAGGCCCACATTCGCAAGGAACAAAATGATACCTAGATCGCGCAGGGCACGGTTTGCATTGAGCGGCATGTGCATGACCATCGGTCCGATGCGCCCGACGTAGCTGAGCAAAATAGCAACGATCAATGGCCCGCCGGCAAGCCCGAGCCGCACAGGCGCGGAAAGTCCTTCGATGCGGAACGGATACAGTCCCAGCAATACCCCTAACAGGATCCCGGCGAAAATGGCCGCAAATTTCGTCTGCTGCAGCATTTCTACGGAGTTGCCGACCTTGGCAGCCACGGCATCGAGAGACTCTTCTGGACCGACCAGCTGCAGCATATCCCCGAACTGCAGCTTGAGGTCAGGCAGCGCGGTGAAGATGAGATCACCACGACTCACACGGGTAACGGCGACGTCATGCAATTGCTCCAGCCCAAGCTCGCGCACCGTTTTTCCCAGCAACTGCCGATTGGTCAGAACCACTCTGCGATAGGTGATCCTTCCAGGTGCTTCCATCAGGTTTTCCTCCGTCTCTTGGCCGACGACGATGCAGAATTTCTTCAGATCCGCCTCCCGCCCGACAGCCATGATCAGGTCGCCTGTGTGCAGAATCGTCTCTGCCATGGCGACAGTCACGTCGCCACCTGAGGCTGGGCGATACGGTGCGACCACCACTCCCGTCTCCCGGACACCGGGCACTGCGGAAATGGCGACACCATTGAGATTCGGGTTCTCCACCCGCAGGTTCATGCGATTAAGAGGCTCGATGCCAGCACCCATCTCCCTGCGAAACTGCGCGGCTTCTGCTGCGACATCCACCTTGAACCATGCCCGGAGAATGATGAGGGAAAGAATGATGCCTACAATGGCCAGCGGATACGCAGCCGCATACGAAAGTGTCGGCATGGTAACGAGATCCGAATCAGCCCCAGCTGTTGCCAGAGCCTGTTGCGCTGCACCCAGCGCTGGAGTGTTCGTGGTGGCTCCCGAAAACAACCCGGCCACTGCGGGCATCGGCATGTCGAACATCCAACCGCCCAGCACCGCGACAACTGCACCACCCACCACCAAAGCAAAGGCATAGCCGTTCAGATACCGGCCCTGCTGGCGCAATGCCGAGAAGAATCCGGGCCCCATCTGCATTCCAAGCGCGAACACGAACAGCACCAGGCCGAACTCCTTGAGAAAATGCGCGACCTCAAGATCGGGTTGCAGTCCAAAATGCGCGGCCGCCAGTCCAGCGAAAAGCACCCCTGCGACACCCAGCTTGATGCCAGAAAACTGCAGATTTCCAATACCAATGCCACCCAGAATCACGATGCTGAGCACCAGCAGATCGTGAGCGACCGGGGCGGTTTCTTTCCATTGTAGCAACAACGACATTCCGTTGCGAACGCATGAAAAGTGCCAAGTCCCTCACTACTTTGATCTGAATCCGTCCTGCCCTCAGATTTTCAGAACGACGACCCATTCGACTTCGAGCTGGCCTAATATTGCCGGTAGTAGCGGGCGATGCTGGCAGGCATCAGGTGATCGCTCCATGTCGTCGAGGATGGCTGTTTCAGGGTGAGCGGATCACGCCGGATCACGTAGCGCATGAACAGGGCGATGGGCGTGAAGAACCCGTAAAAAAAGAGCATCAACAAGACATTGGTCACCACCAGACCGATGCAGGCGGAAAGGAAGTACCATACTTTGTAGATGTACTTCCCGATCGCGGGCAGGAGATAGGATATCGCTCCCAGTCCGAGGAACACGCTGAACATGCGCGCCAGAAAGAGGAAGAACGGCTTGTCGAGCCACTGATAGAGCCCGAACGCGACGGGTGCCACGATCACACTGACAATGACAACAATGCGCCCGAACGCCTTGACTGCAGGGCGATCGGGATTCCAGTCGATTTCTGCGAAGGGATTAACCATAAGCGAGAGCAACAGTTACCAGTTCGTGCATGTTCCAAGGGTAGGTGCGCACGTCGGCAAGACGCAGTTTGGGATAGCGCTCGAGGATTTCGAGAACGCGGGCCCTTGGGAGAGGTTTTGAATTGTAGCCCAGCACCATCGTTCCTCCGGGAGCGAGGAACGGCGGTGCCTGCTCGAACAGGCCAGCCAGGTACTTTTCTGGATCTGCATAGTACGGCAGATTCCAGAACATGAGGTCGTATGTGGAACCTTCCGGGACATTCGCAAACAAGTCGGACTGGAAAATGTTCACATTGTCGAGCCGGTTCATCTTCTGCGTCTTCAGCGCGGACTCAACAAGATCCTTGCGAATATCAAAGGTATCGATCGGCTGATTGGTGAATTGCGAAAGGTATCCACTGAGAATGGCGAATGGGCCCACACCGATCTCAAGAACTTTCCAGTCACGGTGCTCCTTCAGGATCGGCTTCAGGTGCCACTTGAGCAGAATCGTTGTGATATCGTAAAGTGCCGCCACATCCAGCGGAGGACAGTCCACGCCAAAGTGCCAACGCGCAGTCAGCGGCGAGTTCATATAGATCCGATGAAGCGTCCTTACCCAGGCACCTTTCGAATAGTTGTTGTAGAGGTATCTTAAAGGTGCAGCCATTAATCGAGGGGAAAGGATTCGCGGTAATCTTCCATGAGTTTTTCGTCGACGTTGGCCTGCTCGGATTTGAAGAGAACGCAGTCCTCAATCACGAGCACATCCATGTGCGTCTTCATAAAACAATTGTAAGCCTCTTCGGGGGTCCGCACGATGGGCTCGCCGCGGATATTGAAGCTGGTGTTGATGATGACGGCACAGCCTGTCAGCTCCTTAAAGCGTTTCATCAAACGGCAGTAACGTCCGTGGCGCTCTTCATCGACGGTCTGAATGCGAGCCGAATAGTCGACGTGGGTGATCGCAGGCAACTCGGAGCGCTTCACATTGACCCGCTTTCTCAAATCCGGATCCTTCATCGCCGCCTCCTCTTCAGGGGTCAGCGGAGTGCGAATCGCCTCCTTCACCGGAGCGACCAGCAGCATGTAGGGCGATTCACCCTCAAGATCAAAATAGTCTGCAACATCCTCCTTGAGCACACACGGAGCGAACGGTCGGAAGGATTCACGGAACTTTATCTTACGGTTCATGACGCTCTGCATCCCTTCGCTGCGCGCATCTCCAATAATGCTTCGCGCGCCCAGTGCACGGGGGCCGTATTCCATTCGTCCACTTGACCACCCCACAACTTTACCATCGGCCATCGCAGCGGCAACGGAGTCGAGTAAAGCCTTCTCGTTGTCGTGGTGGTGCCACTTTGCTCCTGCCGACTTCAGGAAGGATTCTGTCTCTTCCCGTGTCGGCTGGCTGCCAAGGTAGCTGCCCTTCTGCGAATCCCGCCCGTCAGGCTTGCGCTCGCGCTCCAGCAGATGATGCCAGACAAACTGCGCGGCACCCAGCGCTCCACCTGCATCACCAGCGGCAGGTTGAATCCAAATTTCGTCGAAGATCTTCTCGCGCAGGATCTTGCCATTGCCCACGCAGTTGAGGGCGACACCACCAGCGAGACACAGGTGGTTTGCCCCAGTGATTTCGCGGGCATAGCGCGCCATCTTCACCATGATTTCCTCGGTGACTACCTGAATCGATGCGGCGAGGTCCATGTCGAGTTGACTGAGGTCAGTCTCGGCGGTGCGTGGCGGCCGACCGAAAAGCTGGTGAAACTTCTCTGATGTCATGGTCAGCCCCTGACAGTAATTGAAGTAGTCCATGTCCAGCCAGATGGAGCCATCATCATAGACGCGCACGAGCTTCTCCCGAATGACATCGGCAAACCTGGGCTCGCCGTAAGGAGCCAGCCCCATCAATTTGTACTCGCCGGAGTTCACGCGAAATCCAGTGTAGTAGGTGAATGCAGAATACAGAAGACCGGCGGAATGCGGAAAGTGCATTTCCTTCACCAAGCGAAGCTTATTACCCTCACCGAGCCCGATGCTAGCGCTCGCCCACTCGCCTACGCCATCGATCGTGAGGACAGCAGCACGATCGAAGGGTGATGGGAAGAAAGCACTGGCGGCATGAGATTCGTGATGCTCAGGATAAACAAACGGGCCCTTGTAGCCCGGCAGTTTGCGCCGCATTTCGCGCCGCTGAAACAGCTTCTCCTTGGCCCAGAGCGGGATCGCCTTGCTGAATGATTTGAAACCAGCAGGGGCAAAGGCCAGGTAGGTCTCGATCAATCGATCGAATTTCTGCAGGGGCTTTTCGTAGAAAGACACGAACTTTACGTCCGCCAGGCTGATACCAGCCTCCTTGAGGCAGTACTCAATTGCCTGCTCAGGGAAGGCAAGATCATGCTTCTTCCGCGTAAATCTTTCTTCTTGAGCAGCCGCGATGATTTCGCCATCCTTCAGCAAGGCAGCGGCGGAATCATGGTAAAAGGCTGATATTCCCAGGATATACATCGTTCGTGAGTGGCCCTTGCAATCACCCAAGAACCGCAGCTACTTCAGCGAACCGAGCCCACAAGTCAATCACAGAAAACCACCCAGATGGCAACCCGCAACAGGAAACTCGCTTTCACTTTCATCGCCCTCGCCTTGATGGCGCTCATTGGTTTTGCAATTCTGGAAGTAATTCTGCGCGCGACCAGCGAACAGCGGGGCAATGCGACATTTCTCTTAGGAAAGCGGTGGTACTACCTGGCCCCAGTCGGAGTACCAGACGAAATGCCGCCCGTGACACTCGAACCGGGCAGCTATCGCGGCTACGATCCGGATTTAGGCTGGTCGATCGGCAGGCTGGGCAGAGGTGACGAGCCCAACATTCGCGAAGGAAATGCTGAGATCTACTATTCCGATGTGTACGGCTACCGCTGCGACAAGCAGACTCACGAGCGCGCCGTGTCCGACTGGTCAGGCAAACCCCTTCCAGAGATCGACGGCAACCGCTATGACTACGTCTGCATCGGCGATTCGTTCACCCATGGCGATGCCGTGCTCGCGGACGAAGCGTGGCCGGCGCAACTGGGAAAGATCCTCGGCAGTTCCGTCGCCAATCTGGGTGTCGGCGGCTACGGCATCGACCAGGCAGTGATGCGATACGAAATAAAAAACCCCAGCTGCGACCACGTGCTGCTGGGGTTGATTTCAGGGGATCTTGAGCGAGCCACCTATCTGATTTACAATTTTACTTACGGCGATGTTAAGTCGAAGCCTATCTATGAATTTGCGGAGGGCAGAGTTTCCATATTTAACCGTCCTGCGATTTTTGGTGACGAATTATTGCAGGAATATCAAAGCGGCGAGGACAGCAGCTTTTTCCCGCGGGCGAAGTTCACATGGGATCCGGCCTTGGTTCACAGGAGTATACTCGATAACAGCTACTGCGTGCGCACGCTTAAATCCGTTCCCATCTGGCAAAGGGATCGCAACCGCCCAACCATTTATCAGGAAGATGGTGAGCGCCTGAACTATTGCATTCAGATCCTTGCTCACTTGAAAAGTTTGACATCGAAGCAGGGAGCGAAACTGACCGTCGTACTTTTAGGAGAAGCCAACAGCTTCAGCGAGGCAGGCACGGGGGACAACGATAACTGGGCCCTGCTCAAGTCGAAACTCGATGCCACTGGCATCACCTGGATTGACGCAGCGGCTCCATTGTATCCTGTTTTCAAAGAGAACCGGGCAGCCGTTGTAAATGCGATCGACGGCGTGCACTACACCCCGGAGGCGAATTTGAAAGTTGCTGAAATCGTGGCAAAGCAAGTCACCGTTGTCCACTGAGCGCCAGCGGAATTCCGTGAAGAAACCCTGCCCCGTAGCCCATGTGGATAAGCGGGTAGACTATAAGCAGACAGCCTTTCTCGCCGATGCTTTCGCCATTCTTTGCTGAGAAGAGGAGATCCGCCACGGCGTACATCGCCAACGGAATGAGCCACCACCAACCTATCACGAGCACCATTGGAAGCGACAGCAGGTAGAGAACAAATCCCGAAGGAATCAGGTGTCGGAGTTTAATTTCCGATTTCACTTTGGCCAGCACCAGCGGCTTGTATTTCCCGTACTGATAGTATTGGCGAAAAAGCCCCGTCGGATTGTCTCTGGGATAGTAATACAAGCGGATCGCGGGTTCCTGAAAAAGCTTAAATCCCAGGCTCTTCGCTCGGTAGTGGAACTCATCATCCTGGTTGCGAACAAGACGGGTATCGAAGCCACCCGCCTTTTCAAAGACCCTCCTGCGCCACGCGCCAAAGGTTACACTGTCAGTCTCTCCCCGGTAGTCTTCCTGATGAACCCTGCTGCCACCAATCGCAAATCGCGAACAAATCGCTGTCCCCACCGCCTTTTGAAACAAGCTCCGCGAAGCCACCCTGGTCGGACCACCCACGATGTCAGCACCTGTTTCGGCAAGCGTCTTCATTACTTGAGTCAGGTAATCCTCCGCATACTCGGTGTGCGCGTCCAGCCGAACGATGACATCATGAGTTGCAGCCGCGACTCCGATATTGAGCGCATGCGGCACAATCTTATGAGGATTAGTCAATATTCTGAACGGATCAAATGCGGCCTTATGCTCGTCAACATAGACCTCTCGCAACTGCTTAAGTCGCTCTACAGTTTCATCGGAAGATCCGCCATCGACAAACAGTAACTCAACGGCGGACTTTGGGTAATCCTGCCGCCCGAGAGATGCAATCAACGTATCCACGTAGTTCGCCTCGTTGTAGACAGGAATGATGACGGAAATATTCTCAGCCATATCGATCAATATCTAGCGGTCAACCGTGCGAAGCCCGCCCTCCAGCAGATCCCGCCACGCCTGCACCACTTTGCCAGATGAAAACTGCTCAGCCGTATTCCGTCCTTTCCAGGTCATTTCTGCCACGAGGTCAGGCTCCTTCACGAGCCGCTCAATGCATTCGACAAACTGATCGGCAGCATCGCAATCCACAAGGAAGCCATCTTCACCATTCGTCACCAGATCGGGAAGCCCTCCCGCAGACGTGGATACGACAGGGATACCCAGCGCCATCGCCTCCACCACACTGAGCGGCGTATTATCCACATTCGTAGTATTGATAAAAATGTCGTATTCCTTGGAAAGCTCGCGCCAAACCACGGGTGCCAGCTTACCGGTAAAACGAATGCGCTCGTGAACACCCAGTTTATGGGCCAGCGCTTCCACCTCGGCCCGGGTGCCATCTTTATCTGGCCCTACCATGCACAGTGTTGCCCCACTGTAGGAAGGAGCCAGAAGAGCGAGAATTCGAACGGCGAGAGCAGGATTGTAAGTGCGATCAAATGATCTCACGTAGAGCAACCGCGGCTCCACTTTATACCTGCGGCTAAACTCATAATTCTCGACCTCCAGAGGATTCCTGATCACATCCACATTGAACCCACGATCCGAGAAGACCTTTTTTAAAAATGGCGACGGAGCCACATTGCGAAATGAGCCACCAAACAATTGCCGGCAAAGTCGAGGTGTTCCTTCAAGCCTGGAAGCCAAGTTCCCTCCGTGAAGAATCGGTATGTAGGGAATTTTCAGCGCCTTGCTCAACCTGCCTACAACCCAGGCATAGAAAAACGCTGTTGTGCTGTAAGTATCAATGAGGACATATGACGCGTCTTGATTGCGCATCACCACAGACATCATGTCAAGCAGGCGAAGGAGCTGATTCCTTGCATGAGACGCTGTCACCACTTCAAACTCATTGGTGAGCAGCACCGACAATTTATCGATGCCTGTGGGCGAAAACCCATGGCGCTCGAGACGGTTGCCTACGTAGACGATCTTGAGAGATTTCCGCACAAACGCTAATTGCCCGCCGGGGCGGGAAGAATAAGTTCGGGACGCCTCAGTCCCAGCACCTTGGTAAGGCGTTTCCGCAGCACGGGATGGTTTACCGCGAGACGGAGCAGCACGTCCTTGGGGACAATGATTGCCCAACCAATTCCGTAGACAAAGGTTGTGCAGAACAGGCGAGTAGCCGAGTGCGCCATGACCGTAAGACTAAACAACGCGAGGGCTGCGAGCAGAGCACGACCAACGACGGGATAGCCGGGATTCATCACGATCATGAGCGGCATGATAAGAATGGCGCAGCAAAAGAAGAATCCGAACAAGCCCTGCTCAGCAACCAGTCTCGAATACTCAGTGTGAGGAGCCACTCTTCGGTAACCATACTGGGGGCGCATTTCCTTCGAATTCCCCGGCCCCACTCCGAGGAACAGGTGGTCTCTCCACATCAGCAAATCACTCATGACGATATTTGACCGGCCACTTGTAATGACATCGATGGTTTTCTCCCGGTCTCCGTGCAGAGTTCCCATGGTCTCGCCACGGTAGCGCTGCAAGAGCATGCCTCCGGTGAGCTGATCCGTAACTAAGAATATAACACCCAGTGCGGGAACGATAATCGGAACAAGTAACAGCCTTCGAAGCCGGGTCGTCTGGCCAATGTTCTGGTGCTGGGAATACGCCCAGAGAATAACTGCGAGAGCACCTGCCGCGGCGATGACTGCGGAAATGAGACCTCCACGGGAGAACGAAATAAGCCCGCGGAAAAACAAATATATCATCCCGCAAAAATCACATGTCGCAAAACCGAACAATGGCCGCCCCATAAAAAAGGCAACAGAAAGTGCAACAATGCCCAAGCCGTAGATCGTCGCGACCTGATTGGCCCCGAATCCAGTAGCGTCCCGATTTGCCTCAAGGCCCCAATTGATCGAGCTGATATCCTGAGATTTCATAGTACTGCAGATGGCTACTGTGAGCGCAGGAGCTGCCAGCGCCCGCAGTATCCAGATCATATTCTTCTCCATGATGACCCGGCGGTGGAAATACATGACTGAGAGTGCCAGAACAAAGGCACCCAGCCAGTTGGCCACTAGTGTATCGCGAACGTCCCTGCTGAAATCCGTAAGTATGAGTGGCGGCAGCAGCAGCCCCATGAGAATCAGGCCCGGCACCAGTGCCTTAAACTTTCGCCCAAATGCAATCCCCATGGTCAACAGTAAAATACCCAGATACTTGCCAACCTCGGACGGCACTCCGGGGGCATACGTAAAGCGTGCGAGCAGTTCGTAAGAACACAAGTAGGCAGCAGCAACATGGAGCAGGCCCGCTTTGTTCTTGTCCCGAGCGGAATAGAGGACTGCGAAAACGACAACGCACCCGAGCCAAGCGGTGATGATGATTGGAAATCGAAAGCCCACCAAGCCCAGCACAATGTGGGCAACGAGACATGCGGTTCCTATGGTTTTGTCGTTCATCTGAATCTTGCTTTCGCCCGCCTACAAATCAAATACCCGCACCGAGACGCGAGATGATTTCACTTTGTAGTCGCGCACAGTAACGTTCGTAGGTAAACAGGTTTGCCAGCTTAGCGATCTCAACGGACATCGCTTCGATCTTTGGCACATTGAAGAAATCTTGTGAAGAAAACCAGTCAGAAAACGATGTATCGGGCTGCCAGAGGAAGCCGTTGGCAGAACTCACATACTGAGGGATCGCCGAAACCGCCGAAACGACGGGAATAACGCCGAAAGCGGCAGCTTCTGCAATCACTTTGGGAAAGCCTTCTGAATCCGAGGGAAGCAGCAAATAATGGGAGTCCGCGTAAATTTGAGACAATGCATCACGCCCGAGCGCCCCGTGAAAAACACAGCGAACTCCAGTGTCCCGTGCCACTTTTTCCCAGTGGCTGCGCTCGGCACCATCGCCGACAAAGTGGACAGCGTCGATACGCTCTTTTGCAGGCACAAAGCCGAGAGCTTGCACGATCCGCTCAATCCCCTTGGCCCGCTCAAGACGACCGACAAAACAGAACCTCACGGGCAACTCTGCTTTACGGGCCCTGCACTGCGTTCTGGCGAGGGTGACCTCGTGTTCAGTCAGGCATGGATTCTCGAAGGCCAGGAAGTGCGATTCCATGCCCGGCCAGTTCCCGTTGATCGTTACTGGCCCATTGAACAGACGGCCGAGCCACCAGCGTTGAAACGCATAGCTTAACGGCGGCCTCTCCTGAATCCAGTTGCCGGCGTACTTTGCCCAGGCGTTCGATATTCCCGCCAATCGAAGCGCAGGCAGCAAATAGATCCCCATTCCGGTAGGGAGCCTGACCTGGACAACGTCACACTCGCGAGCCACGCGCAACATTGCAGCTAGATTTGCTGGTGCAGAAAGAACGATGCCCAGCTTATCAAGCAATCGGGCTCCTCCCGAAGGGCGCAACGGAACAAAGCGCACATTGGTAGCATTGTAAGGCTGCAATTGATATCCCTCGAGTTTCGGGTATCCGCACGCCGCGTGAACGACCTCATCAAAACAGCTGCTGACATGGTCGATCTCCCGCACGGTAGGAGAAAGCCCGTTCCATACTCCGTCGATCAGACAATGTTCGGTGTGCGAAAGAATGCCCAGCCTCACGATGCCCCTTGCTTGGTTAAACTCACTAAAACATCCTCATAGCGATCACCGATCGCCGTCCACGAATGCCGCCCCACCCAGTCAAGAGCGCCCAGCGAATAGGAAGCGCGATCCTTCATCACAGTGTCGACGGCGTCGGCAACGGCGTCAGGATTTTTTGCATCGACCAGCATACCGGAGACTCCATGATCGATTGCATCCTCAATGCCACAGCCTCGCGCACCGATCGCTGGCACTCCCAAAAGGTTTGCCTCAAGAATTGCGATGCCGAAGCCTTCGACATCGCCGCTCGCAGTCACGCTGCTCAGCATCAGGAAAACATCTGTCGCACGCAGCAGACCAGCGAGGGCAACATTAGAAACGGCACCGTGAAAGACGATATGTTTTTCCACGCCGAGAGCCTGTGCCAGTTCCAGGAAGGCATCTTTTTCGGTAGGAATCCCTGCGATGTGATACACCGCATCAGGATAGCGCTTTAGCAAAGTCGGCAGCGCTCGAATCACATTATCCTGCCCTTTGCGATAGGTCACATTCCCGACAGTGGTGAGACATGGCGAGCCGGAGTAGGATCCGTCTTCGCCGGTAGCAGCGACAAAGCGATCGCCAGAGACACCGTTCGGAATGACGGCAACTCGCGGGTCGCCTGGATCGAGTCCAAAAAGATCCCGGGTGAACCGCGATACAGGAATCAGTGCAGCAAAACGTTGAGCCGCTCTGAGAGTTACCTTTTTCATTACCGATTCAGGTGCTCCAGCTTCGGTACCATGCAGGATAGCAACCTTTGAAACACCCGTGGGGACACCGGCAACCAGCAACAGCGGAAACCGCCCGCTGGCGATGACACAATCGGGCTTCCACCGGCGGAGTTGATGGAGATAGAGAGTGATCCTCCGCAGCTGGCGGAGGCCAACCAATCCAAACGGAATCCTCAAGATCTCAAACGGTGCCGACGCATCGAACACCTGCTCCTCCCGCTTACCTTCAGCACGCCCATCTGTAATAACGAGAACGCGGAATCCCCTCCGATGCATCTCGCATCCCAGGCTCCATGCGTGACTGCCGATACCTCCAGGCTGAGGAGGAAACTCGGACGCAAAGATCATGATCCTCATCGGCCTCACAAAGTAGGAATGCGCGCTCCTTCCCGCAGTTTTTTGGAAGCTGCCTTCCACGATCGCACGGACTGAACCAGCAGGAGCGGCCCCAACGCCAACGCACCAAGGTAGGCCGCGCCACGCAATAGACGGTTTGCCTTCAAATGATAGGGCACCACTGACGGAGGCACCGACACGCAGATGGCCTTGATCGCATCGCTGTCTCCAAAATACTTTCGCAACAGGTAAAGGACGCTCGGCACCGGCCTGGGCGCAAAAAGACTCTTCGGCCGAAAAGCATCCCAACTGCCCATCTGGCGCAGCCCGCCAGACTCTACCTTGAGATGAATCCGCTTCGCATCCGGGCTGGAAATGATCCGGTATCCGGCAAGGAAAGCCCGTAGTCCAAATTCGGAATCACCCATCCGCTGTCCCTCAAACTGCTCGTCGAACAATCCAATCCGCTCGAAAACCGCGCGGTTGACCAGCGCGTTTCCAGTATCCAGCTGATCTGCCTGCCGGTAGTTCCGATACGACTCGGGCACGCGGTCGCCCACTGTGGATAGTGATACGCCAGAGCTGATATCCGCTCCATACTTTTCGATGCAATCGAGGTGTAGCGCGATCCAGTCAGGATCCACCCTGGAGTCATCGTCGAACAACAGGATCGCACCTGCCCGGCTGCCGCTCACGGCTGCGTTCCTCGCACGCCACAGCCCTGGCTGCTCCTGCCGGATCACTTTTAATTTAAGATCGAACGCGGCGTAGAACTCTTCACGGAACGGCTGAGACTGATCGATGACGACGACGTCAAAGCCACGAAACGTCTGCCTTTCCAAATCCCGCAGCGCATCTTCAAGGTACTGGTAGCGGTTGAGCGTAGGGATGACGACGGTCACGGATGGGCAATCGTCCGTCGCCACAGAAAGCGGGATCGAACACTTCGGTGCACACGACTTCGACCAAAGATCCACTCGCTCTACTTCACGGGACTGAAGGTACCCGCTTACTTCCTCTATCGGGTTTCGCAGCTGGGCACACCGCGCCACTAGAAAAAAAACACTCCACCACGGCGAGAAATACTTTCGCAGAAAGCGATACTCATCCGCAACCGTTACACTCCCCTCGCAGTCCAAAGCATTCTCCCGGGTCGCCACAAGACCACGATAGAATCCCGCATAGCCCGCATCCCACTTGCTCGCTACCGGAGAGTCATACCCGGCATCCACATCGAGACATTCGCGCTCATCGGCGGACAAACGATCGATGTCGACGAATGCGGACGGCAATCCCTCAGGTGAAAGCAACATCCACCAGCCGGGCTTTATCAATCTCAATGAACGAAACACCGCTAACGCACTCCTCGGTTGATTTTGAAAAACTCCGCGAACGCCTCGCGCTGGCGTTCCACATTGAATTTCGCTTCCAGTCGCTTCCGCGCGGCCAGCGTTTTTTCTTTTCTCACGTCCACCGGAAGAACCGCTACCGCAGCCAGAGCATTGGCCAACATTTCAGGCTGTCGGCGGGGCACCACGACTCCATCTTCGCCAACGTTTTCTGGCAGCCCCTCTGCGTCAGATACGATGCACGGCAACTCCATGGCCTGCGCTTCAAGCACGGCGTTGCAGAATCCCTCCTGCACACTGTACTGCACACAACAATCTGCTTGCTCGTAAAGTTCCCGCACCGCTTCCTGCTTCTGCTTCCCGCTGAACGACACACGGTCACTCAGCCCCATCTCAGCAGCGGCAAATGCGAGCCGTTCAAGCTCGGCCCCGTCTCCGACGATCTTATAAGTCCAGGCAATGTTCGGCTTCGCCACGCTGAGTTCCTTCAGCGCCATCAACACATACTCGATTCCCTTCTTCCAGTGCAGCCGGGAAACGGTCACGATCCGCAGCGCTCCCTCCTTCGCGACATGTGGGGTCCTTCGTTGGAAAAACTCAAGATCGACAGCCGGTGTAATCTTCACCACTGGAATCGATGCCGGCATGCCGTGCCGCCTTGCGGTCAATGTTAGGTCATCAGAGATAGTATGCACTTTGTCTACTTTCGACCACAAATCCGCAAGGCTCCCGGGGTGCTTCAGAGGATACATTGCGATGTCGTAGCCGCGCAGACTCACGCCCATCCGTGAACCGATCGCCGATGCCAGCGATTCCGCACCCACAGCCAGGGCTGTGAATCCAAAATGCAGCCATCCCGAGCGCGCATGCATCAACACATGATAGTATGCAGCCATTCGCTGGGCGATTTCCACTGGCCCACGTCCGAGCGCCCGCTCGCTGCGAATGAAACGCCACACTCGTCCGGGTCTCCTCAGCAAAAGCATTGTCCAGGCAAACCCTGACATTACCACTGAACGCACTGGAGTGGATTTCGCAATTCCCAGTGCGCGGTAAATTCCCGGGCCACCCTCTCCAGATCCCACGAAAACAGCAACTTCATACCCGTTGTCCCGCAACCCCTGCACCTTGGCCGTGAGAAACGTCTCGGAATACCGGGGGGCCAACGCAAGCACGAGACCGATGAATGGTTTCTCCGCGTTCACGTTAGAGCTTTTCCCTCTGGCTACGCACCATTGCCTCATCATAGAGCACCTGCATGGCGCTCACGAGGCCATCCAGTCTCCTCGTGGCAGCAATCTCATCCCTGGCATTCGTTCGCATTTCCTCGCGCCGATCAAGCGGCATATCAGCGAACGATTTCAATGCATCGACCATGGAATGCACATCCCAGGGATCACACAGCAGACCTGTTCTGCCGTGGTCGATCAGTTCCGGCATTCCCCCGCAGTGCGTAGCGACTACCGGCAATCCGAGAGCCATGGCCTCAATGGCAACATTGGCGATGCCCTCTCCCATGCTCGGCACCAACAGCACGTCCGCCTTTGTCCTCATCTGCTCCATGACTTCCGTCTGGGACATAGCTGGTTCAAAATGAACGCTCTCCAGAATCCCAAGATCGTGCAGTTGCAGTAGCAGCTCATCGTCAGGGCTACCAGCGATGATTCGATACTCAACCTGATACGTTCTCACCAGTTGACCAATCGCATCCAGCGCCCGGTGATATCCCTTTCGCCAGTGAATTCTGCCAACCGACAGAATTCGCAGGGGCCGCAATTCGGTGCGAAGCTGCATCAATGGCAAGGCTAGCACCGCCTCATCGATACCTGAATAGATCACCCGTATTCGATCCGGCAATGCTCCCAGCGCTACAGCATCGGCTTCGATTGCATGGCAAACCGCATGAAAGGCATGCACTCCAGGAAAATCCTGCTGGTATTCGCGCAGGAGTTCCGCATCGCCCAGCGGCGAACTGGAAATATGAGTTCCGCGCAAACTGAGGACGATGGCAAAGGAATACAGCTCCCGCAGTTCCATGGTGCGATGCAGCGCCTTTGCCCACTGCACGTGTACAATCTCCGGGCGATGGAGCAGAATCGGCAACGCATAGAGCAAACGGCTGAAGGCGCGGCGACGGCCGTTCTTCATGATGAAGCGCCACAGCGGCTCCAGCTCCAGAGAACCCCGACCGACAAGCCTGAGCAAACAACCGGCAGCATAACGAACGCGCCCCAGCCGTGATTGGGGACACCGCTCGACACTTACATTAGCACCAAAAACATCCAGACGTTTCCCCGAACGCTCAGATCCCACCACGATTACAGTCCGCCTGGCCGCGACGCCGTTGATCAACGCGGCGATAAATGGCGCGCAGGGAATCTCTCCGACAAGAAACGCGACAGACGCTACGCGATCAGCGCGGGATTGAGTATCGACTGTCACTTCTGAATCCAGCGCTGCTTATGTTTCGCAAAAACAGCCAACGTGAGCAACATCGATACGCCATGCCAGTGAGCAGCGGGATCTTGCACAAACCGGGAATGAGCCTGTTCCACCACCGCCTTCGGAATCAAATCATTGAGCCCCGGAGTCTCGAACAGCCATTCAGACAACCGGGCAGCATTGCTTTCACCAAGGAACTGATTCTGCCAGTTCTGCCTTACACGAGGGCGCCCCATCAAGCGGCGGGCTTCGCGCTTGAGTCGGTCAACGATACGCACTGGAATACCGCGCGGACCAAGCATCGCTTGAAAATTGTAAAGATTGAACGGTGCCCACGCCTGCCAGGGGATCGCTGCCAGCGCGGGGCTCTTACGTTTGATGTATTCAATCTGCAACTGGCGGCCTGAAAGGTGACGCTCTGGAACACTGCGGACGAACTCACACATCTCATCCGAATAGTAGGGCACTTCCAGTCGGCCTGCTGCTGCAAACACCGACAGGTTCACGGAAGTCCACCTCGGTGCCCAGTGCGTGCTTTTAAATGCACGCATTCGGGCATTTGCATCTGGCAGATCGATCGCCTCCAGCTCTGCACGCAGCCGATCCCGAAAATAGGATTCGAATTTCCCTGCCAGCCCACGCACTCGCCACAATTCTTCAGCAAGCCAGATGCCGCTCGACTTTGCCAGGCGCTTGTAGGCGAGATCGGCAATCGTCTGGAAGTCCGCGTCCGATGCCAGTGCGAAGTCGTCAAAGAGAACATCTCCCCAATGCCCCAGATAAAATGTGTCGCCCAGAGCAGCCAGCCTGTCCATCACAGCCATCTGCCGTGGATGGGTGAATTCCGCATAGCAATGTGTGAGCGCCGGGAACCGCTCGATCTCATTCCACAGGTAGCCATTCGGGATGATGAACTCTTCGTGCTCGAAACCGCACGCACTGCCGATCTGCCGACCATATTTGAGCTCGTCAATCCCCCCGGCGAACGCATAGCTGTAGGATTTCACGCCGAGTTCCTTACCAAGCACCGCAGCCGCAAGTGATCGACTGTCAAGGCCTCCCGAAACCGCCAACACCGGATCAGTAGTAAGCTGCGTGGTACTGGCCTCTAACAATGTATCTAACTTGTCGACACAGGACTCGCGATTCTGGAAGTCTTTACCTACCTCCCCGCCAGTCCACCTGAACCGCTGGGTTCTCTTCTCAAGCATCCCCGATCCGTCCAGCTCAAGATCTTCCCCTGGGCGCACAGTCTTGAGATCCTTGAAGTAGGTTTCACTTCCCAGGAACATTCCTGTCGAAAGGAAAACGCAGATAGCTTCAAAATCCAACTCCCCGGCACCACTCACCGGTTCCTCAACATATAGGACGCCTTGCGGTTCATCCCTGAGATAGGTCATCTGAAGCGGAATCGCAGGGATTCGCTTCCGTTGCGGACTCGACTGACTCATCAACTGTGACTCGTCGCTTTTCTGAGTTCCGGCCATGTCATCCATCTGGCTGCTTGACCTAGCCGCGGGTGAATCGATTGCAGCAGCCGCCCGATGCGCTCCACTTCCTTAGGCGACAGCACCCGGAAAAGGATGGCGTAACTGACAGCGAAAACCAAACTTACCGCTACAATGTGAGCAATCGGATTCTGCACGTAAATGAACACTCTCGCGGCAAGGGCGATCCCGGCAGCCATACCGGCCGGAAACGCGTAGGGCCATATGCGGTAGAGCACCCGACTAAGCGAGTAATGAAAAATCAGGCGGCTCGCCAGCCACGTCTGCACCACCTGGCCGACGGTAAAGAATGCCGCAACAGTAAATGCGGCAACATAGAGTCCATAGCCGCTGGTGACGTAAAGCGTACCAAGAAACAGCGGAGTAAAGACCGAGGCGAACCACATCGGAATATGCGGTTTCCCCGTTGCGTTGAACAGCCCGCCAGTAGGGCTGCTAATGCACCTGCCGAGGACACTGACCATCATGATCTGTGCGAGGATGCCGATTTTCACCTGATGCTGATCAATGGCCTTGTTTCCGTAGACCACCTGCGCGATCTCTGGTGCACTGACAAACAGGAGCAGGAGCACGGGGAACATCACAAAAGCGATGAGCGACAGCATTTTGACGTATCCCAGGAAAAGCCGCCGGGTGTTGCTGGCAATCCTGGCAAAGACTGGCATCGATACATCGACAACCACAGGCATCAGCGACAGGAAGAGAATATTGGCCATTCGGTAAGCCAGTGCGTACAGTCCGAGTGCCTTATCCCCGAGAACAGTCTTGATCACCAGATTGTCGCCTTCATTTGCCAGGCGGGTGAGCAATCGCGCTCCAATGATGTGCCTGGTGTAGCGGAGAATCTTCCCCCAGTGCAGAATGCCAAGGCTCCCCGTCAACACCAGCGGTGACTTCCACATAAAGATCGCGGCGATAATGGGGCCGACAATCGCAGTGGGAAGCACCAGGCTCAGGACGCCGAACCCTCGCCACGCGAGCACAACCTGTCCTATCGAGATCAATGTCTGCTGGACAGTCTCAAGGGCAACTAACGGTCCGTAGTTAATTTCTTTCCGATACAGCGCCTTCGGAATCGATGCCACCATCGAGCTGAAGAACGATGCCAGCATCACCATGATCACCGGCCCATAGATGGGATCATTCTGCTCAACAATCAATGGGGCCACGCCGATCCCCACAGCAACGACCAATAGCGAAGCGAAGAAATTCAACCAGAACGCTGCGTTGGCTACGGTTCTCTTCTCATCCTCGTCACCATTGTAGAAGACAACGTATTCACTGATACCGCTGACCGCCAGCACCTGAATCAGTGAGAGCAGTGTGGCACAAACGGCAACGACACCAAACGCCTCGATATCCAGAGTTCTTGCCAGATAGCCGATGACCCCGAGGCTGACTAGCGAAGTCCAAACCTTTCGTAGAAAGAGAGCGCCTGCTGCGTGTCCTGCTTTGCGTGCCGTTGACATCGGTGAATCAACTCAGCGCCACTCCAGGAGTCACTCGGGCCTGCTCTTTTCTCGTGCTCAATACAGCAATCTGAAAAGTCGCCCTGGAGAGACTGGGAATCGCATCCTTTTTCGCCGAAGGCATGCGAAAGAAATCTGAGTACTCAAAGTTCATTTCAAGGCCACACATCCTGTAGAATCACTTCTTGGAATCATCATCACTCTGGTAGTAGCGAGCGTAGTCTTTGGAACCGTAGTGACCGTACCCGTAGTCGCTGTACCCGTAGCCGTACCCGGTGGCCGCTCTGGATGTCAAATAATTCACCACAATGCCGAGAACGTTGCACCCGGACTTCTGAAGTTGGCTGAGAGCGAACTTTTGCTTATGCCGATTTAACTCCCGAAATTTTGTTACGAACAGCGCCTCGTCCGTGTAGTCAGCTACAAAAACGGCATCAGGGAAAAGTCCTACCGGCGGGGTGTCGAACAGGATGACATCGAAGTAGGCGCGCAACGAATGCACCAGTTGCGCAAACCGAGGAGATTCGATCATTCCAGTCGGAGATTTGGTCGATCCTCCCGCCCGCAACAGATATAAATTCTCCGTCTCGCCCAGCGCAAGAAAGCCCAGCGCCTTTGATTCACTGAACTGATCTGGATCCTCGGGTACTGGCTCGTTCGAGTGATACCAGCGGATAACACCCTGATCATTCGTTTCTTTTACGTTCCGGTGCTGCGAAGGACGGCGAAAGTCGCAATCAATAATGAGTGTGCGCTTGCCCTGCTCTGCGAAGAATGCACCGAGGTTGGTGGTAATGAAAGATTTCCCCTCCGATGGCGCAGAACTGGTAACCAGCATCGTCTGTGGATACTCGTTCTTGGATACCATCCGGATCGAACTATAGAGCACGCGGAAGCTTTCGATTACCGGTTCATCATTCCCCATGATGACCGCCAGACCAAGATCCTCGATTTCCTTCTCGCTCTTTGCAGGCACCGTGGCAAGCACGTCCAAACCAAGAAATTTCTCGATCTCTCCGATCGACTTAAGCCGCGTGTCCAGCAAACCGATAACGACCGGCAGGCCCACCAAGCTCATGCTGAAAACTGCTAAGCTCGCGAGGATGGCAAGCCGCTTGTCTGGAGTGACAGGAACGTAGTTTGGCAGGGCCTTGTCGATGATTCCAAGATTCGAAAGACCCGCGTCTTTTGAGACCCGTATTTCACTCAGACTGCTCTGGTGATCTTTTATCCTTGCACTGAGAGTGTCTCGCTGCGTTTGAAGTTTTGCGAACTCACCCGCGTTCTCACCCCGATTTTCGATTCGACCAGTGAGCGATTCCTTTTCAGCGAGGAGTTTCTTGAGCTGAGTTTCCTGAAGCTCGAAGTCCCGCTCCAACACTACGGTGGCAGTGCGTATTGCATTCTCGAGATTGCTTCGCTCTGATTGAAGATTGTCCTTTGCTTCAATTAAGTCAGGATGATTGGGTCCAAGTCCACTTCCGTCAAGTTTTGCCAGATGGGCTACTGCCTCCTGATAGCGAGCCTCCACTTTCTGAACCTGGTCATTGATAGCGATGTCACTAATGGCCAACTTCTTCTCGATATCCTCGCTGCTTTTGATATTCTCAAGAATCTTCGCCTTTTTCTGCACTTCTGCTTCAAGCGGTGGAATTTCGATGTCCAACACCTGTAGACGATTGGTGATCCCATCAAATCCATCAATGCGCTGAGTCGCCTGATTGAGCTCGTTGAGTTGGCGGTTGACCTCCTCAAGCTTTGTCTGTGATTCCAGGAGGGATTTCTCCAAACTTTTCTCGCTATTGTCCAATTCTGCCGATTTTTGCTCCTCGTCGTAAAGGCGATAGTACAGCCCAATTTCGTTCGCGAGGCTCTCAGCCACCTTGGGGTCAGCCGACCGCACATTCACTCGGATGAATTCCCCGGCCCGACTGGCTGTGATAGATTTACTGAGCTGGTTTAAAATAGCGATCTTATCCGGCCCTCCCAAGGCAGAACTCAGCTCAGGATTGTCTGCAATTCCATTCTCCGCCAGATAGTCAAAAAAGTTCTGGCTCGTGGCCTTGGCGACGTGCGCGTCTAGCTCACCCTCTCTCGCCACAAAGGCATTTTCCATAATGTTGACCTCGCTCTTGAGATCAAAGTGAATGAAGGACTCGTACCGCTTGGGCTGAGTCATGATCACGGTGGCCGCGATGGCAGCCAGAACAAGGCCAACAATTGTTCCAAGCAGCCAGCGTTCCCGAATCAGGTACCAGATGTCGACCAGCGACATTGAAGATCCTCCCTGATCTTTGAGACCGAGCAACTCTTCCAGATCAACCGATTCTGCCCGCTCTCCGGCAACAGAGACTGGCGATTTTTGCCGGGCTCTCCCTGAAGGCATCTCCGACCTAGGTAAGGGCGAACGCTCCGAATCCTTTTTCTTCCACATAGATATTACGTTACGTAAACAGTAAACGGGCTACCGCCCGTGGTTCGGCGAGAATAACAGCCCACATCGAAATTGCAAAGGTTTTGGGAACGCGAATTGTCCCGATCTCCCTACATTTTACACTTTCTGCGGCAATGAATCCTGATGCGCCTCGATTGATGGAGAAGCAGTTCATTGCCTCGCAAAACGGCAGCCAAAATGCTCCGACTAACTTGAAACCCAAGCTCAGATCTCGAAGTCCCGTCCAAATAAGAGATTTCCTAAATCGCTGATTTCAGGAGCAACCGATCTGTGCTCATCTGTGGAAATCGCCATACATCTGCGTTCTAACCCTTCCTTATTTGCGGGAGGTGCCCTCAGGGGCTGCCAATTTCAAAATCAGAATGCATTGGATCGGAACCTCACGCTCCGCAGACTAGATTACACTGCGTCGGAAGTCCGCGATATTTGCCTTCCAGCGCAACACGCTGATTATCAAGAATCAGACATCTCGAATTTCGATCACTTATTTCCGCCGTGCTGCAATAGGGTTCGGCAAAATGGAGAGACCTTATGTTACGTGTGGCTTGCCCCAGCCGCACATCACAGGTGTGAACAAAAAAGAAGGGAGCCTGCTGGCTCCCTTCTTTAAAAAACTTTGTTCTGAGATCGATCAATCGAAGCAATTAGCGGCGACGGCGCAGGAACAAAACCGAGCTTCCGAGGAGTGCAAGAAGGCCAGTTGATGGCTCAGGCACTGCATCCCAAGTGACGGTGAAGGCAGAAAGACCTTGGTTAGCACCAGGATTCATGTTCGGCGTGATCGTAACCAGACCTCCGACTGTCAATGGCACATCATAGCTAAGAGTCCCGCCGTCATCACCAACGTGACCTACAAGAGTAGGATTACCGCTGATCGTGAGCGACTCAGTAAATCCACCACCGGAGTCCAGATCCCAGACCTTAAGCCTGACAGAACTCAAATTCACACCCGAAGCGGTGCTAAAGTCCAACGTAATTTTCTCAGGCGTGGTAGCACCTGCATCACCGAAATGTGCTATTGCCAAGTGGTCTGCGCTAACAGCACTGAATCCTGTAATGCCAGGATTCGGATCATTGTTCCATCCGCGAGTGCCACCGCTGTTGACGTAGTTGCTCTGCGGCTGACCGGAGTAGGTGATCACGATTCCAGAAGGATCGAAGTATTGGAGCGTTCCAGCTGGGTTGGAAACACTGTGACCTTGAGTAAGGCCCAGAGCACCGAGAGACAGGCTAGCGGCCTGAGCACCACCTGCAAGAAGCGCTACTGAAAGAAAGATTTTAAGAGGCGTCGTTAGTTTCATCCGTGTTGTTTATTAGGTTTCGATGGATATATCTTTATAAGGTGCCAAAAAGAGGCCGTGAGGTCAACCCTTTTGTAATGTTTTTTCGTTTTTTCTGCAACGGTTGTTTTAGTTTATTTGAAATCATTACAATCAATTGATTTTCAATACGTTACCTAATAGAGCGCACTGCATCAGCAGTTGGAAAATCGCTTGAGACCGGGAGCGTAACCGCTCCGGTAGCCGCCCACTCGGTGCCTCGCTGCAAAATTGTGAAGAATCCCTGACAGAGCATGGAGTAATCCGCATGGCCCATGGGGGTGTGAAAAACCCGGCCTTTCCCGTAGGAAACAGTCATCACCATGGGTTCATGTTTCTTGCTCTGGGGGCTGAATGCCGTCGCCAGCACTTTGACATTTTCTGCTGGGCCGCGAAGAGAATCGTAAAGCTCATCTTTTGCGTGCTTCCAGGTTTTTGGGAGCCCGCTCATGATTGGATGACTGGAATCAAAGGTATCGACATTGAATTCGTGCTGAGCTCCGTGCGAACCACCCCGGCCTGCGGAAGTGTCCCGCATCAACCGCCCGTCTTTGACGTAAAGGTATGGCCCTGAAGCCTCTGTGCGTCCGCCCCAGCCCCCCAGACCGATCATCTGATTGTAGGCTTCCCATTCGGGGAACGAATTATTTGCGGCGTGAACCACCACGAAGGCTCCTCCATCACCAACGTATTTTTCGAACTGCATTTTCACTGCTTCCGGCCATGGCTCGCCATTATAGTTGCTCAATACGGCGTCGTAACTGCTGAAATTTGGCCTCCATTTGTCCCATTCTTCAGCTGCGGCACCTTTCCCTGGTGAAGTGGAGACCTCCACCGTAAAAAGATTGCACGCTTCCAGCGCTCTACGGAGTACAGGGGTCGTAGACTTCCAATCGTGATTGTTCTGTCCATCAATGATCAGGACTTTCAGTTTTTTATCTCCTTCATCGGCAGTGAGGGCACCTGCTACAATCAGGCAACCGGCGGCAAGAGACGCGAGTAATGAGCGAAATGGGAACTGCATCGGGAGAGATTAGTGCAGTCGACTGGATAACTGCAAGACTTCCCTGTACTGCCGCGACACTTCCTTCACCTGCCGTTCCTGGGAAAAATGCTGCTCCACGGCGATGCGAGCGGCGAGGCAAGCAGCCTGCAGCGCTTCAGGCTGCCCGAAGTATTCCTCCAGCGCGCTGGCAATTCCAGCCGCATCCCCCTCATCCAGCAAGCGACCGCTCACACCGTCCTCAACAGCTTCCGGGATGCCACCGTGTCTGGTAGCCACTACCGGCAGTCCCGTTGCCATCGCTTCCAGCAGCGCATTTGGCACGCCTTCCCTGTTGCCGTCTGCGCCCACCTGACTGGGGTGAATGAAGACGTGAGCCTGGTCAAATTCTGCATGCAGAGCTTCCTGCGAAAGAAAACCGGTGAAGCGCACACGCTGGCTGAGCCGCAGACGATCGGCACGCTGCTTCAATTCCGATTCAAGCGGCCCGTCACCTGCAAATGTCAGCGTTGCCTGCGGGAATTTCGCGGAAACCAGATCGAACGCCGCAAGAGTCACGAATAATCCCTTTTTCTCAACCAGGCGGCAGGCCTGCAGCAAATTCCAGCGCCCTTCCTCCGGGATCGACCGGACTTTCGCCGTAATTCCTCCCAGTGGAATTCCCGTGCGGAGCAGTCTCAGCTTCTCTTCAGGGCATCCCAGTCCTGCCAGATCTTCCAATAAAGCGGCAGACCTGGCCATCACCAGTGATGCAATCTTAAAAACCTCACGCAACCGCTCACCTGACTCACCATCGACATCCACCCCTGCATCGGCCCCATGAAACGAAACCACGACCGGCAGTCGACAGCATCTCAACACAGGAAGTAATTCAACGGCCACGTGACCAAAGTACACGTGCATGAGCTCCGAACGGGTACGTTTTAGCTCATAAAGAATGTCGCGCGACTCGCGAAAGGACAGCGGAACCGACGACATGCCGCGGCACGTGCGATACCAGAAGCGCCGGAAAAACCGCAGCGGATGCTTTGGAATCGGCCTGACCTTTTTCTCCCAGTACCAAAAGGCATCCTTGTTCTCGCGGCTGCGGGTGATGACGATGGACTCAAACTCACCCGCCGCCTGCAAACCGGTGATCTGCCGGTAGAGGTGCTGCATATCTGGCTTGAGGAAAGTAGAGCAAAAGTGGGCGACAACGGGCACGGTATCCCTAATGCCCCACGGCATGGCGGATTGCAAACACCGTGCTGCCGCACGTCAATCTTATCGATGCCCCGCTGGAACACGTTCGTTTGAGCCCGCTGGTATCGGGAGAAACTCACAGCCCGTGCAGAGCGTTCTCCGGCCACAGCGGTCCCGCCAGCAGCCTACGGTTTCGACGCGGGCGCGTGCCAGTCGTTCGAGATGGTCAGCTACCAGGCCCTTTATAACGACAAGATCTCCGGATTTCAGAAACGTCGTTAGAAACTCGTGCGCTTCCGCGATTCTGTGGAATGCCTGAATTCTCTCACTCTCTAGAAGGGACTCGTTCAGCTGGCCAGCGGCTTCCCCGACGACGACGATCATGTCCAGATCACTAAGAGCCGTGTTGATTAACCGCCGGAACTTGCGGCCCTTGTTCCCGGGATTGTCTGACATTTCACCGATCACCAGCACCTTTCTTTGCGCTTCAGCATTGCGAAGAAAATCGATCGTCAATGGCAGGCCCCACCAGGGCGCCTTATAGTCATCGCGGATAAAGGTTACACCGTCTGGCGCTTTCACCTCGCTCATCCTGCCGTCGACAGGCTCGATCTCACCAAGCGCGCTGATCGCTGCGTCGATCGGCATTCCGCAAGTGTGTGCGGCGGCGATGCAGGCAAGGAGATTCGGCACCAGATGCAAACCAAAAAGACGAGACTCCAATCGGTAGGATTGCCCCTGATACTCCAGGCGAAATCGGACACTCGCAGGCCAGTTTGCCGAGACATCCTGGGCGCGATAGTCCGCATCCTTGTCGATGGCAAATGTTACGACGCGCGCACTGGTTTGTCCGGCCATGGCGGCGACTCGGGGGTCGTCCGCATTGAGAATCGCCACGCCATCCGTAGGCAACGCCCGCAACAGATCCGCCTTTTCTTCGGCGATCGCTTCCTCACTTCTGAACTGCGCGTAGTGGTCGGAACCCACGTTCATCACCACCCCGATCTCCGGTCGGAAGATGCGGCAGTTGTGGCGAATGTGCCCGGGCGACATGGTGCCAATTTCCTGCACCACGGCATTGTGGTCAGGCTTTACCCTGAGCAGGCAGACAGGCACAGCATCCGGCAAATTCCCGCCGGAGGGTTTGGGGCAGCGCCCGCGCTTCCTGAGAACTTCCGTCAGTAAATGCACGGTGGTCGACTTGCCGCAACTTCCCGTCACGCCAATCCATCGAATATCCGCGATCTTGCCCAGACGCATGCGATGCCGCGCCGCACGCCGTTCGCGCAGGCCCTTTGCAAGCGTGCCCAATATTCCTCGCAGCCTATTGCGCACCGCCGCTCCTTTGTTGTCCGGTTGGATCATCCGGCCCCGCAGGTACTTTCAGAAGGTCACATTCTGAGCAGAGATGCTTCCGCCCGCAGCGGCTCCGCCAGCACCCTACGGGCTCGACACGCACCCTGGCCAACCGCTCCAAGTGATCAGCCACGATCCCTTTCAATACAACGAGATCGCCCGACTGCAAAACTCCCGTTAAGTAGCGGTTCGCCGCTTCGATGGTGTCGCACACCGCCACTCTGTCGTGCTCCAGCAGGGCGCTGTTCAACTTCCGCCCGGCGGGGCCCACCACCACGATACGATGTACGTGATCAAGGGCGGAATTGATGACGCGCCGGAACTTCGTTGCCTTGTCTCCCGGGTTGTCAGACATCTCACCTAACACTAACACCTTTCGCTTCGCCCGCGCGTCCCTGATGAACTCAACCGTAAACGGCAGCCCCCACCAAGGAGCCTTGTAATCGTCGCGGATAAAGGTGACACCGTCCGGCGCTTTCACTTCACTCATGCGGCCTTCCAGCGGCACGACATCGCGTAGTGCAGCTATCGCATCCTCCAGCGGCATGCCTGCTGTGTGCGCCGTTGCCAGGCTTGCCAGCACGTTCGGCGCGAAGTGAACTCCGAACAGCCCCGTCTCGACCCGGTGGTTTTCACCATTGTGCTCTAAAATAAAAGACACCCCCTGCGGCCACGCAGCAGTGACTTCACGAGCCCTGTAGGTCGCCTCGTTCTCAATGCCAAAGGTCACTGCGCGCGCAGCCGAAACTGAGGCCATTGCAACGACCCGCGGATCATCAGCATTTAGTATGGCCACCCCGTCCGATGGCAGAGCATGTACCAGTGCTGCCTTCTCGAAAGCAATCTTCTCCTGGCTGCCGAACTGCGTGTAATGATCCGTCCCCACGTTCATAACCACACCGATCTGGGGCAGATACATTTTGCAGATACGCTCAATACTCCCAGGAACATGGGTGGCGATCTCTTGAATGACGTAGCGGTCTTCAGCCGTCACCTTGAGAATTGCCAGCGGCACAGTGCCCGTGTAGTTCCACAGCAGATTTGGAATGCGACACGACGCGTGCTTTGACAAGATCTGCGCCAGTATCTGGCACGTCGTTGATTTGCCACAGCTCCCCGTCACTCCGATCCAGCAAATACCAGGCTGATCGCCCCCGAGGCGAATGCGATGGCGCAGCGCCCTGCGCTGAAGCACGGTTTTCCGAAGTCTGGCGACCACACTGGCTGGCCGAAAAACAAGGCTGCGGAGGGCACTGGCAAATGATGCTGCGATAAGCAAAGAGACGTTTAGAGTTATGCGGTGCAGGAAAACAGAGGAACAATCAGTGACAACCGATACTCCGTTCTCTACCCCACTCGGCGCACCGTTCAACATTTTGCGCTTGCAAAATATCGGGGCAGATTCGGCTGTTCTGCAAGTCCAGGGTTGCAATTGCAGTCGAATGTGTCCGTGTTACGCTCTGCCTTCTTTCAATGAGTGAGCCCAAAATGATTACGGCACCCGGTACAGGATGGCTTTCGGAGTCCATCCTCGCCTGCCTGCGCCGTCACTCAGAAGAGTTCGCTACGAGCATCGCACTCACAGATGGAGATACCAGAAAAACGTATGCGGAATTTGCCGCCGCAAGCGAACGTCTCGCACGGCAACTGATCCTTACCAAATGCGAGTCGGAATTTGTCATCCTGTTTCTAAAGAACGGTGTGGACGCGGCGGCGGGAATCGTTGCAGCAATGCTGGGAGGTCGGTGCTCAGTCGTTGCTACCAGTCTCCAGCACCTGGAATCGATCCGCGCCAAGTTTCCCGCAGCTCCTATCGTTTTTCGATCTGACCTTCTCCCTGTCTTCGCACCGGCATCCATCGATCTGTCCGCGCCTCCCAGACTGCCGGACGGCGATCAGGATCTGCCCGGAATCTCATCGCCAGCTTTCCCCGTCCAAATTGTCCTTACATCTGGATCCACTGGCGAGCCAAAGGCGGTACTGCACCCGGCATGCACGATTCAGAATCAGATCCGAAACTACTCGCGCTATGCGAACATTACTCAGGCAGATCGCATCTCCGTCATTGCTCCACTGCATACCATCACGGGGCAGTCGTCACTTTTTGCCGCATTGCTGAATGGTGCGGCAGCCTGCTTCTTCAGCATTGAAACCGGCGGAATCGATGGCTTTGCCGACTGGATTCAACAGCAACAGATTACCATCCTCCACGCGACTCCGACCATCTTCAGACATCTGGCGGATCTCGCGCGTGAGCGGGATGAATGCTTCTCAAGCCTGCGTCTCGTTCGCATTGGTGGAGAACCGATCACGCCATCCGATCTAGATGCCATCCGGTCGTTCACTTCGCCCGGCTGCAAAATCTATCTCGGCTACGGGTGCTCAGAAATCGGAACCATCACCCGCATGATCATCGACCGCGAAGCGAGCAACAGTGTCGACTTCACCCACGGAGTCCCCGTGGGCGAGCCCTGTGAAAACATCGACGTGACGATCTGTGATGCCGAAGGCATGCCGCTGCCCGAAGGCGAGGCGGGCGAAGTGACCGTCTCAAGCAACTACCTTTCGCTCGGATACCACCAGGACAGCGATGCCAACCGGCACGCCTATTTCCAGTCTTCAAGTGGAACACCCAGCTACCGAACGGGCGACCTGGGAGTGCTGCGCGGCGGCAAACTCTTCCTTCGAGGACGCGCCGACCGTCAGGTGAAGATCCGCGGCCACCGAGTGGAACTCGATGCTGTGGAAGCACAACTGTCCGCCATTGCTGGCTTCGGCACCGTTGTCGTGGAGGCTAACGAGGTACGGGCGACCAACGGCAGCCACTCGTCGCTCCAGCTCACCGCATTCGTGGCCCCCGAGCAGCGCGAACTTTCGAATGCCCGCGCTCTGCGAAAAGCCGCCGCCGCCCAAGTTTCACCTGTCATCGTGCCGGCCCGGTTCATCATCGTCCCGAAACTGCCACTGACCCGGAATGGAAAGATCGATCGTGAGGCACTGCGGCAACTGGCAAAAGCAGAACACCACGAAGCAACGACCCCTCCCGAATCCGAACTGGAAACCTGGCTCCTTGGACGCTGGCAGGCACTGCTGCACAGCGAAGATATGGGCACCCATGATGATTTCTTCGAACTCGGCGGCGACTCCATGACCGCTGTCCGCATCTTTCACGAAATCGCGGAGCGCACTGGAAACGTTCTCCCAGTATCAGTGCTGCTTGAGGCACCCACCGTCGCTGAACTCGCACGCCGAATCGAAAATCGCGGCTCCATGGCGCAGGCCAGCAGCCTCATCGTCACGCTTCGGCAAAGTGGCAGCCGCCCACCACTGTTTCTCGTTCACGACATCGGCGGCAACGTTTTGAACTACCGGCGCCTCGCGCAGGAACTGGGAAATAATCAGCCTGTATTCGCGGTACGCTCCCCCGCTCTCGATTGCCCCGCCTCCGAGGCAAGTAATCTTCCACGTTCCGTTGAGGAACTGGCTTCACTCTACATCGAAGCCATAACCGCCACCTGCGGCAAGCGCCCTGTCGCACTCGCAGGCCTGTCATTCGGAGGAAAGGTCGCCTTCGAGATCGCGCGGCAACTGCACCTCGCGCATCGGAAAGTCACCTTCCTGGGACTACTCGACACACGACTTGAGATGCAGGACGTTCGCCCCGGCAGCAGCGGAAGAATCGTAACCACCACGGTTAGAAAACTGGCGTACCAGCTTCGTCGACTCCTTTTCCACATGCAGCAAATGGCGACAGGAAAAACCGAGAACGACTACCTTCAGGAACGCATTCGTAAGCGCAAAAAGAAGCAATCAACCACTGACGGAAAACCATCCTCTGCACAATCTGCACTCACCAGTGAGGATCCGCGCGTACGCTTGAGCCCGGAACAGCTCGCTGCAGCCTGGCACCGGAAGCTCGGCGAAAAATGGGAACCGTTCCCGTCCCCCGTGCCGGTTCACTACTTCGTCGCACTTGAGCCCTCACTGCGAGGCCCGTTTAACAACATGGCCAACTGGAACTACCTGGCCACTGGCGGACTGAACATTAAACACGTTCCCGGAAACCACATCTCCGTACTTGAAGATCCTAACATTGCCATCCTGGCAAAGGCAATGGCAGACCGGATAAACCAGAATCCCCTCCACTAGACTAGAGCTTAGCCGAAAACTATTTTTTTGACTTATCAGGTCGCGGGCGGCGCGACGGGCGCTAGGGTGGGATCTACTTAGCCCCAACGATATGTCACCTGAGCAAGATCCCGAAAATCCCGCCATCTTCAG
>JAGROY010000262.1 GCA_020439995.1 Verrucomicrobiia bacterium
GGCTGTCAAAAGTGGCAAAGGAATGGCAAAGGAATTTGCTGAAAAATCTGCTCGGAGCAGTTTCTAGTTACAACGATTATGCCATTGTTAGTTTATTTTTATTTTGTTAGTATCCACTTACTGGTTACTCCTAACATTTGCTAAAAAACAAATACCACAGTGATGCATTCCAGGATCATTCGCAGAAGACAACAGCGCGCTAGGGATGGTGCATTCCGTGGGCCGGTGGCTACAAGAAAGAATGTCATTCCGATTGACCGCAATAATTACAATACGTGCGATGCGGCGATCGAAGGCAATGGCGTTTTTCGTGCCCTGCTTAACCAGAGCTACGCAGAGCACCCCGAGTGTTTCCCGTCCGGGATCGAAGGCGACTTCGCTTTCAAAGACTTCATGATCCCATGCGCTCTGCATCCGTTCATAGGCGTACGCGACGGTTGCAAGCGCAAGTACCGGGAACAGTTTGAAGTAAGAGCCTTTGATATCTGGCACCGCTTTGAAGCAAGAGCCAAGCGGGTCTATGCGCGACGTTGGAGCACGTTTAGGCAGACTTCGAATCCGTTATAGTAAGGAAGAGATGTGGTCAAAAACAGATTTTCGCTATTGGGAACCGCGCGTGTATCGCCCTCGGGTGACTGCAAAGGCTGAGCCTAGCGGCAATGAATGGGAGGGAACTTCTTTCCATATTCGGATTCAACACCAAGGCCGTCGAGGATCGTTCTCTACCGGAGAGTGCGCGTGTCGAAGGGCTGCAAAAAAGGCGGTTGAGATCTACCTGTTCTTGAAGGCGAATGGATGGGAGGATGCGCTTTCCAAATACCGGCATGAAATCCCTGATGGCGATGGCGCCGTTCGACCAATCACTGTTGGCGAGTACATTGCACAAGCGGAAAGCATCGCTTCTTTAGGACCGAGGACCTTCGCCGACTATAAGCGAAGTTTCCGCCGCATCGTCTCCGATGTGATGGCAATAAAATCGGTAGGGAACAAGCGATTCGACTATCGTGCCCGAGGTCGAGATCCATGGGTAGCTAAAGTCGATCAGGTACAACTTTGCAACATCACGCCAGAGCGGGTTCGAAAGTGGGCAAATGCGTATGCAAAAGCCGCTGATGGCGATCCGCTGGCGGAGAAGCGAGCGCGGAATTCGGCCAATTCAACGATGCGACAGGCAAAATCGCTCTTTGGAGCGAAGATCCTACCCCATGTCCGTAAACTTGCCGAATCAGAGGGAAAGGAACTACCAATGCGGCTCCCGTTTGACGGGGTCGAGTTCTTCAGGCGAAGCTCTTCACGCTATCATTCAATGATTGACGCTGAGAAGTTACTACTTGCCGCTCAAGCGGAGTTGCCGAAAATCTCAGTAGAGGCATGGAAGATCTTTTTGCTGGCCTTGGGTGGGGGCTTAAGGCGTTCGGAAATTGATTCACTCCTGTGGCGACAAGTCGATTTTGAGCGCGGCGTCATTCGGATTGAGGAAACCCCATATTTTCGTCCTAAGAGCGAGGACTCGACTGGAGAGGTCGAGCTTGATCCTGAATTGATTGGGACTCTTCGGAATTTCAAGTCGAAGGCGTCCGGTCCGTTTGTAATCGAATCGCCACACAATCCTCGGCCATCGGCGACCTATTCTTACACCCGGGGGAAAGAGCATTTTGATTGTCTCTACGGATGGCTTCGTTCGCAGGGCATTGATGATCGCAAGCCGCTTCACGTCTTGCGTAAAGAATTCGGCTCGCTGATTTGCGAGAAGTTTGGACTGTTCGCTGCTTCGCAAGCCCTCCGGCACGCTGACATTGCGGTGACGGCCGCTCACTATGTTGATAGAAAGAAACGCATCGCAGTTGGCCTCGGTTCGCTGTTAACCCCCAAAAATGTCCAATCGAACTTGGGGGAATCGTGATCGGATTCGCCGTCACGAAACGCGTTGCTCTAAGCGTTCTGTTACAGGAATCCACCATGAAACTCATTTCCCCTAAAACTGGATTTGCTGGTTGCGCGCTTTTCGTTTGGCTAGCCCGGCTTTCACGATAGGAGGTGTTTTGAGATCGCGGAGCCTGTGTTTTCAGGGGTTCGGTGAAAAAGGTCTCCCCCACAGGGTTGCTCGTGGTCGATTAAGGTCGGCTGGTCAGTTCGCGCAGGCCTTGGCGGAGGTTGTTGCGGCAGGGCGAGGCCCATTCGCGTCAGGAGCAATGACAGGTCTTTGTCTGGCGCGGTGTAGCGGGGCATCACCAGTTCTGTGCCTACGCCAGCGGGCAGGTGCACGTCGATCATCTGCAGGGTGCCAATTTTTCCAGTACGGCTCGCGGGGTAAGTCCGGTGGCAAGGGGGCGCAGTTTCGCTCGCAGCGCTACGTGCAGGCAGTAGGACAAAAAGATCACGAAGATGTGGGCTTCGATCCACTCTTCTTTCTGATGAAAGATGGGCCGGATGGCGAGGTCGCCTTTGAGGTTCTTGAAGCTTTCTTCGATCTCGGTCAGTCCGATGTACTGCCGCCAGATCTCGGGCGCGGTCATGGTCTCGGGCACGAAAGCTCTCA
>JAGROY010000003.1 GCA_020439995.1 Verrucomicrobiia bacterium
GTAGCAAGCCATTGGCCAGCCGCGCCGCTCCACGGAGGGCCCAGCGAGTCAGAGGACGGAGAGACGTTCTGGATGACGAAGGAATACAAGCGCTCCGATTGGGGGATGCGTCACGGCATCGAGGCAGAAGAAGTCCCCATTCCGAATCCTCCCAAGACGGCCGAGGAAGTAGAAAAGTTCCTTCCGGGCACGATCTGGGGCTGGGGCATCAGCCCGAGTGGGGACAGGGAATGGATTATGTTCCTCGATGACGGAACAATGTACGGTAGCTGGGGATATCGCTACCGCTACGAAGTGGATCCCGAGACGCTGTCCGTCGCTTGGGCCGAGCATCGCCTCTCATTTACCGACAAGTTCCGTTACTTACAAAACGACGGCAGTTATCCGCGTATGGGAATGCTTGTAAAGAAGGTCGAAGGCGCAGAATTTGAGAAGACCCTCAAGGATGCTGAAGGGATGGGCATCATCGAACCGGACGAGAATTCCGTTCCGGATCAGCAGTAGCCTCGCTTCCATTACCAATGACTGCCAGGGGCGTCCCGCGCATCATTGTCTCATCCGATCCAGACAAATCTTCATCCGGGGGTCGTGGCATGTTGAGCTTTCCCTACCCTAGACCCTGCGATTACAAATTGTTGCACGATAAGGGATATTATTGTGCAATAAGGGCTTCACAGAGGCAATTCGATGCAACAGGATTCTGGCTCATTTCTCCGCCAGCGACTCAGTGAGCGCTACAACAAGTGCCTTTCCAGAATGAATTTCTTCCTGCTTTCTAAACGCGTCTATACGAGCAGCCACTTTCGGATCTCCGGTAACCGAATCACTCAGAACATCAACCAACGCCAGTGCAGCATCGAAGTCTTTAGTCTCATTGCTGATGAAGCTATCGATCATTGCTACCACACCAGGATCTCTCGTATCGGCTGGCTGCTCGGCCACCCAATTTGAAGCTGCCTCCGAATCGTTGTCGAACCATGCATGAACAGCTTCATTTACCGCTGTCGCTCTATACTCACTCTCCAAGTTTGAGGCCCATTCTACAGCTTTCGGCGGATCCTTTGCCATCCACTTTTGAAGCGCTATCTTTATGCCTGTTTCTTTATCAGTTCCAGGCGGTAGTTCGTTAACGTATTCCGCCAAACTCGCAGGATCTTGATAAGACCATGTGTAAAACCCCCTTTTTACTAAAGTCTTCGCCTTATCTTCACGCCCCAACTCAACAGCCTTTTGCTGCGCCGATTTGATAGACTCTGCAAAATTATCCTTCATGATTTGCGAGTTCACGAGAAACTGGAGCAACTCGTCCTTAATCACATCGTCTGTTGCGATGCTGAGCAACTCCTCAACTTCAGATATTTCGTTTAATTGTAACAGCACAGATCCCATAGCTCTCACCTTTTCGTTTTCAGGAATCTGGTGAATCCACTTTACAGCGGATCTAGGATCAGCTTTTGCCATATCGAAACTCAAGCGAGCACCAATGGCCCGACGCAGCCTGCCTTCAGGAAGTTGCTCCCAGACCGCCATTGCCTCTTGAAATTTACCAGTCTTCAACAGCTGAGCTGCAAAATATTCAAACGCCCATTCGTCCTCTTCTCTCGATAGGGACAGATTTTCCAGCAAAAACGCAAGCGCAGATACAACCTCGCCCTCTTTTGTAAAGTCATCCAGAATACGTTTGATCTCTTCATTACGCAAATGGGGGTCACTGATGGCATCCAGTTGCACGCTCGGGGGCTTAACCACCATTTCTAAAGATTCGCTGTCGCTTCGAGCGCCAACAGCCGGAACGGCAGGTTCGGTTTCAGGGCCTTGCCTATCGCATCCTGGTCCGACGATGAAGCTCAAGAGCGCTACTCCAAAGCATCTTTGTCGAGACCAGATTACTGCCACCTTCATGCAGTGAGATTACAGCCCGCAGAATCCATCAGCAATCACAAATGATCCGCAACTTTCCCGATGGATACAGAGAAAACGTCAATTCTAAGGCATTGCACAATATCAGTTATTATTGTGCAATAGCGCAGTGCGGCTAGCGTTGTCAGCTGATAGTAATGACCGAAACTTATTCCTGGATTTTTATGCAGTATCCGCATCTGCGAATGCAGAAGAGGGAGTGAAGCTCCGGGACATCGAAGCCGTAGCCGACGGAAGCCGTAGCCGACGGAATCAATCACGCCATCCCAACTCAAAAAGAAATGGCTGCGTCCTTGAGTTGGGCTGAATCAAAAGGCTTGATTGAGAGACTTGGGAAAAAGGTTCTCTTGACCGCTGACGGGAGAGCGTTTGCTGCTCAGTTTTCTGAGAAACCTGGTGGCATGATGAAAACCTGGGATCGCATCGCTACTGAATTCGAAAGCATGGGAGCAGACAATACGATCAGCCTCGATTGCCGGACAATGAAAGCAAAACAATAATAAATATTATTGTGCAACAGAGACGGATGGATAGCATGGAAGCTGATGCCCAATGCCGATCCCTCGACGCTCCTGGAGCAACTGCTTGCCGCTGCCAAAGAGCGGCAGCTGGCCCCGACGACTTTAGCTGCCTACCGCCGCGCTTGGACGGAACTGCTGACCCACTGCGCGGTCGAAAGTCTCGATCCTGGAGCGCTGTCGCGCGACAAAGCCAAGGAACTGTATCAGCAAATGACACGCAAGCGCTCGGCTTCGCACCATCTGCAGGTGAGGGCGGCGCTATCGTTCTTCTACCGGCTGCTCGACCAGACCAATCCCTTTTCCGATTGCCTGGCTCCACGCTTTCGAGCGGAGGCGACGGAAATGCAGTTCCTTGAAGCCGAGCAAACCGCGCAAGTGCTGCTGGTTCTGCGCGAAGCGTCTTCCGACTACTTTGGCCATCTGGCGGCACACTTGGCCGAAGCTTTGTTTTTCACCGCGTGCCGCTTCCATGAGTGGGCGACGCTCCCGGTCGGAAAACTCATTCGCGAAAAGGATGGATCGTTTTCAGCAGCCAGGCTGAAAGTGAAGGGGCGCAAATACCGCGACGTTCCCCTGGTGCCGAGACTGTCGGAATCGCTCCAGGAGTGGCACCGATTTCTGGAAAGCTATCGCGGTGTGCGTCTGCGCAAAGGTGCGGTGGAATTCGCGAAGAGCGGTCTGGTGTTTCCGGGACGCGACGGTACGCCGATCAGCAACCAGGCGTTCAACCGGCGTCTGGCAACGGCCTGTCGAGCGGCAGGGGTGCCGATCATCACGGCGCACGGACTGCGGCACAGTGCAGCGAATCTGCTACTCAACGATAAGGGACGCAATCTGCGCGAACTACAGGAACTGCTCGGGCATCGCAGCATGGCAACCACAGCACGCTACACGCACATCGATCGAGCGCGTCTGCGCGGAGTGGTGGAAGCGCTCGAATTCGACCTCTAACCCATGGCCTCACCAACAGCGATCACAGCGGGGATATTGAAAGGCAAAGGCAAACGGCGGGGAGGACAGGCGGCCAGCAACGGGCATGCGGTGCGTGCCGTCGTGCAGATCCTGCTCGCGACCGGCAAGAGCTACACCATCGAAACCCTGCGTGAAAAGCTGCGGGAGTTCTTTGTCGAGGACAACGACTACGAGAAACGGGCGGTGGCGTCCTTCACGTCGTTCGAGCTGGTGAGTGCTTTGCTGGAGTCGTCACCGGCGCTCGATGCGGTGGGGCTACAAATCCGCCTGATCAACGGCACGGCTCAACTCGTCACCACCAAAATTACAAACACCAGGCTGCGGGAATTCATCGCCGAACACGGCAGACGTGAAGGGGAGGGGGAGTTAAGCCAGGCCGCGCTCGAGGTGGTGTCCTGCATCGCCTTCAAACAACCGATCAGCCAGGCCGAGATCGATCTGCTTTTTGGCGATGTGGACAAGCGTCATGTGGTGAACGTGCTGCGCGACGCCGGGTTGGTTGAGGAATTTGTGGGGAAGGGAGGGCGCTTGCAGTTCGTGACCACAGGGAGGTTTTTACAGCGCTTCGGGTTAGATTCAATTGATCAACTTCATCTGAAAATGGAGAATTGACCTTACTGTCCCACCAGAGTGAGAGGCAATTGGATGGTAAATGTCGCCCCCTCCCCAATGGTGCCTGAGGCTGAAATGGTTCCACCATGTCTCGCGACGATGCTGCGGCAAAGCGCCAGGCCGATCCCTGTGCCGGGGATATGCTGGCCAACCAGCCGCTTGAAGGGGGCAAAGATCCGTTCGCAGTGATCTTTGGCGATTCCTGTGCCGTTATCAACGACACGGATCAGGCACTCGTCACCGTCGAATTCAATCTCAACCCGGATGACTGGATCGACACTGTCCTTCCGAAACTTGATGGCGTTGGAGAAGAGATTTTGAAACAGGTGTGTTAGCTGGATACGGTTGGCGCGAAGCGTTGGCAGCAATGGAGGAAGTTGGATCTCTGCGCCGGTTTCATTAATGGCGGTTGCCAGGTTGGCGATGGCATCGTCGATGGGAACCTGTAAAGATACTGGATCCATGGCGATTTCAGACGAACTGATTCTGGAGAGTTCAAGCAGGCTGTCGATGAGGTTTTCCATGCGGCCGACGGCATCGCGGATGAAGCTCATGTGTTCTGCTGCGGTGGGATCATTGTCGAGCTGACTGGAGAAACGAGTCTCCAACAGAGACGAGAACCCGGCTACGGTGCGCAGTGGTTCGCGCAAGTCATGAGACGCCGCATAGGCAAACTGCTCAAGTTGCCGGTTGCTGTTCTCCAGACGAGAGTTCAGCAATTTCACGTGCTGATAGGACTGATAGCGCTCGTAGCGATAGCCGATCCACGTAGCAAACAGACGTAGAAAGTCGCAGTCAAATTCAGTGAACGAAAAGGGATGTGGATAGGTTGATGCGAACGCGATTGTGCCATAAACCTGCTGGGCCACCGTGAAGCGACAACCGATATAGGATTCGAATCGAAACAGCGTATAGCACGGGCGGGAACTCCATTTCGATTGTGACATGCGTTCGATGGCGACGACATCGGATTGACCGAGCGCGATACTCGAGTAGGTGTCGCCAAGCGGAAACTGGCTCCCTTGGGCAATACTGCTACCGGTAGAGTAGACGTGCTCGGCGGTGTAGGTGTCTCCTTCAATGTGGCTGATGATTCCAACATCCATGTCGAGCAAACGAGCGACGGATTTTAGCCCCTCTTCCACCTGTGCGTGAAACGAAAGATCGGATCGGGAGGCAATCTGATAAAGCAATTTGAAGCGCGCTGCCTGTTGGGCGTTGTGGCGCAGGGAATGTTCCAGTGCCTCGGTGGATTCCACCTCCCGAGAAATGTCCTGTACCATGCCGATGGCGAAGCGAACCGACTGGTTCTCATCGTGCAGTACCGAAACATTCAAGAGTGCGTGGATGAGCGATCCGTCCTTGTGGAAGTAGCGTTTGTGTATTTGATAGGATTCGCGTTCACCTGCAATCAGCTGTGAGTAGAGATCCCAGTCGATCTCGACGTCTTCCGGGTGAGTGAACTCGGTGAAAGACATAGTTGCAAGTTCCGTCGACGAGTAGCCGAGCAGGGAACAGAGCCTTGGGTTCGCGAGGAAAGGTCTACCCTTGTTGTCCACCAGTGCTATTCCGATGCTTGCGGCCTCGAAGATATTTCTGAAGTCCTCAATTACAAATCGATCTGGCATGGGGGAGAAGTCAGAAAGTTAGGGAGCACCGATGTTTGAAACCAGTGGCGACACAAGCACTGAATAGCGGTGGTAAAGGTTCCGAAATCGCTGCTCTTCGAAACGAAAGAACTTGCGTGGTTGCGGTAGACGGAGCGAATCTCCTGCGGACAGTGAGTTGTGCTGAGAACAATGACAGGGATCGAAGTCCACCGGTCGTCCGATTTGAGTTTCACCAGCACCTCATGGCCATCCATCCCCGGAAGATTCAGGTCGAGAATGATGATGTCCGGTAAGCTGGATGACTCTTCCAGCAGCGCCAGTGCGCTTTCTCCGTTGTATGCGATCTCGACGTGAGGATGATTCTCGACGGTTTGCAATGCCGCTTCGAAGAGTCTGATGTCGGCAAGGCTGTCTTCGATGAGTAAGATCCTCCCGGAGTAAGTTGGGGACAACGGGATCATGAAACAGGGAGAGACAAGAGAGCCCGACAGCCTCTGCCGGATGGAGATGGCATTAACTGTAATACCCCGCCATGCAGCTCGGCGAGTTCTTTGGCCACCGTCAATCCGAGTCCAGTGCCTTCACCGCGTCGCTTGGTCGAGAAAAAGGGCTCAAAGATTTTCTTCAAATCATCGTCGTTGATGCCATGGCCATTGTCCGAGATTGCGATTTGAATGTATCCTTCGAAGTGCGTTACGTCGATCGCAATCAATGGCTGTTCCGGGCAAGTCAGGGTTGCCTGGATGGCATTGCGCACTAGGTTGATTAGTATCTGTTCGATGCGTGCACGGTCAACGCAGACGGAAGGAAGTCCGGGAGCGATCGTCGTTGTGTAATCGATGTCGTGTGCTCTGAGATCGGTATCCAACAGCGCCAGCGTTTCGTCGATCAGTACCGCCACCGGAACAGGTTCTGGAGCGAAGGGTGCCTCACTTGCGAAGTCCAGTAGACTGGTGACCACTGTCGTGGCGCGTTGCAGAGAACTACGCATGTTGCGAACGCGCTGTTGAGTATCCTCGTCGAAATCTTGGTCTTGAAAGTAGTCAATGGCCAGGGTTAGCGATGTCAGGGGATGTCGCAACTCGTGGGCCAGTCCCGTAGCAATGCTGCCAATAGAATCGAGTTTGTCGAGCCTGGTGATGGTGGTTGAAAGCCTCGTGATACGGTCGAGCAGATATTTGCGCTCAATGCCATGGCGAATGGCGCGACGCAGTAATGGGCCATTCAGGAAACGCTTCGGGAAACAATCCTGTGCTCCGAGATGAACGATGCGTCCAGCCAGTTTTTCGTCCTCATGACCTGAGATTACCACGATCGGGGTTCGAGTTAGACTGCGGAGACGCCGCAAACCTTCCTCCTGCGAACTGTCTGGTAATTCCAGGTCAAGCAAGATGATTGAAAATCTGACCGCAGCAAGTAAGCGAATCGCATCTTCGAGTGTCGAACAGCTGGTCAGATTGGATTGAAAGTCTGGAGTCTCCACCAAGTATGCTCGTAATAAGGCGAGATCGGATTCACTATCCTCAATGGCAAGAATCTCAAACTCTACCCCACAATCCGAATTCATTCTCTCTGATTCCGTAGTTTCCATAATTATTCCCCTGCAACTAACTTCAGATGGACGGGTCACTGTAGCAAAGTGATACAATTCAAAGGAAGATTAATCTTCAATGCAAGCGACAAAAACGCCGCTCTTCGATGACAAAACACTTTAAAATCAGGGTGCTCTGCAATTGTATCCACACTACGCGAACACTCGGTACTAGAAATGCGTATCATGGAAGGGTGAAGATGCCCACAATATGAACGGTGACTTGCATGCAACTATTCTGATCATTGAAGACGATGCCCAGTTGGGCACCGAAATCGTCGATTCGTTGGGCCTGCAAGGGTTCAAGGCCAAGCATGTTGCTGATGGCACCACAGGGATTCAGACGGCGCTACAAGACCGAGCCATCGAACTGGTAATCACCGACTACCAGTTGCCAGGCATCGGAGGATTGGAGATTCTGGAATCTCTGCGATCCCATCGACCAAATGTTCCGGTGGTGATGATGACTGCACACGGCTCCAGCAATCTTGCGATCAAAGCGATGGGACTGGGGGCTTTCGACTACTTGCTCAAACCCTTTGGTATGGCAGACCTTAAGCAAGTGGTAATCCAGGCGTTGCACACAGCTCGGTTGACTCGTGCAGAAGTGCAATTGGGGTTTTACGATGATGCCGTAGAGGGAGATTTCATGATCGGGCGCAGTGCTCCGATGCAGAAAGTGTTCAAGGAAATCGGCAAACTGGCCGCGCGCGATGTCAGCGTGCTGATTCAGGGCGAGACTGGAACCGGCAAGGAACTGGTAGCACGTGCCTTGTTTCAGAACAGCAACCGGGCGCAGCAGCCATTCATCGCAGTGAACTGCGCGGCGATCCCCGCAAACCTGCTGGAGAGCGAATTATTCGGGCACGAGAAAGGAGCGTTCACAGGAGCTGTGGCCCGCAAGATGGGGAGGTTCGAACAGGCCAGCGGCGGCACTCTGTTTCTGGATGAAGTAGGAGAAATGCCGTTGGAGACGCAGTCGAAACTGCTGCGTGTTTTACAGGAACAAAAGATCCAGCGCGTTGGAGGAACTCAAGAGATTGCAGTGGACACCCGCATCGTTGCGGCGACGAACAAGGATTTGCGTCATGAAGCCTCGAACAGTCGTTTTCGGGAAGATCTGCTCTATAGGCTTGCGGGGTCAACCATTCACCTTCCGCCGCTACGCGAACGCGGTGACGACTGTCTACGTCTGACTAACTATTTCTTAAAACGCACTGCAGAGCAATTGCACCTAGGAAACGTTCCCAGTATCGAATCAGGCGTTGAGGAACTGTTACTTGAGCATTCCTGGCCAGGGAATGTCAGACAGCTTGAAAACGTGCTGCGCAGTGCATTACTCGACGCTCAAGGATTTGCTCTTACTAAGGATCTTGTGCAGTTGGAGCTTGAGCAGGAAAGCAAAATGCTCGCTCATTCTTCCGAGCAGCTCCCTGTTGATTTACGGGCGATGATTGTATCGATGCTGGATGATGATCCAGAAGGTGGCGGCCTCCCGTCCTTAATTGAGAGGCTTGAGCGCTGTGGAATCGAAGAATGCCTGCGGCGCTGTGATGGCAACCAAAGTGCGGCTGCCGCGATGCTAGGTATCTCTCGCGCGACATTGATTCGCAAAGGCAGAGAGTTTGGGTGCATCGTATAGGGCAGTGCCCCACGAGGGTGTAACATGATGATACATGTCAATGTATCAGAGTGAAACATATTCCACCGAATACAGGGTTTTGCTGATCATGATTACTTTCCTTAATCGCTTAACGGTAAGTCACTTGACAATCACTCTATTGATTTGGCACGGGATCAGCTTAGAGAAAAAGTGCAATTTATAATTAAACCAATATTTAGAATGAAAAAACAAATCAATACACTTCTCTTTCTAGGTCTTTCGACGGTTGGCATCGGATTAATGACACTTCCTGTATTAGCGTTGGAAACCGTGAACCTAGGATCTGGTGGTAGCGACCACAGCACCATTCAAGCTGCGATCAATGCGGCATCGACAGGTGAATCCATAGATGTATATGAGCACCCCTCGACGGTAGATTATTTTGAGTCCGTTACGATCAACAAAGTATTAGGAACAATTACCGCAAAAGATTCATTTGTTTGGGAGCCTACTAGTAGCTCATCGCTGATCGTCGATATTGGGACGTCTGGAGACGTAACGATGGATGGGTTCTTTTTTACAGGAGCCGACCACGTGAACTGGGGAGGAGCGATTAACAACAAGGGGAAACTTGTCCTAGATTACGTTGTTATATACGACTGTACATCTAACCTTGGGGGTGCAATTTACAATGCGGGTACGGGAACTTTGAGGCTTACAGGTTCACTCATCCAATCCTGTGATGCTTCAGCATCAGGAGGTGGTATCTTTAATGCAGGCGAGCTTACCTTAGACGGTGATTCTAGTATTTACGACTGCACTGCAGTGAATAGTGGAGGAGGAATACATAACTTTAGTGCATCTTCTGAACTTACAATGGATTACTCTGAAATCGTCGCTTGCGTTGCAGGATCTGCTGGTGGAGTAGGTGTTATTTCGGGTGTAGCGACAATAGAAAATAGCCTTTTTCAATTCAATGAAGCAACCGGAACAGATGGTGGAGGCCTTTACACTTCGAATTCTAATAATATATACCTCGATAATACTATATTCCGAGATAATGATGCTAACGGTTTAGGTGGAGCGATTTTTGACAATGTCGACAGTAACTATACTAATTCATCTTACGATGACGGAGACATTTTTGATAATAGCACGCCAGAGGTTTATCCTTCGGATGCTCTCGATCTCTAGACTAATTCCCCAATAGGTAAACTCCCGGCTCTGCCGGGGAGACTCTCAAAGTTTTACATTTACCGCGATCGTCGGATGCCAATGTCAGACGGGAGCGAAGAGGCAATCGTGGTTGTCAACAGGCATGAAGCTCGTGGTCGGCTTGAGTTGATCGGTAGGCTGAAACATGGTGGTTGACGACGAGTCTTGCTGGGGGAAATAGCTGGCGTGAGTGGCAACTCCTGAGACGCTCAGAGGGCAGCCGAAATCCATCGGAAGGCTTGCGAGGAACGAGCAATGCGAAATTCACAACAACCCCTTTTAGGGGTACCGGAGGTCTCTGACTTGACGCTAGCAATGCAATAAAAACAACGATCGTTGGGCATCCATCTGGATGCTGTTCGATAATGGCGATGGGCCCGATTTCTGAGGAGAGGAATCGGGCTCGTCTTTTTTTGAGAACGAAAGCGTTAGAGGAAAGAGGCGGCTCATGTGGGATTTTCTCTGGAAACTCAGCACATTGCCGACTCCTCTAAACATGGCGAAACGTTTCAACTACCGAGTTCCGATTCTCTATAGAAGTTTTTTGAATAGCGGGGGACCTGACGCTTGGTTCCTGTGGACAATGAAACGGTTTCATTACGGTTGGATATATTGCTATTCAAAAGAACACTATTTGGAGCGAAAGTCACGATAAAAGTGCAGATAACATAGAATGGACTGTATTGACGCAGGGAGAGGTGGGCAGTAGGAGGGAAGTCCCAATGGATACCATCATGCCAAATATTACATCGGAGCAGCTCCGTGAAGCAGCCGCTATCAAAGATCAAATCGAAGCCCTGGAGGCACAGCTTGCAGATCTTCTCTCTGGATCCGAAGGAGGTTCCGCATCAGCAGCGCCGGTGGCCGCCACACCCGGCAAGCGGCGAGGGCGCAAGCCAGGCTCAAAGAACAAGCCCAAAGCGTCTATCGAGGCCACTCCGAGCGGTTCCACCGTCCCGGCCGCCAAGAAAGCGGCCAAGCGTCAAATGAGTCCTGAAGGCCGTGCCCGAATCATCGCTGCACAAAAAGCGCGTTGGGCCAAAATCAAAAAGGGCAAGTAGCCTGATTGCCTGAGATTGGCGGATGATGAATAGGGGAGGACAATTTCCAATGAGAATCCATGATCTTTCAGGAGTGCCGACCGAGGCATTGGAACTGCTAAAAGGCACCGCTCTCGGTGACACTGGTGGTAGCCAGGCAGCAAGAAGCTTCCTGTTCTGGTTGGACGGTCAGCATGATCCCACCGGCTATCGCGGAGACGGAGCACTGGAGCTTCGGCGGCTCGATGAACCACATCGCGCAGCCGCCCTTAAGGTGCTCGACTGGTGGACAACAGCCGAACGCGAAACCGATCAGCCGCTCCGGGAAGTGCTGGATGCTCTGCTTGAGAAATTTCGTGACACCACGACGGACCCCAAAGTACTCGCCGCTCTCGAAAAACTGGAGCAAGCGCAGGGGTTGGTGAACGCCGCCGCAGAAGACATTGGTTCCGTCGCAGGATTTGCAGATCAAGGAACCGATCTCGCCAGTCTCGACCGGATGGTCAAAGAGCACTGGCAGGATGTGAGCAAACGACGGGAGGAACTTCAGCGCCAGAATTGATCAGCTATGAACGAATCCGACTTGAAGCTTTACCGCAAGCGGGCTCCGCAGTGGAGAGAACGTTACCTGCAAAAACGGAACGAGGCGTTCGCGACTCATTTGAACGATCCAGAGAAAGTACCCTCCGAGAGGTTTTGGGAAGTGCTTGAGGAAATGAAAGCGGAGGCCAAGATATTGAGATCCCTGGGGCACCATGCGCGGTCGAACATGGTCTTTTCAATGGTGCAGATGCTCGGGTATGGAATGATCACCAGAGAAGACATCACCGGCTTCAGCGAAGAGCTGCAAACGCGCCTGGAGCCGTACGGTCGTTCAGATTCAGGAACCAGCAGTTCATGAAATAATTCAAATAATTCAGGAGACTACACTCACAAGGATGCCTCTCTCTACTTAGCTTTTGAACCCGAGAAAGCCAGAAGCCTCGCCAGCCGCTTCGAGCGTCACTACACTCCAAAACATGGAAGCTGGCTTAACATAGCAGAATCCGAAATCGCTGCGATCCTGAA
>JAGROY010000263.1 GCA_020439995.1 Verrucomicrobiia bacterium
TAAATGCCGCGCCGCTCCTTAGCGAGTGTGAGCTGCAGTGCCCCACGGTTTGATTCCCGCGAAGATGCGGCACTCGCGCGCGCCCATTCGTTGCCCGACGATGTCCGCGATATCACGGGCATTTGCTTTTGCCTTTAAGAAATGGTCTATTCTTTCTGGTAGAACCTCTTGAGACACTACGGACACCTTAATTATGACCACATCCTCACAGAATTTCCCCAGCGCTTCCTCGTTCGCAAGGCCATTCGTGGCAGGTGTGGTGGCAGCGGTTTCATTAGCGGGGGGAGCGGTGGCGCTCGGACAGGCGAATGCCGACAGCGCTCGTGAAGCCGCTGCGATGACAGGGATGGAGGTGCCCGAGTGGAAGCTGAGCGAACTCGCGCTGCCAGATGATATTTTCACCTTCGCCCGAGTGCGCTACCTGAACGGTGGCAAATGGACTACCGACTTCCCGGGCAGTGATCTCCATCTTTCCTTCCGCCTGCACCAGCTCACTTCGCTGGACGTGAATCCAGACCCGGCGCTCGTTGAGCTGACGGATGCCTCGCTTTCGGACTACCCGATGCTTTACATGGCGAATCCGCACCACGGGGGCAACAACTGGTGGTCGATGTCTGATGCCTTTGATCTGTCCGAAGACGAGGGCCAGAAACTGCGGAACTATCTGTTAAACGGCGGCTTCCTGTGGATTGACGATTTCTGGGGTCGTGACATGTGGGAGCACTTTCAGGAGGTGATCAAGAAGCGTGTATTCCCAAAGCGCGAGCCTGTCCTGCTGGATTTCAGCCACCCGATTTTCCACAACATCTTTGAGCTGGACAAGATTCCGCAGGTGCCAAGTCACAACGCCTGGGACAATACTGAATACGCCGGTACTGCGGAAAAAACCTATGAACCCACAGAGGGCGAGGACGAGGAGTACCTGGAGGTGCCGCGGTTCATGGCCTACTATGACGACGATGGCAGGATGTGCATGCTGGTGGATCTCAACAACGACATTGCCGATGGCTGGGAAGAGGAAGGATATGCCACCTGGTTCTTCAATGCGTTCTCTGAGAAATATTGTTTCCCCATGGCCATCAATGTCCTTTTCTACGTCATGACCAACTGACGTTCCGATGACGAGATGGCATCATCGATGAACTGGCTTTCCCAACCACTCCAGGCGTTCCCTTTCAAATCGTCCGTTGTCGTCGGGCTGCTTTGCTTCGTGGTGGTGAAAAGTGAGCCGTTCTCTGTGAGGCTGAAGTTTACCCCTGAGCACATCAAGCAGGCAGAGTTCTATCCGTTTTCATCCTTCCCGATGTATTCGAAGTTCTCTGCAAACCCGAGTTACCTCTACCTCACGGATGCGGCGGGAGTGCCGATCGCCTGCCAGCCACATCTCGGGATTCGTGCGTCAGAGATTAAGAAGATCTACGACAAGGAAGTGCGCATCGTCGGCAAGCGGGAGAACACATCGATCTCAAAATTGGCTCAGCCTCTGAAAGAAGAGGCCGGACTTGCCACACTGCGGGTGCTGCGAAATGACGTGGCAAAGGAGCGCATCAATGCGGAAGGTATCGGGCCGCTGCGATTGCAGGAAGTCATCATCCGCCGGGGCAAAGACGGCAAGATCGAGGAAACCACAACGTTTGTAGGCGAGCTGTAATGAATCCCGAAATTACTCCCGTTTCAAACGAAGCGAAGGCAACAGGATGGCGCCGCCTTTTCCAGGCTGGGCGGACGGAATATCGTGGATACGAATGGTTGATCATGCGCGTGCTGTTTGTGTTCGCCGCGTGGCCGACGCTCAACCCGCGGATGCTGCAGAAGTTCTCATCGCTGCCGTATCCCAACGGTCTGGCGCAGTTTTTTCCGCTGGAGTGGATGTTTTCGTCCGGCGCGCAGGCGGTGGTTCTCGGGATCGCGGTAGTACATCTGGGACTCTACGTGTTCAACGTAGCGCCGTTGTGGACGTGCAGCGTGCTGTTTGCGATTCACACTTTGCTGGGAACGATCGTGAACTCGCAGGGTGCCATCCATCACACCAGCCAGATCGTCGCCTTTGTCCTGCTGGGGCACATCATCGGCTATGCCGCGTTGTTGCTGTGTCAGCGGCGGTGGGATCTGGCGCTCGGGCTGCGCCAGTTCGAGCTACTGAAGCCCGGCGAACGGCTCATAGCTGCTGCGCCTTCGAGTGTCATTTATATCATTCAGCAGATGATCGCCACGGCTTACGTGGTCTCCGCGATCAGCAAGCTGGTGCGCTCAGAGGGCCAGTGGGTTGCTACCCTGCCGAACATCGCGCTGCAGCTGCAAAAGACACGGATGATGGAACATTATAACACCCTGAACCCGGTGCCGGAGCTGGCGGGCTGGGCGATCACGATGGTGCGGGACTATCCAGGTGTGGCCATGGTCTTTTTCAGTATCGGTCTCGCACTGGAGTTGTTTGCATTCGTGGCGTTGTTCAATCGCGGGTTCATGGCGCTCACTGGCATCGGCTTGATGCTCATGCATATTTCAATCAGCCAGGTGATGAACCTGGGGTTCTTCTACAACAAGTGGATGCTGGCTATCTTCTGGGTGAATGTCCCCTTCTGGTGCATGGCACTGGTGTCCTGGCGCTCTAGGCAAAAGAAGGCCGACTGACAGTCCGGTGCCGGGTTTCTTTCCTACGTGGTTTCTGTAATAAAGGGGTGGCAGGGATACGGGAATGGTAGCTTGCAAAGCAGGGTATCGTCACTAGAATAAATTTTAACCCATGACGTCGCTCTGTAGGAGAGCTTCGGCCCCCTTTGTTCCTATAATTTGATTGAGCATGAGTGAAGAAACCTACTCGTTTCTCTGCCCGTCCTGTAGCGCCCATTTGAGCGTGCCTGTCAGCGTGGCGGGTGTATCCGGGCCGTGCCCTTACTGCGCGTCCACCATTACCTCGCCGATGCCAAACGAGGTGCCGCTGGAAGATTTGATGGCGATCGAGGAGGCAATCGCGAACGAGGCATCAGGTGCTGTTGCAAATGAGGATGTGCCGGTGCCTCCACAGCCTGTCGTGGAGCGTCCATACTCCAGCCCCCCGGCGGCGGCGGCCTATCGGGAACCGGGAGTTCCAGAGCAGCAGCCATGGAAAGCGCCCGCACCCGATGTGAGCGTCACCATCATCGACCCGGAGCCCGCGTCCATTCCAGAGCCGGAGCCCGAGCAAAAGTCCGGGCGGAAAAAACGCGGTGAGCGCGTGCCCAAGGGAAAGCCGAAGAAGCGCGGCGACCGGAAAGCCGAAGCGCGGCCCGCCCGGCGGGAAGAAGCGAAGCCCCGCCCAGCCCAGGCGCGGGGAGCCGTCAAGCAAGTGGCCGAACCGCCAAAAAGCGGTGGAATGTCTCTCTTTGCAAAAGCGTGCATAGGCATCACCGGCGTAGCGCTGGTGGCGCTGGTTGCCGTTTACGGACTCCCGGTGATCATGGGTAGCAGCAAAGAAGGTGACCTGCAGGGCACCGCCGGCACTGGTTCGGAAATCCTGACTCCCGGTGCGTCGCTGAACACCGCCGCCATGGCTCCGAATGCCGACCCCAACGGAACCGTGATCAACGCGAGACCGAACATGCCCACCACGGCAAACGGGGCTGCGGATCCCGCCAATACCCCGACGATACCCGTGGCTCCGGACAGTGTACCATCCTCCGCGCTGCCAGATCCGCCGTCAGACACAACGCCCGTGGCTGTAGGTTCCACCGACACCACGCTGCCGGAGTCAATGACGAACTACGTGCCGGACAAGGGCAGCGTGCTGGCAGGCCCACGGAAGGCACTGGACGACTTCCTTGCTGCGCCCAACTGGAAAGAAAGGGTGAAGTATGTCACCGGCGGGCAGGCGCTCGCCAGCGAGATGAAGACGTACTACACCCAGTATCCTGACGGCCCATTACAACCCGTATCCATCAACTGGACACTGGAAGATAAAGATCCTGACGGCACCGAGATCTTTGTCTTCACCACCTCATTCGATGTGGAGGAAAACGACGGTCTCATCTATCTCGACTTCCCGACAGTGGTCGAAGGGCGGAAAGGAAAATACACCGTCAACTGGCATTCCTTTGTCGAGTTCAAAGACCGCCACTTGAACCAGTTCGTCACCAAGCGGACCTTCAACAAGCCGCAAAATTTTCATGTGATCGCTGTGCGCTCCCACTACTTCGACGGCGATCCAGAGCTCGAAGCAAAATTGGCCTCCGGCGAGTACGTTTGCATTCGGGCCGACTCCCCGAATCCAGACGACGGTACGATCGCCTTTCTGGATACCAACAACAAGAGCTGCGCCGACATGGCCGCTGGTCTGCTCTGGGAAAAAGCCGCCGGCGGACAATTCGATACACCGCTGGTCGAACTCTGCTGGAAAAAAACTTCTAAAGGAGTGGGCTACGTAGCCGTTACTAAAGTGCTTGGAGACAAGTGGAGAGACACACCGAAGTAGTTCTACTTCGGTTAAATAATTGTAACAGGACACAGCGTTTCACCGATGATCGCTGTTTCTCGACTCATCGCCTTCAAATGTGCCCATCTGTCACTGTCCTATCTTCATCTCCTTTAAGTTTAAACATGTAAGCGAAAAACAGTATGAGCGGACGAACTGAAGCCGACGAGGATGGAAGTGGAAAAACCAAGTCTGGATTTGGTTGGGGGAAAGCCCTGGTTGCGATCGTTCTACTGGCCGGCATTTGCGCCATCATCCTGCGATTGTTGGTGGATGTTTCCGTTGTCAATAAGGCTCGGACAATGAAAACTGCGGCGATTCTCAATGTTGTCGGCCAAGGTTTGGAGGAATACAGAATCGACCACGGCGACTACCCCCGACCGAAGTTCTCTGACGAGACCATGATGATCGATGGAAAAGCCGTCAAAACGGGGCCTGCGCGCGCTCTCTATCAGGCGCTTTCCAGCGATGGCAGTGATGCGATCGAAGGCGGTGATCAGGCATCCGACGGCGCAACAGGGGACAGCGCCACGTTCTATTGGGCAGACATCGTCAATCCACTGATCGACGGCCGGGTTCGCAAAGGCGTCCCCGTCGCTCAAACTCCAAATGGATTGATGCTCGTCGATGCCTGGGGCCATCCTTTTCAATACGAGATGTTCGATCCCGAACGAAGCGATGAATTTGAACAGAACACCCGCAACATGACCTTCGATCTCTCGTCATACGGGCAGGATGAAAGCCTTGGATCAAACCCGGAATACGAGACCGAATGGATCACGAACTGGTAACCACGCGTGGCTGATCCGGCAGTGCAGAAAGGCCTCCAGCGGTGGTTCCACATCGCTTCTCTCATCGCGCTTTGGGTTGCTTTCGCGTCCACCGTGTGTGCGCCGCTGATGCAGTACGTCTGGCTGCTGGATCTGCTGACGCAATTCCGCGTCTACTGGATTCCGGTAACGCTGGCACTCGCGGTGTTGTTTCTCTGTTGGAGAAAAAAGGGCACCGCCTTAGTCGCTCTCGGCACCTGTCTGTTCTGCATCACGAGCCTCTGGCGCTATTCCTTTGCAGCGAACCCCATTCCGCCGGACATGCCAGTGCTTCGCGTCATTGCGTACAACCTTCGCTCCTCCGATCGCGATGCTACCGAGATCGTCGAGTATCTGAAAGCGCAATCAGCAGACGTCATCATCCTCATCGAAGTGAAGGCCTCCTGGCTAAGAAAACTGGGGGAGCTGCGCTCGCTGTATCCTCACGAAATTGCCGAGACCCGCCCCGGCGCACAGGGGATGTGGCTATTGAGCCGCTATCCCTTACGCATGGTCGATGCGGATGGGATTTCGACGGCTCAGCGTTATCCTTACATTTCTACCATCATCGATACGCAGTCTGGCCCGGTTCGATTTGTCGGCGTGCATCCGTCCGTGCCGATCTCGCTCCGCGGTGCCCGCACCCGCAATGCGCAGTTCGTCACGTTCGCGGACATTGCCCGACGATCGACCGATCCTACGATCCTCGCCGGCGACTTCAATTGCACGCCGTTCTCCGGTCATTTTCGCAGGATGCTCGGCGATGGTGGCCTGCGGGACAGCGCCATTGGGTTTGGCTTTCGCAACACCTGGCACCGTGACATTTCATTCCTGCCGATCGATCATGTCCTGATAAGCGAAGGGATAGGAGTGTCAAAGCACACGATAGGCCCGCAGATGGGATCCGATCATCATCCATTGGTGGTCGATTTGCATTTACCCTCCGCCAACCGCAATAGCACCCAACCACGTCCGCATCCAACACCCCAATAATTATTTTTAATTAGTTAGTTGGTTAGTAGTTGCAACGAGCCATCCGATTCCTGGTGAGCCAATCAGTGGGTTGGCTGGGATCGATTGGTCTCAAACACCCCGGAAGATATGGGACTCCAGATTTGCCAGGCGGTGGTTGACGCGGACGAGGGCGATCATAAGGGCGAAGCCGGCGGCGAAGACGAAGCCGATGCCGTACCAGGCTTCGTTGGCGAGGATGGTGGGGATGCTGAGGCCGACGTTGGCGGTGGCAAAAACGGCGGTGCAGACGAGGGCACCTTTGCGATCGTCGAAGTAGAACAGGATGGTGAGGAGCGAAAGGAAGCCGATGAGCAGGAAGGCGCCGAACAGGGTGACACGGAAGATACCCATCTGAATGGAGCCGATGCCTACGGCGTTGGCCACTTGATCTGCGAATACGAGCAGCAAAAGGGTGGTGATCCCTTGAACGGCAAGCAGATGGCGGAAGCCATCGCGCAGGCTTTCGGTCATGGCTTCGCGGCAGGCGACAATCTGGCTGAGAGTCTTGCCGCCGTCGATGGCATCGAAGAATGCCTGGTAACGCTCGGCGAAATCGGTTTCGAGCTTGAGGAAAAACACGGCCATGCCGGGAACGATGGACAGCAGGCTGAGATAGATGGCGACGTCATACTGCGGCGCGGCATACAGTGCGCCGGAAATCTGCAGGCGATGCTCGGACACCCACCAGAACATGAGTTTGTCTCCCCAGATGCCGACGTTGTACAGGATGCCGGTGAGGGCGAGGCTGGGGAACTTGCGGAAATAGCTGAGCACGTCCCAGCGCATCGAGACATCGGTGCCGAACTCACGATGCAGCGAATGCAGCAGCATGAGAAAGAGCACGGCATGGCCGCAGGAGAATCCTAACATTGCTGTATCCGGGCCAAACGCCACTACGGCGCCGTAGGCCAGCAGACAACTTGCTGCATAGCCTACGGCGAACGCGGTGACGACACGCTTATAGCCGCGTAGTGCTGTGAGGTAGTTTGCCGCGATGAAGATGCACGAGACGTACACCATCAGCGCAGCGGCGGCTACTTTGTGAATCAATGCCCCTCCAACGAGGCCAAGAAAAAAGACAGATGCCACCACTCCACTGACTACGGCAGTGATGACCAGAGCGGAAAGCAGGGACGGAAAAATCCTACTGCGCGAGCGAAACGAGAATTGATCGGCAACGTAGCGGGTAAGCACCAGTTGCAAAGGCCCTACCAGAATGAGAGAAAACGCGTAGACGTGCGTGACCGAAGCGGAAAAGAAGTCCAGCTCCGCCTGCCGCAGCAAAGGACGCAGCACCACGGACAGAATGACGATCGACAAGATGGAAATGATCCACGGACCACTGCTGATCAATCCCGCATAAGTGTACGCAGCCACCGTTGAGGTGCCAGTATCGCCCTGTTTCAACTTACGAAGTTCAAATCCAATGCCTGCCATATCGATCAGCCTGCGGCTTGTGGCGCTGTTAGGGGTTCGCTGATTGTGGGGACTAATGGTTCGGTGTAGAGCGTGCGAAACCGGTCGACCACGGCTTGCTGGGTGTAACAGGCTTCCACCCGTGCACGACCCACGGATCCCAGTTCCCTGGCCTTTTGAGGATCAACCAGAATTTCCACCATTGCCTGGGCCATCGCCTGTGGATCACCCACTCTGGTCACTGTGCCAGCGGCTCCGAGCGCCGGATGTTCGTCTGGTTGGCCATTGATCAAATCGGGGCAGGCGCCGACATCGGTCGAGACCACGGGTATCGATGCGCCGAACGCCTCCAGAACGACGAATGGCAATCCTTCGCTGATGCTCGTCAGCGCCATGACATCGATCTGCGCCAGCAGCTCACCACGATCCATCGGCCCGGCAAAAATGACGACGTCCTCAAGACCGAGCCGCTGTGACAGGAGCGCGCATTCTTTGAAATACTCCGGTTCTTCGCTCGTCGGCCCGGCGATAAGAAACTGAACATCCGGCACCAGCCGACGCACAAAGACCGCTGACTGAAGCAAGGTTTTGATATCCTTGATTCCCACCACCCTGCCGAGAAATCCAACCACCGGGCGATCGCGCTTGGATCTCCAGATCTCGCGCTTCTTGACAATCGAATCGAAATCAGATAGCGCGATCCCGTTTGGAATGATCTCTATCTTCTGCGCCGGTGCGCCAAATGAAATCTGGTGCCTGGCATTTGCTGTGAACAAGGCCGTGATGTGTCCGGCAACATTGTAAGAGTAACGTGCCAGCAGGGTAAAGAAGCGGATCCACATCGAGCGCAGCACACTGTCATCCGGCAGCAGATTAGGCCGCGCAAATTCGGCATCCTGGAGCCAGGTGACCTTATGGATTTCGGCGATGCGCTCGCGAACGTAAATACCGTGCTCGCTTAGGAGGAACGGTGCTCCGTTCTGACGCGCCAGAAGCGCGGCGATCACTCCAGCGTAGCCGGTGCATGGGCTGTGATACAGCTTTGCAACAGGCACGCGGCTCAGCCCGCCTAACAGGTTCCAAACAGGCTCGGCCAAAAACCGGCACGCCCAGAAGAAGTCGAGAAATGGCGCATCTGCAGCGTGTTCATCGTAAATTTCGGATATCAGATCCCAGACGGCAGCATCTTTCCAGATCGAATCGATCGAGGTCCGGCGGGCCAGTTTGGCGGCATCCCCAAGCAAGTCAGAAAATGCATCCGTCTCCGACGGTGTGCCTTCCGCAGCAAAAAGGGCTCTGCACTTTTGTGTCAATGTCAGAATTTCCGCAGCGGATACCGGAGCAGTGAGCCACTTTTGATGCCTGGCAAAGAGATACGCCTCCTCGACCGAGACGATGTTACTGGGTAACTTGTAGGCGTACTTTGCATCTTTGGCTTTCTCGGCACCGATGAACAGCACGCTGAAGCGCAATTCGGGCATCGCGCTGATGATCTGGTGCACCCAGGTGGATACGCCGCCAGACACATAGGGATAAGTGCCTTCGAGAACGAGGCAGACATCCGGCGGATCCTTTGGTTTGCGTGGTATCATCCTGCAATGGCAGCAGCACGCCAGAAGCGTGTGGCCGCAGCTGAAATTCCTGGGTTGGGTGACGATTCGCTGGCGCAGTATTCTGCCAGAGCGTTCCAGTCGCGTTGCTGGTAGAGCAGCTCAGCCTGCAATGGGCTGAGTAAATCTTGACTGGCACCGGCAGCGCGCAATTTCGCCAGAGAATCGGCTGCGCCATCTGTGCGCCGGGCTGCCAGTTGCGCGCGGACGAGCCGTGCAAGTCGCGGGATGGCAGGAATTTTCTCGTCGGCAAGATAGCCGATCGCGTTCTCCAGCAGGGCGTTCCTGTTCGAGCCTGTGGCTCGTGTCCACTCAGCGAGATTGAGGCAGGCATCTGCAGCGGCGAGGTTTTGTTGATGTGTCAGGGATTCGTGTCCGGCGAGCTGTTTGAGACAGTCGTCGGACTGCCTGAGAGCGCGGGTGACGGCACCTTGAGCGCGAAATCGCACCTCTGTATCATCGTGCTGCTGCAAGTGCTGCAACACAGCGGCTGCCGAATGTGTGGGGCGGGCATTGCGAAGTCCCGTGGCAACTGCCCGGATCTGGTGCAGTGGCAGTTGTTTCAGTGCTCCGGCCAACGGCTCCAGCATCACCACTTCCGGCCTCGAGACGGAGGCCAGCGTGATCTTTTCAAATGGCGACGCATCTTCGCTCGTAGCCTTTGCATCAGAACGCAGGATTAGACTCATCGCCACAACGGTCGCCACTCCGCCGATCGGCAGAAGCAGTGCTGGGACAATGTAAAACACAAATGCGGCTGCGCGGGAACGTGGCTTGTTCTCTGCCGTTGAATCAGTTCTGGGAGCAGTAACTGAAGCTCCTGCCAGGGCGCACAAACACGCAGCAACGGCGTGAACGGCAAGAGTCGCCACGAGCATTCCATCCTGCGGCTGGGCTGCCAGATAGTAACTGGCAGCACCTGTCTCGATCAGAGCCGCAGCGGCCATCGCTAGTGTGCCCGGCTTCATTTTGTTTTGGGATCAGTGTTAGAATCGCCAGCACCAATCTCAATCAACTGATGGCGAATGCTGCCGGGCGGCGGCGTTTGCAGCAGGGCAGCGACAAATGTCTCCGCATCACGGGTGCCCTCCATGGGAAGCAGCACTCGCAATTTTCCCGCGCTTCCCTCAGTGCAGGCGACCCGGGGCGACTGCAATTGCACGCCCAGGGTCTTTTGCAAAAGTTCGATCGCCGACGGCTTACCCAGTTCCGGTTCGCCGTTCTCAAATTCCACGATCGTGGATGGCAACCGCAGCTGCTCGAAGGTTTCCCTGGCAAGTTTGCTTTGGGATTCAAATTCCTCTGCGGTGACGAAGACGGCACTCGCGGAAACACTTCGCGCAGGGTCGGCAGTGGCGGACGCCTCCGGGAAGAATCTCGCCACCCAGCGCACGATCATTTCGATGCGAACAAAGGCAGCCTGTCCGATCGCGCTGAACGGCATGTCCTCGATGAGCACTACCACTTTGCCGCCTGCGCTATTCTTCCAGGGCACTGCGGCCAGGAAATCGGTATCGCCCGCAGGGGCACCAGCTTTCCAGGTGACGATCGATTGCGCTACGATCGCTGCCCTGGCCATGGCGAGCTTATCCTTCGGCAAGGACTCGCCTGCTTTCCATTGCGAATCGAGGGCGGCGATGATTTTTCCATCTGTGCCAGCTTCGCCGAGCTCCACAACACAACTGCTGCTGACGTTGGCGGCAGAACGCAAAAGCTTCAGGCAGCCTGGTACCACAGGGTCTGCTGATGGGGCAAAAAGTGCGCGCAACTGCTGATCGAGTGCACAGGTCTCGGCACCAAACAGTGCGAGACGTTGTTGCAGTTGGTAGCGGGTCTCGTCCAGCGTCTCGTTGTCAGAACGCAGTCGCTTGTTTTCCTCTTCGGCGGTGGTGGCGCGCTGCTCCAATTCTGCGAGCTTTCGGTTCATCAGGCTGCGAACCGCGCCTGTCAGGATGCCTCCGATGAAGAAGCCCAGCAAAAGGAAGCGCTGCCCGAGCAATGCTTCCTGCACAGTAAGGCCATCGCTTTGTCCTGCGACGACAACCCCTGCGACCGCCGCAGTGATGAGGCCGGAGACGCAGCCGGATACAAATCCGTAGCGGCAGCCAAGATAGACGGGCAGCAGCAGCCAGGGGTTGGGATTGCCACTGATCCAGAGCGGATCATCACCGGCCAGAGCGAAGTTGAGTGCCGCAAGCAGCAGCGCGAATCCACAGAAATCCAGAAGTGCAGCCGAAAGTGTGCGTGCGGTGTTACCCATTTTTGGCATAGAAGGTCTCTAACAGCTGGTTTGCCGGAAGTCTACCCGCTGCGGCAGAGTGTCTGGTATGGTTGTGGTGAAGCTGGCGATTAAAAGAAGATGCGCATCAGAACGCTGGCGAGAATTACTTCCGATCCGCTGTTGGTACTGCTGCCACTTGAATCGTAGTCCAGTCCTGCCTGGATTTCAGCATTTTCACGCAGCTTGTAAGTGAGATTGAGGCCGGCACGGTAGACGAACAGTTCGTCTTCGAATTCCCAGCCAAAGCCACCGGTGACCGCAGCGGCGATGCGCGGGGTGATCTGGCGATCAATCACGATCTCGAATCCATGGCGGTTGATCCGCTCTTCAGCGAACGAGCTAACAAGATCCAGCACGGGATCCACTACCGGGTCAACGGCGGGGAGCACGATGACGGGGTCTTTTTCCCCGGTGATGGAACGCACCTCAGCCAGGGATGGCGAGGCGTAAGTAAAATCGCTGAACTCACCGACGTAGCCGACATAGATGCCGTTCTTACCGGTCGAGGCTTCGCGGATGGTTTTGCCAAATTGCAGATCAGCCTGGACGCCGTCGCCGATGTCGATGCCGTCGACTTTCACCTGACGGTAGTTGAAGCGGCCGTCAAAGTTCCAGCCCCGCTTAAGGGGAACGTTCACATCAAAGTGAACCGCGTCCTGGCGGCCATCGACTGCTTCGAGGCCGAGGCTGTCGGTGGCTCGCTCGTTGTCCGCGTAATAGAGTTTCCAGCCGATGCCGCCCCAGGCTCGGCGCCCGATGCCGACGCCGTAGAGCACCTCGTCCTCGCTGCCTCCGCCGGTGATTTCGGCAAAGTAGCGCTTCGGTAGGGTGACAGTGTAAGTGGCACTGGCATCCCAGCGATCGTAGCCGCCGGACTTGATAATGCTGTCAGCGAGGTCGATCTGGTCGCGGTGTGCACGGACGGTGAACTGATGCGGCCCGATCATTCCCGAGCGGGCTTCCAATACTGCGCGAAACATTTCGCCTTCCTCTTCGGTGAAGAATTCGCTGGAGGTGACAATGGATGGGCTGACGATCGGTGCCAGCTCAGCCAGTCCGAGTTTCGCGTCTTTAAGATCCTCCGCTGCCGTGTCAGCGGCGGGTTCCTTGATGATTGCGTCGTACGTCTGCCTGGCTTTGACGAAATCCCCCATGCCAGCGTAACAGTCGGCCAGTTCGCTAGCCATCGGGAACGACTTGTTCTGGAATCGAGCGCTCTTGAATTGCTCCAGCACCTTCGCCGCATCGGCATACTTGCGGTCCGCTTTCAGCGCGAGCGCACGCAGCTCGTAGGCCTCGTCGGGAGTCGGATTCGCCTGCATCAGACGATTGCCAATACGCAGGGCACCGGCCGTGTCGCCCTTCTTCAGCCCTTTGATTCCGCTTTCATACAGGCGTTCAATTTGAAAATCTCTCAGCCGCTCCAGTGCATCGCGGCGCTGGTCTGCCGGATAGCCGGACTTGGTCAGCTCGCCGAAGAACGGTTCGGCAGCCGTGCGGCCTTCACTTTCATACACCGCGTAGGCAAGCTGTTGCTGGAACACGAATGCCCCGGGCCCTACACGGCTTTTGAGTGCTTTCAGAAAGGCGGCCGCTTCTCCGTTGTGTCCGGTTTTGGCCAGCACTTCAGCATTCAGGCCAAGTGCCGCCTCATTGGTCGGGTGGGCCTTCATCAGTTCGTCGGCGAGCGCTACCGCTTCGTCATTTTTCCCTTCTGCAAGCAGCAGCGTGGCGCGACTGCTTTCAGTTTGCACGCGAATATCGACCAGCCGTGCCCCTGCATCCGCGCGGTCTTCGCGTGTCTGCCCGCTGTCACCAGCCAGCTCGCGGAAGGCATCGGCTGCAGCACTCAGCTGGCCGGACTCAAGTAATGCGTAGGCAAGGTCCTGCTGGTAGGGAAAGGATGCGCCTTTGAATTCGGTGTTCTTCAGCCTGGTGAGAATGGCCACGGCCTCCTCGTTGCGTCCAGCGGCCACGGCATTCTCGGCGCGTGTGGCTTCGCGGTCGGCGGCGGATGGGGCATTGTCGTCCTCTTCCTCGGGGCTATCGGGCATGACCGTTTCGCCGACGGCGGTACTCTGGGCCACTGCGTTGTCAGGATCTTTGGACAGGAGGACTTTCGATAGCTCTTCCACCATCCTCGTGTTGCCCAGTCGCTGGAACACTTGGATCATCTCCTGAAGCTGCTCTACTTCCATTTGCGGAGCCTGGGCCAGCACATCAGCATCACTTTGTTGGGGCGCAGTTTCCTCGACCTCGGTCTCTGCGGCGTCGGTGACTCCAACAGCTTCCAGCGCTTCCGCAGCTTCCGCAACTTCTGCGGCCGTCGGCTCAGATGGCTGCTCCGCAGGTTCTTGGCCCACAGCGGGGCTCAGTAGGCACATCAGAGCAATTCCAGTCCCTGCCAGACCATCGGTCCAGTTCTTTGCTATGTCGACTCGCTTCATAAAGATGGTATTTAATTTATACGAATACAATAAATACCATAATACTTTGGCTAGTGAAAGTATTTTTTGAATCTTTGAAAATTATTTCCACCTATTGTGGGCAGATCTTGCGATCCTGAAAATCTACTCATCACAGGCGTCTTCAACTTGTTTGGACGAAGGATCACAATGTGTTTATTATCAACATTCAGTGAATATTTTTCTGGTGCATGAGCGTTGATTCCACCGGTACCCTTGTGCAGTCTAGGAGCATGCACCTTTTCAGGCATTCCATACTGCTCATCGCTGCAATCGCTGCAGTATCACCATCGTCTGCACAGGAAATGCGCTCGATTACCCCTGGCCAGTTCCATGCTCTGACCGTGCCGGGCGGAATGGTCCGGCTTCGTGCAAATACCGACTACTACGCGGAGGTCTACAGTTACGAGGGATTGGATCGCTCCGGTGAATTTCGCGAATTTGATGCAGGCGACTACTTTGATCTGAATGCCTCAATCGAACTCAAATACGGGCTGACGGATCGCTTTGAAATCGGGCTGGGTCTGCCGTTTGTTTCTTCCACACTGGAAAAGGACAATGCCGACCGCTCGTTGTTGCCGTCGAAGACAGAAAGTCGCGGACTGGGCAATGTGACGCTACACGGAGGCTATGGGCTGGTCTGGAATGGTGATTCGGACTACCTGCTGTTTCAGGTGGACCTGGGACTGCCCACAGACTCCCGCGGCAGCGAGATGTTCTCGTTTGGAGGAAATGTGAGTGCAGGCGTGGAATTTGAACACTACTGGGACCGCTTCGGGGTGACCGCTGGATTCCTGGCCGAATCATACGCAGAGGACGGCTTCGATTTCAACGAGTGGGACTACACTGGCGTCGCCGGTCTCAATCTTGACATCACCCAGGAGTTTTTCCTCGGTACCCGTGCCGGATTTTCCTCAGACCGCACCAATGTCGAAGTCTTTGGCGAGTACGTGTTTAGCCAACGCTCGTCGGTCGAAATCTTCGCAGGCAAGGACATCAGTGGCGACACCGACGCGCGTTTCCTCGGGATCTCGTTCAATCTGCTCTTCGACAAGTAATGTGCTACAGCCAGCGTCTGTAGAGTTCTCCACGCATTTCTTCGAGGAACGAGTCCTCCAGCGCCCGCTCTTTTGCCCGGCGACGGGCGGCATCTGCTGCGGCCTTTCCGGCGATTGCCAAGCCTCCTGATCGGATCCAGGCGAGAATCGATTCCAGTTCTTTTGCATCGAACCAGACGCCGTGTTCACGGCAGAGGTCGATCATCACACCGCTGCGTTTTCCAAAGACACGGCGCACCATCGGATAGGCGCACTTTGGGCACATGCGGTAGCGCCAGTCGGATTCCTGCTCGCCCTGCGGAAAAGACGACCAGTCGATTTCCGCCCCCCGGTGCTGGAATTCCTGGTCTGCGCGCTTCGACAAAACATTGAATGCATCATGTCCGAGCCAAAGTCCGGCACACTTGTGACATTCCAGCACAGCGGCCTGCTCGGACGCGATCCGCCGACTGTGCAAATGGGGCTGATCCTCGCACGACGGGCATTTCAACTCCGAAACCTCGCCCGCAGTCGACTCAGGAATGATCGCCATGCTGCAGTGGTGGCAGTACTTCGACTTCTCGCTGATGCGGGCCAGGCAGCCAGGGCACACAGTGTGCATGTCCATTTCATGTAACGTGAACTCGCTCTGGCAGAAATTGCATACTTCTTCGCCCCCCGTCCTTGGCGCGCCACAGGACGAACAACGCACCACCGAGGCATCGTGCCCCTGCGGCTGGACAACCCTTACAATCGCACCACAACTGCAATGAAAGGCGGAACCGATCTCCCAGCCAGTGGCATCATACTGTCGTTGACAGTCAGAACATTGAACAAGCAATCGCATAGTGCCAGGATGCTACACACGACTTCTGGCGGAATACAAGTCTGCCGGAACAGCTCCGTCTACAAATCGGGCTGTGGATCTTCGGGTGCACCTATGATGACGGTCTCGGGATAGGCTTTGGTTTTGCGCAGGGCCTGGATGAGGATCTGAATGCGGAGTCGTCCACGGAACTGGGTGCGCTGGATGTAGAAGGCGATGTCCCACGGCGGCTTGGGCAGGACTACAGGGCCGACGCTGAACCAGACGGCATCGCGCTCTGCGTCGTCCTGGGTGAGCACCATCTGCAGGTGCTTTTCCTTGAGCAGGCGCGGAGTTTGCTTGGGGCGCACCGCGCGGGCGTAGAACAGCGGCTGGGGATTTGATGAGCCGAAGGGCTCGAGCAACTCGTAGTTGTCGAGCACTTCCGGACGGAGGTCGGTGAGGCGGGTCTCGACGTCGAGCATGAGCTTCGGGTGGAAAAGGTCCGCAGATGCTGCCGCGGCAACTAACTGGGCGAATCGCTCGCGGAAGGCGAGGAACTTGTCCTTTTCGATGCTGATTCCCGCTGCCATGTCGTGGCCGCCGCCTTTCAATAGAAGATCCCGGCTGCTGTTGATGATGTCGACCAGTGAGACGCCGTGTACACTGCGGCCACTGCCTTTGCCGATGCCATCTTCATCGAAGGCGATGACAAAGGTGGGCCGGTGGTAGCGGCGCATGATGCGCGAGGCAACGATGCCGACCACACCCGGGTGCCAGCCTTCGGAACCAAGCACAAATCCGGCGCTGGTGACGTCGAGATCGGACTCGATCTGGGCTTCGGCTTCACGGATGATCGTTTCCTCGACACCTTGTCGGTCGCGATTGTTGCCATCGAGTTCCTGGGCGATGATCATTGCCTCCTCGTCATCCTGACACATCAACAAATCGAGCGATGCCTGTGCGGATGCCAGTCTGCCAGAGGCGTTGAGGCGTGGTCCCATGCGGAAGCCGATGTCCATGGCGTTGAGCGGCGATTGCAAGCCGGCTACTTTGCGCAGAGCGCGCAGGCCGGCATGGCGTGTCCGCTCCAGTTGCAGCAGTCCTTTGCGGACGATGAGCCGGTTCTCGTCGACCAGTGGCACGATGTCGGCCACGGTGCCCAGAGCGGCAATATCGAGAAACTCCCGCAATTCAAAATTTTCCAGCCAGCGCTGCTTGAGAAGGGCGTGCCCTAACTTGAACACCACACCCGCGCTGCACAGGTAGTGGTAGCTGTCGCCGGCTTTCGGGTTCACCAGGGCCACGCAGTTAGGGCGTCCCGCCTGGGAGCACTCGTGGTGATCAAAGATGAGGACGTCGGTGCCTTCGTCCGCGAGCGGTGCGAGTTCGGCAATCGATGTGGTGCCACAGTCGACTGCGATAAGCAGATCCATTGAGCCCTCCGCCCGGCACTTGTCCAGCCCGTCGGCGCTGATGCCGTAGCCTTCCTCCATGCGATGCGGGAGAAAGGTGCGGGGCTCCAGGCCATAGGCGAGCAGTATGGATTTTAACAGTGTTATGGAGGTGACACCGTCGACATCGTAGTCGCCGTAGATGACGACGGATTCCTTTCTGTCGACTGCCAGGAGGATGCGCTCGACCGCCTTGTCCATGTCCGGCAGCAAAAAGGGATCGCCTAAATCCTGCAACCGCGGATGCAGGAACCGGGCGACTTCTTTTTCACCCGTCACCCCGCGCAGGGCTAACAGCTGAACAAGGATCTCCGGCAACGAATCGTAAACAGAAGTCGCCTTCAGCTTTTCGATTCGATCGGAATGTGGTTTTCGGAGAAACCAGCGCTTTTCGGGAATACCTGTCAATTACGTGAAAGATTGGAAGTTCGCATGGAACTTGGGTAGGTGGAACTTATCACCCGGCAAGGGCGGAACGCTCAGGAAGACGAAGCGGATAGCGCTTCGCCTTAGGTGGATGCTGATCAATGAACCGGCTGTTGGTTTAGCGCAGCCGCGTTGGTTGGCGAGCGATGGCCGTCCGTGAAGATTTTAGAACACCGAGGGACGAGCGGACGAGCACAGATGGTTGCAGTGCTTTCTTATTTTGCCGCCGGGCCGGTGAGCAGCTTGGTGAGTTCCTCCGCAGAGGGGTGTTCGATCGCTCTCGAAAGGACGGTGCCTTTGTGATCGAGCACCAGGTACAGTGGCACTCCGTCTTCGTCGGCATTGTAGATCGAGCCAAGCGATTTCTTCATTCCCTCCAGAGCATCGAAGCGAACTGCCGGGCAAGTGAGCTTGGGCTCTTTGAGGTAGTTGATCATGTCACCCTCTTCAAAATCAAGACTGAGGAAAACCATGTCGATGTCAGGATTGGGAACGATCGTCTTTTCGTAATACTCCACCAACTGAGGAGCGTGTTCGCGGCAGCTGGCTCACCAATAGGCGGAAACGTAGAGCAAAAAGTATTTGGGCAATTTGCCATCCGCATAGGCGAACAGCTTCACTTTGCCGCTGGCGTCGACCGTCACCAGCTTCTCTTTGAAGAGGGCGGGGAGATTCACGGCAGCTTTTGCGGTGGCCCCCGGTGCGGGCGAGTTATTTGGAGTCGTGGTGGTTTTGCCCAGCCTTTCCCGCACGAAGGCCTGGTCGGCTGCGCTCAGGGTCGAGAGGGGAAACGAGAGCGGTGATCCAGATTTCAACTGAACCGTCACGACGTCATTTTCGCACTTAACGTAATCAGCCTGAAACTTCCGGCTAGGATCCGCCGCGCTGGTCCAGGTGCGAACCTGGGCCTGAAGCGGCACTGCCGTCAGAGTTAACAGGCCGACAGCCAACAGAATGGTTGTCAATCGGTATTTCATGGGGCCACGCTACCATCGTGACACACAGGTGTCCAGCACTCCAGACTTCCACTGTAGATGGGATGGGCTACTCTGGCTCCATGAAAACAGCCCTTCAGTCTCCGTTTTGTGTTCTCTCTGTGTTCGCCACCATAGCACTCTGGCTGGCTCTGCCGGTGGTCGCCCAGGAATCACCAGCCGCTGCCAGCGCTACAGTCTACGAAACCATTCAGGACGTTCTCTACAGGGAGGGCGAAAGTGACATTGAACTCACTGACTACGCCCGCGAGCGCTGCAGGCTGGATCTCTACTATCCTGTGGGAAACACGGATTACTCGACGGTCGTCTGGTTTCACGGGGGCGGTCTCACGGGCGGCAATAAGTTTATCCCGGAGCAACTGAAGAACAAAGGGGTAGCTGTAGTCGCCGTGAACTACCGGCTGTATCCAAAGGTAAAAGCGCCAGTCTACCTCGATGATGCGGCGGCGGCGACCGCCTGGGTGTTTAACAACATCGCTAAATATGGGGGCTCGGCGAAGCGCATCTTCATCAGCGGTCACTCCGCTGGCGGCTATCTCACGAGCATGATCGGCATCGATCCCCGCTGGCTTAAGAAGTATGACATCGATTGCAACCGCATCGCCGGTCTCATCCCCTACAGCGGCCACACCATCACCCACTTTACTGTGCGCGAGGAGCGCGGCATCGATGGCAAGCAGCCCGTGATCGACGATCTGGCACCGCTTTTTCACGTGCGCGCTGATGCCCCACCGCTGTTGCTCATCACCGGCGATCGCGAGTTGGAAATGCTGGGCCGCTACGAGGAAAACGCCTACTTCTGGCGCATGATGCTGGTAGCCGGTCACACGCATTGTGAAATCAAGGAGTTGCAGGGCTACAATCACGGCCAGATGGCGGAACCCGCACACCCACTTCTGCTTCGCTTTGTTGAGCGAATCGCTGCAGCCCAGTGATCGTGAGCCGCGCCCGTGTTCAGAATGTAACGAAGCCAGCGGAGACCTTACATGGACGCTGGAGTTCTGACAGGAATGTGTTTAGCCTGTGAGCATGAATCGGTTTCTTCTCTTCGCCTGCGGACTGCTGACCCTGTGCTCATTGCAGCACAGCGCCCTGGCTGGCCTCGACTTTGCATCGACCCACCTCACCGTCGAGGCGGCGCCTGAACTTGACGAGTTACCAGTCCAGTTCACCTTCCAGGCGGAGGGTGATAAGGCGGTGGAAATCCTGGAAGTTCAGACCACCTGTGGTTGCCTTAAGGCCAAGGCCGACAAAAAAGTCTACAAGTCCGGGGAAAAAGGTGTGATCGACTGCGTATTCAGCGTTGGTTCCTTCGAGGGTCAACACATTAAGAGTGTCTATGTCATCACGTCTGACGAAGAAAACAGCCGCATCCCGCTCAAGGTAACGTTCAACGTGCCGCTCCTGTTCGAGATCGAACCGCAACAGCAGAAGTGGAAAGTAGGTGAGGAGCCAGTGGCGAAAAAAGTATCGTTCAAGGTGCTCTACAAGGATCCAGTGGAGATTCTGGAACTTACCTCGTCCCGTGAGGCGTTCTCTGCCGAGTTCAAGGAAATAGTCAAAGGACGCGAGTATGAAATCATGATCACCCCCAGCGATACCTCGAAGCCTATGCTCGGTGCCCTGAGCATCATGACCAATTGTCCCATCGAGCGTCATCGGAAGAAGCTGGTCTTCTTCAGCATCACGCGCCGCTAGGCTGAAGCAATGTTCAAGGTTCGCACCAACCCCGGCATTCTGCGGGTCGCCTTACAAATGGTGGCGCTGCTGGCGGCTTCTGCCGTTGCCGGAGCCGTCGCTTATCACATCCATCCCAGACCGCCCGAGCTCTACCTGCTGCAAGAGCCGGCTGGTGAGGGCGAAGTGACGATGGCCCAGGTGCTGGAGCTGGAGAACACCACTGGCGTGCTCTGGATCGATGCCCGCGTCCGCGAGCAGTATGATCTTGAACACGTCCCCGGCGCGCTGCTGCTCAACCCGCAGGAGTTCGACGCGCTTGCCTTTGGATACATGGATACTTTTCAGGACAACGTGAAGCCGATCGTGATCTACTGCGATGCACAGAAGTGCGCCGCCAGCAAGACCATCATGCAGCGCATGAAAGAGAGCGGACTCGCCATGGACAACGAAATCCATGTCCTCCGCGGCGGCTGGAACGCCTGGAAGAGCAGTCAGAACAAGAATCCGTAAGAGCTGGTTCAGGGCGCGATGTCATGCTTTGCTTTGGGCCGGAATCGCCAGTTCCGTCAAAACATCGATGAAATCCCTACGTTCCAAGTCAAAACACGCTCTCGTCTCAGCCTGCGTTGCCGCCTTTCTCATTCTGCCCCGCGCCTACTCTCAGGATGCAGCGCTGTTCTTTACCGATCGCGGCACCGGCAAGGTACACCGTTCCGATCCTGCAGGAGATGGCAATCAAGTCCTTGCGACGATCAAATTCAGCAACCTGCGCGGCATCGTCGCCGATGTGCCGGACGGCAAAGTCTATTTCGCCGACAACGGCACCAACAAGATCTATCAGGTCAACCTTGACGGCACCGGCTTGAAGGCACTCGTCAGCGACCTTGGCTTTCCCGCAGATCTCACCATGGATCGCGTGCAGAGAAAGCTCTACTGGTGCGATCAGCAAAAGAACCACATCCGCCGCTGCGATCTCGATGGCACAGCAGTGGAGACGGTCGTGGAAACCGAACAGCCGTACTATCTCGACATCGATCCAGAAGGCGGATTCCTCTACTGGGGGACTTTTTTCAAACAGGGCCGCATCTACCGGCGCAAGATCAATGGAGGCAAAGTCGACACCCTGCTCGCCGCTCCCACCGCCGGCATAATCCAAGTGCGCGCCGTGCGGTATAACCCGGTCGACAAGCTCCTCTACTGGGTCGATCGCGAAGCTCACAAGATCCAACGCGCTCCGATCAAAGGTGACAGCATCGCCGCCGCTGACATTGAAGACCTCTACACCGGACTCGACACCCCGCACGGCATGACGCTCGACCCTGCGGCCGGAGTCCTCTACTGGTGCGACACCGGCACCAATCGCGTCCGGGGCAGTTATGGATCGCACAAAGTCATGCGCGGCAGCCTCGATGGCAAAGCGGAACCCGTCACCATTTTCACCGGCAGCCAGCCTTGGGATATCGATGTCTATCGCCCGGTAAAAGCGGATGCAGATGGTGTCATCCCGGTGCCACAAGCCATCCGCGATGCATTCGAAATCAAAGACGACGGGTTCTATCAGAAATACCTCGACGCCAGCGGCCTCCCGATCCTTGCATCGGAAAAAGTCGACGATCGCGCCCTTTTTGAGGCTCGCGACATCATCATCCACATGCTCGCTGGTCGCGACGACATGCTTGAAGCACTGCGCCGCAAAAAAGTGCGCGTAGGCATCATGGCTCACACCGAATTCACCACCGACATCCCCGAGCACAGCGACATGAACCCGTGGTGGAACCGGCGGGCCCGCGGGCTCGGCGGCAACCCCGTGACCTGCGGCGAGGAGAATCTGCTACAGTTCCCCGGCGATCACTATGTCGGCGAGAACATCTTCCTGCACGAGTTCGCCCACGTCATCCATCACTCTGGAGCCCGCGAAGTCGTCAGCGGATTTGATCTCAAGCTCAACGGCCTCTACGACCAGGCAAAAGCCGCCGGACGCATCTCCAACTACGCTGGCACCAATGCCAGTGAATTCTGGGCCGAAGCCGTGCAATGCTGGTTCGACACCAACCGTGACGAATTCACCGTCGCCCTGGAAGACGGCACCCAAAAACCGCTCCACACCCGCGAAGAAATCATCGAGCACATGCCCAAGCTCGCCGAGCTCCTGCGCTCCGTCTTTCAGGACAACCCATGGCGCTACTCCTCCATCGCCGACCGGCTCAGATCCGCCCCGCATCTGGCCGGATACGATCCCACAACCGCCCCCACTTTCACCTGGCCCCAAGCAGTAATCGACGCATTCGACAGAGAAGAGGCCCGTCGAGCAAAACGATAAAGCAGTCCCACCACGCTCTGCGTGTTCCCGCCCCTGAGCCTGCTACATCTCCCGTCCTTGCGCCGATTCAAACCTCGACGGCAACGGCTTGCTCTGCAATTCTGGCAGTCATCTTCATTCCTGTCATGACTGCCAATCGAATCAAACTCACCGTCGGACTCGGTATCGTCCTGCTCATAACTGCAGCATTCTATTGGAACAAGCACCACAGCACCGCTAGTGAAGACATCGCCCTTTCGACGCCATCGAACGTTCGCCCAAGTCTGGAAGCAGCCAATCAACCAGTTCCACCCAGGCCCAGTGAACCAGACCCCGCCGATCGATCCTTCAGCCAGGCAGAACCAGAACCAGCACAGGGATGGAAGCAGCAGCGCTTTCAAAACCTGATCAAAGATCTCTCCGATCCCGAATGGAAGATTCGGCGCGGCGCGGCGGCTCTCTTGAAGGATGGCGAAGTCCCTGCGGATATGGCGGTACCGGCATTGATCGAGGCTTTGCCAGACGAAGAATGGCAGGTGCGTAAGGTCGTAGCCGAAGCATTAGCCATCTACGGGGATGAAGCCGCTCTGGCAGTGCCCGGCTTGATGGATGCTCTCAAAGACGAGGAATGGCATGTCCGAAAACCGGCCGCCGAGGCACTCGCAGCGATCGGCCCAGCGGCCACTGAAGCCATTCCAAGTCTAATCGCGAGCCTTGCCGACGAAGAATGGCAGGTAAGAAATTCCGTGGCGATGGCGTTGGTCGCGCTTCCTGACAAGGCAGCGGTTCCCGCCTTGAGCAATGCGCTCTCCGATGAAGAATGGCACGTCGCCGCCAACGCCTCCATGGCATTGGCAGAGATCGGCCCGGATGCAGAGGCCAGCGTTACCAGTTTACGGAAAGCCCTGGAGCACGAGGAATGGCACGTCAGAAATGGAGCCGCCTACGCTCTAGGACAGATCGGCGATCAGTCCGCAATCCCTGATCTAAACCTCCTGCTTGCCGATGAAGAGGAGCAGGTAAGCAAGACCGCCAGGGAGGCGCTGGCAAAGATCCAGCCATGAGCCTTGCAATTGCAAAACTTCAGCTTTCTCCAGTGGTAGCTTCCGATACGGCTGAATTGGGGAAGGCGTCCGGCTACTTTGCCGACGGACTATGATCCCTCAAGCAGAGCAGCATTTAGAATTTTTCAATCAACCGATACACATGGGTTCCCTGTCCCGTTGGCCAAGGCTCTCCACCCGGGGCGTCCTCCTCTAAGTCCTTTGCCCGTCGTATCGCATCCGCAATCCCATCTCTCACATATCCGGGATCGTATCCAGATTTCTTATACTCTGGCCAGATTTCCCCCAGCGACCTAAGGCAGTCCCTTCTGTCAGCGAACATCTTGTTTTCGCGGAGATGGAGGTAGAGCCAAAGCTCAAAGCACGGATTGCTCATGGCGAGGTGAAAGTTGTCACGAGTTCGGACCATCCTATTGGCCTCGCTGAGAGCCGTTTCATCCCACGAATCGCGATCGATAAGTGCCCAGTACTCGGTGTTTGTGCCCGGTTTGTTTGCCTTTTCAAAGTCGAAAAGACGCTGCACCACATGCACGGGAGCAGATTCATGTTTCGGGTTTCCGATAATCCTGAGGCGAAACTCGCCATCTCTTCCCGGTGTGAACAGACCGAGATAGGTTGGTTCGGTTTGGGCACCTTCAGTCGACACTACGTAGAGGCGCTTCTGCTTTCTAAAGGAGGTCTTCCTTGGCTTGAATCCCATTTCGTTGACGCGTCTTAATGCTCGATTAGTTCATCTTCTTCATTCACGCTCGGTCGGGGGCGAAGGTGGGGCACGCCCGAAAATCGTCCTTGCAAGTATGCCTTCCGAATGTCCGTATCGTTGCGCACCCCTTCATAGTCTGAAAGTCCCTCCATGTAGGTACTGCCGTCATCGGACTTGTTGATGAACCAGATCTCGTCCCGCCGAAGGAGGGACTGGTCGAGCAACTGCTGCTCATGGGTTGTAAAAAGAAGCTGGCCGCGAGAAGTCTCGCGGCACGACGCCAAAAACCCTTCCAACAGGCTCCGAGATAGGTAGCTGTGCATACTCCGGTCAAGCTCATCGATTACGTAGACCCTGTTGGTATCCTGATTCTGCAGGTCATAAAATACGGGCAGGAGGTCGATCAGCCGACGGGTTCCTTCCGATTCCTCGTCCATCTCGAAGCGGACAGGCTTTCCGTCTTCGCCGAAATGATGGGTAAAGAGGCGCGAAACGAGGATCTCCCCTTCGTCCCTGTAGATGCTGAAACGCTCTCCCCGTGACGATCTGAATAAAAGCCCAGCCCCGTCCTTCTTCAACTTCCGCCGGATTTCTTCTTTCATTTCGGTGGGGATCTCAGGAGCCGTTTCGAGTGGAATTTCCTCCCCTTTCAACTCAGCGATCCCAGTATCCGCGTTCTTCAGACTTTCGCTGGCAAAACGTCTCAGATCATCGCGTCTATTGAGGATAGTCTCGAGGCTTTCCAACGATGAGTCAGGGTCGAGAATGACGAGGCTGGACGCGAACCAATCATAGGCAGGTTTGAGGTATTTAATATTTCGATCGATAGCCTCCCGGAGAAAAAGCTGATTCTCCCGGGTTCCCATGGCGACAAACCGGGCAATTTGTCTCTCCTCGTCCGAGAACCTTGCGTGGTTGTCGAAATATTCTCCCGCCCACGCCGCAGCGCCCCCTGTGTTGGTAGTCCTCCGAAATATCGTCTTCTCGGTGGTGGGGCGAATCTCCTTGAGGGACTCTTCGGCCACGACATCGTTCGTGACATAGAACTCGTAACGGTAGACCTGTTCACTCTTGGCCAAGAACTCAAACTTAAATCGCGACGGCAGCTTGGCGAAGTTCGGATTCAGTTTGAACGACACTCTAGGGATTGCTTCGTCCGCCTCAGTGCCATTGACAATCATCTGACGGGCAAACTTGAGCGCGAACATCAGATTACTCTTTCCGCTCCCGTTGCCTCCAAAAATAGCCGCGATCGGCAGAAGGCGCTGATCGCGAAAACGGGGAAGTCGGTCGCCGAGCTGGACTTCCCGGGACGCGATCGCGCTGAACTCCACGGGGTCTGCGAATGAACGGAAGTTTTCGATCTCGAATGACAGTAGCATGAGAAAATTTTGCGGTTCAGGACTGAAAATACCAAATTTCGATTCAAAATACCATTTTTGGGTGAAAAAATCCCCACAAATCCGATTTTTTGCGACTCCGCCTCTGTCCGACATTTCCACTGCAACGACCGCAATTTTGTAATCTTCTGGGCCGGGCGGTCTACTCGAAGGCACCGCGAAGTCCCATTCTGCTTGCAGGGCAGTCCGCACCCGGCGTATGCATCGATTCCAACCTAAGCCATGAGCCGGGAAGCCTGTCAGCAGTTTATTGCGTTGCGCCGCAACCATCCGGCGTGGTTGTTGCTGGCGTCGCGCAATGGGCCGTTGACGCTGGCGTGTTTGAAATCGGTGTTCGAGAAGCATCCGGGTGGGGTGGCTCAGGAGGATGCGATCGCGCAGCTGGCTGAGGCGTTCGCGACGTATGCCAATGACTCTGCGTTCGATGTGGGTGATGACAGCGACGACGACCAGGCGGCCACGGCGCGGAAGGAGCTGCGGCAATGGCTGAAGCGCGGGTTGATCGTCGAGCGCGAAGGCCAGATCATGGCGACGGATGCCCTGCAGCGATCGGTGGCATTTCTCGATTCCCTGCAAGATCGCGGGATGACGTCGACGGCATCGCGGCTGGCCACAGTGCAGCGGGAAATCGAAAATCTTGAAGCACGACTGAATCCGAACCAGGCCAGCCGCGCCCAGTTTCTGCGAGATAAGATCGCGGATCTCGAACGGGAACTGGCAGCGGTGGAGCGCGGCGAATTCGAGGTGCTGGAAGGAGCGCAGGCGAAGGAAGGCATTCGCGAGGTGTATCAACTCGCACTGAGTCTGCTCGCGGATTTTCGTCGCGTGGAGGATTCGTATCGCGAGGCCGACCGGGCATTGCGCCAGCGCATCATCGGCGAAAAGCATCATCGAGGCGAGATCGTCGACGAGCTGCTGGAAGGAAACGATGCACTGGTGAACACGCCGGAGGGACAGGTCTTCGAGGGCTTTCATCAGCAACTGGTGCAGACGGCGGAGCTTGAGCGCATGAAGGAACGGCTGCGATCGATTCTGGACAATGAGGCCACGGGCACTGCTCTGGAACGCAAACAGAAAGCGGACCTGCGCCAGTTGGTCTCGCGCCTGGTGCAGGAATCGGAGCGCGTGATCCAGGCGCGGGCACGCAGCGAGCGCGATGTGCGTGGCTTCCTCAAGTCCGGCCTTGCGGATGAACACCTCCGCGTCGGCGCGATCTTGCAGGATCTGCTTCAAGTGGCGCTGGAGGTGGACTGGCAGTCGCAAAAGGTGCGGCGCACGCCAGGCCCACTGCCGCCGGTGGCCATCGCCATCCCCGGCCTGCCGGTGATCGAGCGATTGCTGGTGAAAGATGCCACCACAAAGCAGGAGGACGAACTCGACCTTTCGGTATCGTCAGCGGATCCCACGCTGATGGACGACGAGTTCTGGCATGCCTACCGCTCGCTTGACCGTGCGGCACTGTTCCAGTCGACAATCGATCACCTGCAGGCGAGCGGAAGGCCCCTGACCATTGGCGAACTGGCTGCGGCACTCCCGCCCAGCCATGACCTGGAAACGTTGAGCTACTGGCTGGCGATGGCACGCGAGTGCGGGATTGAAATCACCGGCGCGGAAGAAACCATCGATCTGCCCAACGACCAAGGCGATGGCAACGGCTGGACACGCTTTACCACGCCGCGCGTCGAACTCACCCATGCAGGCGTGGCAGAACTGGATGCCGGGAAAATGGAATGATGAACATCTTCGATCGCATGACGTCACAGGATGGCGACGATGAACCGGCTGCGCTCGATTCGGCACAATCCGAGTTGATTGAAACGGCCACCGGCGACGAGGCTTCGCAGTCGCTCTCCGATGTGAAGGAGGCCACGCAGGAACTGCTCAAGCACGGCTACATCGAAGAAGAAAAGAAGCCGCTTCTGTTCCGAAAAACGGTGCTGCGACAGCAGGAAATCGCGGCCGCACTGGAACCGCTCGATCTCGCTCTGCGGCTGGATACGCATCGGGGTGTGGCATTCATCGCGGTCGCGAGAGTGGCGGGCGAAGCCAGTGGCGATACGAATGTCGAAGGCGACGAATGGTCGCATCCTCTGGTGAGACGCCAGCGACTCACTCTTGAGCAATCGTTGCTGATCGCTCTGCTTCGACAGGCATTTGTCATCCACGAGCAAGAGGCCGGCGTCGGCCATTCAACCGCAAAGATCGCGGTCGATGATCTATTGCCGCTGTTCCTGACCTACTTCGAAGATTCCGGAAGCGACTCGAAAAACACCAGCCGCCTGTGCAGTCTGCTCGATCAATTGAAAACTTACGGGATCATCTCCGAGGTAGATAAAAATGAGGAGATTACCATCCGCCCGTTGATCGCTCATCTGGCGAATCCGGAGTCGCTGGCCGCGCTGCTCCGCGTGTATCAGACGCAACAGCAGAACCAAGGAAACGCAAACTGATGCAGGACTTCGAACAGTCATCGCTCGCGTTTCATGAGGAGTCGCCGCCGCCAGGGAAAGCGGGAGATACGGGTGAGCCGACCTATGTTCTCTGCACGCTTGAGGTGTTCAACTGGGGGCCATTCTCCGGACTGCACCGCGCGGATATCGATCCTCGCGGCACCGCGATCATCGGCCCAACCGGGAGTGGCAAGACGACGCTGATCGATGCCCTGATGACACTGCTCGTCGCCCAGCCGCGATACAATCTGGCCTCAACGGGCGGGCACGAGAGCGACCGCACATTGATCTCCTATGTGCGCGGCGTGCTCGGTGGCGATGGATCCAGCGGCGGCGAAGAAGTGGCGCGCCCGGGCAAAACGCTTACGGGAATCTGTGCGACTTACCAGGGCGGCGATGTCACTTTGCGAGTGGGCGGCATCCTCTGGACGGATGGCCCGAGCAATGCCACGCAGGATCTCAAGAGGCGCTGGTTTTTCTCGCAGGCGGACGACGAATCGCTGGAGAAGTGGCTGCAACTGGTGCACGACGACGGCGTGCGTGACCTGATGCGGCATGGGCGCGAAACGGGGAAGCTCCGCATCTTCGACAGCAAGAAGGCGTATCTGGTGCATGCGCGGAAGTTCTTCGCTGTCGGCGAGAATGCGTTCACGTTGCTGAATCGCGCCGCCGGACTCAAGCAGCTCAACAGCATTGATGAAATCTTCCGCGACCTCGTGCTGGACGATCGCACGGCATTCGATCGTGCGCAGGAGGTCGCTGGCGAATTCGACAACCTGGCGGGAATTCACACCGAGCTGGAGACCGCTCGGCGTCAGCAGGAATCGCTGGTCCCGGTGGCGGAAGAAAACCGGAAGCTGGAAAAGTCGCGGACGCGCGCCGAGCAATGGCGTCAACTGAAGCGCATCGTTCCTATCTGGTTCGCCCGGGAAGCGGAGAAAAAGTGGGCGGCAGTCGCGGCAGATCTTGCGCGCCAGCTGGAAGAGAAAACTGCCCAGCAGCGCAGCGAGGAACAGAGCGAGATGGCGTGTGAAAGCAGGGTCGACACGCTGCGGGAACGTTATCTGGAACTCGGCGGCAATGTCATTGGCGAACTGGAAAAAACCATCACCGCGCAGGAGGAACGCGTCGCTGAGCGCCGTAAGCACGCCGAGGACTACCGCCAGTTCATCAGGCCGTTCGGGCTCGACGAAGAACTGAGCGCAGCCGCACTGCAACGCAACCAGGCCGTGCTCGCCGGGCATCGCGAGGCGATCCAGACAAAGCGCGACCGCAGGCATGAGGAAACGCTTGCCGCCCACTCACGCCTGCGGGATGAGGAAACGCGCGCGGAGGAGGTCGAGTCGGCGCTGCGCAAAGTGAGAGATCGCCCGGGCTCTAACATTCCACCCAAGTTTCAGGATTTCCGCGCCGAGCTTGCCCGCCAGCTCGGGCTGGTCGACGACGAACTTCCGTTCGTGGCCGAACTGGTCGAAGTGAAGCCGGAGGAAAGCGGCTGGCGTGGTGCCATCGAGCGGGCGATCGGTTCGGAACGGCTGCGCATCCTTGTTCCAGACAGCCGACTCGATGCAGCGCTGCGCTGGGTCAATGATCGCGACAACCGCTTGCACGTGCGCTTGCAGCGTGCACGCCAGGACGCACAGCCAGCGGAATTTTTCTCCGATGGATTCCTGCGCAAGCTCAACTTCAAGCCGCACCCGCTGTGCGATGCCGCAAAGGATGTCCTGGCTGGCGCGGATCGCCACTGCGTTGCTTCGCCGGAAGCACTGCGATTGACCGAGCACGGCATGACGATCGAGGGAATGATGTCCGGTCGCCGCGGAAAGTTCGAGAAGCAGGATCAACGCCGACTTGGCGAGAACTGGATGACCGGCTTCGACAACAAAGATCAGCTTCACGCCCTGGCGCGGGAGCTGGAAGCGCTGCGGCAGGGCGTCGCGCAATGGCGGGAGACGACGCGGCAGTACCAGAGCGAGCTGACTGCACTCGACGGGCAACTGCGCATCATCGACGAACTCGGCAAGCTGGACTTTGCCACCATCGACCTCCCTGGTGCCGAGCTGGATCTGAATAGTTCACGTGATCGGCTGGCTTCGATGCTCGATCCCAATTCGGACGCCAGCCAGGCCAAGGTGGCATTCGAGCGCGAGCGGCAGGAGCTGGCTTCCATTCAACAGCGCCTCAAGCAATTGATCGGTGAGCTGGGACGGCTCGACGAGAAACACCGTCGGGCCGAGGCAAAGCGTGCGGAGGCCGCGCAACGGGCTGCTGCTGGTATGAGTGATGATGAAGTGGCGCTGGCAGAGAAAAAACTGCCCATCGCCGCAGCGCTGGAAGCGGAACAATTCGAAGCGGAAGAGCGCAGCACCGCGAGGATGGTCGAGGAAACGCTGGAGAAGCAGCAGGAGCGGGTCATCGATCACGAACAGCGCCTCATTCGACTGATGGCTGCGGCGCAACGAGTCGACACTGGCGCGCTGGCGGAGTCGGGCACGGACATCGACGATGTGGCGGACTACCTTGAACGCCTGCGTGTCCTGAACGAAGAGGCGCTACCCGAGAAGCTGCATCGTTTTCTCGAATACCTGAACCGTTCATCCGATCAGGGCGTCACCCAGTTGCTCGCGGGCATCGCCGAAGAAGTCGATGGCATCGAACATCGCATCGCAGATCTCAACCACACACTGGCCAAGGTTGATTTCCGATCCGGACGGTATCTGCAATTACAACCGCAGCGGATCAAGCACGAGCGGCTGCGGTCGCTGGAAACCGCCCAGCGCAAACTCCGCAGCGCGGCGCTGAAAGACGATCAGGGTGAAAGCCACTACAGGGCACTGCGCGAAGTGATCGAAATCCTGCGCGACGCCGGAGACAATCGTCGGCAACAGGGATCGCGGGCGCTGCTCGATCCACGCTATCGGCTGCAGTTCTTCGTCGTTGAAGTCGATCGACTCACCGGTGATCGCTCACCACCACGCACCGGATCGCAGAGCGGCAGTGGCGGAGAGAAAGAACTCATGGCCAGCCACATCCTCACCGCTTCGTTGAGTTATGCCCTGTGCCCAGCCGAGGCCAGCCGTCCGCTTTACGGTACGGTGGTGCTGGACGAGGCGTTCTCGAAGAGCTCGCCATCGGCCGCCGGGCGGATCATCGAAGCACTGCGCATCTTCAGCCTGCACCCGATCTTCGTCACCCCAAACAAAGAGATCGGCCTGCTAAAACGCCACACCCACAAGGTGATCTGCGTGCAACGCCCCAACAAGCAGGCCAGCCTCGCTTCCATCTCGTGGGAAGAACTGGACGAACTCGCCAGGAGGAAAGGGTAGGCGCTCACAGCATATTTCACCCATCGCTATAGCTACTAACGAGGCGGTGCCTCAGACCTGCTTAACCCGACTTTCACGATTCACGGGACCGTCTATCTATTTACTCCAGACCGGGCTCCCTTTTACGAAAAGCAAGGTTGGACTGGGATGGGGCATGAACAACACCGCGAC
>JAGROY010000264.1 GCA_020439995.1 Verrucomicrobiia bacterium
CATCCCCTGTGGGATGCCTGTGAAACGTCTTCGGTTCGTTCTTTGGATCGGGGACAATAGAATCAACCGTAGTGGTGTAAATACCGGTCTTCTGAATATCGGTATTGATCTCACCACTTTTAATCCTCTCCATTTTTTCTTTTAGGCTACTCATACAATCAGTGAATTAACTTCTAATACTTCAAGCGCCTCATCAATCAAAGCGCCCATATCCTCTGCACCATGAGAAGTCGGTCGCAACTGGAAAATAGAACACCCATGGACATCGACTTTACCAAGGTAGGCGCAACTACGAATCTCCGTCTTGGCTGTAGGAATCTCAGCTTCGGCCAACGTCGCGGGCAACCGTCACCCGTTCGGTTGGTCTTCAGCTGAGGCGAAGTGGACACCGCTACAAGCCGACTCGTCGATCACCTTGAGCTCAGTTCTTTTCGATGTATCCGATGGTTGCGAAAAACATTTCTTCAAATGTCTGATCGCCCCACCCCACTTCTCGGTTGGGATCTGGATTGTGCGGATTGAGGTCAGAGTTGTCCCATGCATTCCTGACCACGATTTTCGTTCCTGATGGAATTTCCACTGGAGTTGCCGGGTGGTAGGTGCGCTGCCAGTTGAAATTGTAGTTGGGTACCGACAGCAGCACTTCTTTGCGCCCGTCTGGATACTCGGCCTCAAAGCTCATCCGCTTGCCACGGTAGTGCATGTGCGGATTGAGGGCGTAAACCGTTGTGTCGCTCTTCACGGTAAAGTCCTTTTCCGTGCCATACTCATACGCCCCGGGCGGAATCTTGAAGTCACGCGTCATGACGATCTTGGTTTTGAACTCCTTTTCGACTGGCGTCGTTGTATAGTGAAGTCCCAGGGTCGTCATATCTGTCTCGTGTTTTCCAGACGCTGTGTAGTGAAGCTGGAATTTGAACTTCCAGCCCTTGGGCACCATCACTGCACTTCCTTCGGGATACAATGACCCTTCGGTGCCGGGAGCATAGCCAGTCACCCACTTTTCCAGACGATTCACTTCCGGGTGCACAGCCGTAACGATCACGTGGTGGACTACCCGGGTGTTGCCGGGCCGGATCTCTGTTGCGGTCAGCCAGACGTCTCCGTCAAAAGGATTGTCGAGAGTGACGTAACGGTAGTCGAACACTCCTTCGGCTTCGATCACCTGCTCGGGGAGCGCAATGACTTTCTGCGGCTCTCCCAGATGCCACTTGGGAGCTGGCGGGTTGTAGCCCACTAGGATGTCTTCACCTTCGCCCTTCGGGCAGCCGGCGTCGACCCAGCTGACAAGGGTCCGAGTTTCCTCTGGCGAAATTCCGCAGTCATTAGCGAACTTCCCATACTCGGGGTCCGCGTGCCAGGGGGGCATCTGCCGGGTCATCAAAACCTCGGCGATCATGTCCGACCAGCCTTTCACTTTTTTGTAACTGCTCATCGCGAACGGCCCCAGTCCTCCCTGAGTATGACAGGCCACACAGCGGCTCTTGAGAATGGGCGCCACGTGATCGGCATAGGTGATCAGCTGATCCTTTTCGGGCAGCGCCACCTTGCAGCCAGGTGAGTCGCTTGTTCTTACCGCGATCTGCTCTCCGGCGATCAGGGCCTCGATGGCATCGCGAAGGTAAAGGTTTCCCGCTTCTGGTTTCTCCTTCTGGTAGGTCATCCGGTCATCGATCGCCCCGCGGTACACGACCTCCTTCGACTTTGAGTCTATGAGGAATGCTTCGGCCGTGCGAGTCACTCCGAGCCGCTCAGCCACCAGTTGCGCGTCGTCCTTCAGAATGGGCATATTGATGCCGAACTCTTTTGCCTCGGCAGCGATCTCTGCGCGCTCGTCCTGAATATTGGCATTGAGCATGGCGAACAGGATGCCCTTCGCTTCATACTCCTCTTTCAGCCTTTTCAGCTCTGGGATTCGCTTCTGCACCAGCGGGCAGCCATTCCCTTGTATGAAAAGAACGACACCTTTGGCCGAGGGCATACGGCAGTAGTAGTCGAGTTCGTGGAATTTCCCCTCGTGATCGAGCAGGGCAAAATTCTCTACGCTGGTCGGTCCACTTTCCTCGGCAAAAGTTTCCCCCAGCGAACAAAGAAGCGCCCAGGCTGATGCCGTCAGGGCGATGGCTAGAATTGATTTCTTCCGCAACATTGTTGTTTGTTTCAATAGATTATTGGACGATTGTTAGAATTTGATACGGGTCGGTCTCACCTATGAACCGTCACCGAGATTCAAGTTGTCGATGCTTTCATTTTCCCGTCGGCGTTCGGCTTCGAGTTTTTTAAAAATGACATCCTGCCCGGGCGTCAGCTTGAGCGCGATGCGGTCGTGATATTGGCGGACGATCTGCTCGATGTCATCAGTCCCCCGCTGGTAGACTTTACGAATCTTGCCGCAGGCTTCACCGATGAGCGGCTCGATCTCTTCCGTCTGATCGGGGGTGAGTGACAACTTTCGCTCCAGCAAGTCGAGCAGGTTTACTTTCAAGTTGTCGACCTTGTCCCGCTTTTCATGACGCTCCTCCTGAAACCGAGCACCGATAAAGGCACCGGAAACATTTCCGAGGACAAAAATGAGAATGAGGCCGAAGAGGATTCTTTTCATGGGTTCACGTATCAAGACACAGCCTGGACCAGAAGTGTTTCATATGACTTCTCAAGCTATTCATCGTGGAGCAGCACGTGTTTGAGCACATGAGATTCGAAGGCGGCCCCGTAGGTAAACTTATCGATCACCACCGATGGTGCATTCACTGCGGCAACGAGAATCGTAAAAACGGCGAAGGCAAGAATCGCCCAGCGGAACCCAGGCAGTGCTGCATCCAGAGGGGCCGCAGAATGTCCCGATGCGATGCAAGATCGAGCGACCCGCATGGCGAATCCGGGCCGTATGGACGGCGGCTCCGCCTCGGGCGCACGGCGCGCAAGAGCGATCAATTCGTTAAGTTTCTGACTGGAGTTGTCCTTGTTCATGGATTACGTCTTCCCGCAGAATTTCCAATTCCTCCAGCTGGCGGCGCATTTTTACGCGTGCCCGGGCCACACGTACGCGCACCGCAATGGCGGTGGTGTTCAGCAATCGGGCTGCTTCCTTTGAGGTATTGCCTTCCAGCTCGGTGAGTTCGATGGCCAGGCGTTCCTTTGGCGAGAGGCATTCCAGCAATCTGTAGAGCAACTCGCGAGCGGCCACCGCATCGTGCCCGGAGGTGCCCTGATCACTTGCGTGCAGATCATCAAGCACCGCATCTTCGGCTTCGCTCAAGTCACTTCGGCGAAGCTCCACCTTCAGCCAGCGACCTCGCATGGCATTCAGGCACGTGTTCACTGCAATTTTGGAAACCCAATGCTCCAGCGGAACCTTGCCCTCGAACTGGTGAAGCTTGGCAAACACCTTCAAGAACACCTGCTGTGCGACATCTTCCAGAGCAATCTGGGCGGGCAGCCTGCGAACGAGAATTTTTGCTACCAATGGATAGAGCCTTTCCACCAGCTCTGCGGCTGCGGCCTGATCGCCATTGTCACTCAAAAATCGCTGTAGGCATTTGCCGATTTCCGGGCTGCCTGATTCCGGCACATCCTGCCTTTCCTGCTGAAGCGCACCCTGCGTGGTCACGCGGTTCCACGCAGCTGTCAGAGTCAGCAGGTGGAATGGATGCATGGGACTGTCGGCACGGCGAAACATATTGGTCAGAGCCCACAAATTGGCGCATTTCCCGCAAAAAATCGAGACTCATCGCACTTGTGACACCGGTTCCCGCAGCTGTGTTACATCTTTTCCTCAAAGTTTTTCCGTGAACTCTACCAGTCGACGCACGAATCTGACTAGCCGCACCAGTCGAGGCATGGTAATCACTTGCCACGCGATTATGATCTTACCCAAGCATCTCTTATCCTGTGTCATGTTGCTTCTCGTCTCGAACGCGGAAGCAGTTGACTTCAATGAACATATTCGCCCGATTCTGGCCGATAAATGTTTCGCCTGTCACGGGCCAGACGAGAACGAACGCAAGGCAAAGCTGAGACTGGACACTCAGGAAGGCTCCCGCATCGATCTCGGCGGCTACAAGGCGCTTGAACCAGGTGACGCCGCGAAGAGCGAATTGATCGCACGCATCCTTACTGACGACGAAGATGATGTGATGCCCCCGCGCAAGACCGGCAAAGAGGTCACCAAAGAAGAAGCTGAGCTGCTCAGCAAATGGATCGCGGAAGGTGGAGAATATGACGAACACTGGGCTTATCAACCTTTAGCCAAACCCGAGCCGCCCGCCGTCCCTGATGGCATGGAAGCGCTCAATCCGATCGACCACTTTATCACTGCCCGGCTGGCGGAGAATGGCCTGCATCAGTCGGAAGCGGCCGACCGTGTCACCTTGATCCGTCGGCTGTCGCTCGACCTCACAGGACTTCCACCATCGCAGGAGGAGGTCGCAGCATTCCTGAAAGACAAATCGAAGGACGCCTATGCCCGCGTGGTCGATCGCATGCTCGATGACAAACATTTCGGCGAACGCATGGCGCTCTACTGGCTGGATCTCGTGCGCTACGCCGACACCATCGGCTACCACAGCGATACGACGCAACCAGTAGCCGCCTACCGAGACTATGTGATCAATGCCTTTAACGAGAATCTTCCGTACGATCAGTTTACACGTGAGCAGCTGGCTGGCGATCTGCTGCCAAATGCGACCATCGAGCAGAAGATCGCATCCGGCTACAATCGGCTATTGCAGACAACGGAGGAAGGCGGCGCGCAGGAAAAAGAATACCGCACCATTTATGCCGCTGACCGCGTGCGTAATGTATCGTCGGTTTGGCTCGGTTCTACCCTTGGTTGTGCCCAGTGCCACGATCACAAATTTGATCCGTTCACGGCGAAGGATTTCTACAGCATGGCAGCGTTCTTTGCCGATATCAAGGAAGGCGGAGTGGCCAAACGCCAGCCCAACTTGCGGCTTCCGACGCCGGAGCAAGACGCTGAGCTGGCGGAATTGAATGCAGCCATCGCAGAGAATTCGATCGAAAATGTCGTGCGCAACGATGCCGGACTGGAAGTGCGCATGATCGAGGGGCAGGCAAGATGGGCAGCCGACGCGAAGACGATTCTGTCTGGGGACGATGAGAACAAAAAGAAGGAGCTGAAGCTGCCAGATCCAGTCAAAGCTGCGCTGCTCGCTGCGCCGGACAGCCGCACTGAAGAACAGCAGACCGCAATCAACGCACACTATCGGAAGACTGCCCCGGAACTTGCGGATGCACGCAGGCATCTAGATGAGCTGAACGGCAAACTGCAAGCCGTGGAGGGTCAGGTGAGGAAGATGCTAGTGGCCGAAGCGCTGCCCTCCCCGCGGGAAACCCGCATCCTACCGCGCGGCAACTGGCAGGACGATTCGGGCCCAGTCGTCGAACCCCACGTCCCCGTTTTTCTCGCTACATCAGAGGCAGGCAGCACCGGCAAACAACGCTCCACCCGACTGGATCTCGCCAACTGGATCACTGACCCGAAAAATCCTCTTACGGCACGCGCCTTCGTGAATCGGCTGTGGATGCTGTTCTACGGCAATGGCCTCTCACGTAATGTGAATGACATTGGAGCCCAGGGTGAACCGCCTTCGCACCCGCAGTTACTGGACTGGCTTGCAGCCGAATTCGTCAACAGTGGCTGGGATGTCAAACACATGGTGCAACTGTTAACATCTTCGAGAACCTACCGCCAGGTATCAACAGAAACGCCGGAACTGCGCGAGAAAGACGCCACCAACCGCTGGCTGGCACGCCAAGGCCGCTGGCGTCTCGACGCTGAACTTGTGCGCGATACGGCGCTGAAGCTGGCTGGCATGCTGGCTGACGAAACAGGCGGCGAAAGCGTAAAGCCTTACCAGCCGCCAGGCTACTGGGCACAACTGAATTTCCCCAAGCGCGAGTGGACTGCCGACCAGGATGCGACAGGGCGCTACCGCAGAGGTATCTACACATTCTGGTGCCGCACCTTCCCCCATCCTGCCATGGTCGCGTTCGATGCCCCCAGCCGTGAAGAGTGCAGCGCCAGCCGTCCGCGTTCGAACACGCCGCAACAGGCACTCGTATTGCTCAACGATCCCGTATTCGTCGAAGCCGCCCGTGTTCTCGCACAAAATCTCGCAGCCACTGAGGGCACTCCCGAACAAAAAATCGCTCTCTGTTTTCAGCAGGCGTTATCCAGAACTCCCAGTGACAACGAGCTTAAGATTCTGACCGGACTGTTCACCGAAAAACTGCAACGTTACGAGTCAGATCCCGAGGGTGCCAAGGCCCTGGCAACCGTAGGTGAATGGCAAAAAGTAGACGCCGCAAAGTTTGCGAATGTCGCTGCCTGGACGGAAATCGCCCGTGCTGTCTTGAACCTCTACGAGACCACCAGCCGGTTCTAGCCAGCGTCGGAATTGGCACATTGGTTGAATCCAGTGACCGTCCGTGTATGCTGTGGCAATGCGAATATTCCCACTCATCCTGACGATTGCCGCCCTGTGCGGAACTCCCCTTGTTGCTCAAGATCAAGCCGAAGATAGTTACCCCGGAGAGTGGGTATCGCTGTTCGATGGCAAGTCGACAGAAGGCTGGAGGAATCCCTACACTTGGGGAAAGATCGAAGTCACCAATGGGGAAATTCACCTCACTGCCGATAAAAAGTTCTTCCTCGTGACTGAGAAAGATTACGGCGACTTCGTTTTTGAAGCCGAGATCAATCTTCCCGAAGGAAAGGCAAACAGCGGCTTCATGTTCCGCTGCCACGTTGAAAAGAACAAGGTCTACGGCTACCAGGCCGAAGTGGACGGTTCGGAACGGCGCTGGTCGGGAGGCCTCTACGATGAGGGCCGACGCAAGTGGCTGATGCCTGGCAAAGATGCGACGACGAATGTCGAAGGTAAGGCCAAGACCAGGGAGGAAGGGATGGCACACTTCGCAAAAGAGGAAGTCAAAGGAGCACTGAAGCGCACCGATTGGAACAAGTACCGCATCGTCTGCAAAGGGGATCACATCCAGATCTTCGTAAATGGCGTCCTCACCACCGACGTCTACGACTCAACCGATCGCAAAGGCCCCATAGGCATCCAGCATCACGGAGAGAAAGGCCAGACCTACAAATTCCGCAATCTGCGCATCAAGGAACTGAAAGAGTAATCTACTCCCAGTCCAATGCCGCCAGTTCGTCAGCAAAGCCACTGGAGAGAATGGGGAAACGGCACCAGGTTTTCGGGTCGAGGTTTTTATCGTCGACATGAAATCCCGGAGCGTAGCGTTCCCGTTTCCACTGGTTTCGACTCCACAAGGTAAAGAACCGACGCACCCACAGCACGATCTGCGCTGCAGTGTAATCGGGAAATTGACCGCCGATGACACGGCACACATCAGCTGGCAGCTGTTTGTCGCGAATGGCGGCGCGCTCAATCGCGTCCAGCACCGGATACGGCATGAGGTCGTCTTCGTCAGTCTGATGCGCGGCGCTCGGGCGCAGCTCGGCAGTGGGTGCCTGAGCATTGATCAGGCTCAAAGCTGGAATGGCAGCGACGCCTTCGCAGCCATCGGTTTCCAGCCAGCGCAGCCATTGCCTCAGAAATGCTTTGTCGATGCCCGAGATGGGACTGATCCCGCCACAGGTGTCCCCGTCCATTGTGGCATAGCCGACCGCAGCTTCCGATCGATTGCTCGTTGCGAGCAATAGTGCATTGTTAAGATTGGCCAGCATCCACGCTCCGGGTGCGCGCACTCTTGCCTGGATATTCTGCAATGGAAGATCGTCATGATCCCAGTCAAGCTTGCGGTCTATCGCAGCTTCAGCACGCTCGACATAGCCCGCGACGAGATCATCCACGTTCCACTCCACAAAGCGGGCACCCAATGCGTGAGCCACTCCTCTGGCGGCATTCAGTGTAGTGTTAGAGCTGTTTCGGGTGGCCTGATAGACGCATGTAAGGATCTGCTTGAGCGGAACACTGCCCTCACCCGCCAGCTCCAGCCGCTTGCGAAATTCGTCGGTGCCCAATTCAGCTGCACCGAGTTCCCGCATGATGGCGACTAGACACGCCACGGCGGCAGAGTCTGCCCCACCGCTCAGCGAAACCACAAACCCACGGGTGCGGCTTTTTCTCGCGTAGTCGAACAGGGCGAGGGTCACAGCCCGTGTGAATTCTTCTTCTTTGGACATGGCCTGCGGTAGTTCCGGCAGCTTGCGCGCCACGCCGAGTTCGTTTGGAAAATCGAAAACGCAGTGAACCGCTCCACGTTCTTCATCAGGATCGCCCAATTGAAGATCGCGGCTGACGATTCGCATTTGCTGGTTCCTGGTGAGATCAATATCAGCGACCGCACTGACGACTTCGTGATCCGAAAACGAAAACCGACTTCCCTCTGCCAGCAATGCACCACCGCTCGCGAGGAGGCATCCGCCATCGTAAATTACCCGCCCAGCCTCATTGCCCAGTAAGTTCGCGTAGACATAGGTTACAGCAAAGGCCCGCGCGCCCTCGATCACAAACCTTCGCCTCACCTCTTGCTTGCCGAAAGCAAAGTGGCTCGCACTTGGATTCAATAGGACATCAATCCCGCGAGCAGACAGGGCAGACCCCGGACGGTTCGCTACCCAGGCGTCTTCACAGATTTCAAAGCCCATCCTCACACCGGAGATATCAAAAATCAGATCGCCAAGCGGGACTGTAGCTGCATCCCCCGCGCTCAATGGGAAACTTGCCACTTTGCCTTCGGGCCAGGGTTTAAACCACCGCGGCTCATAGTGCAGACCGTCCCCCGCCAGATTCTGCTTTGCCGCAAATCCAGCGAGCGCTCCATCGACAATCACTGCGGCAACATTGAAAACCGATCCGCGATACAACAGGGGCAGGCCGACAATAGCCACGATACCGGATGCCAGAGGTAAGAGCGCCACCAGTTGCTCAAGCGCACGCTCACACACGCCCGGAGATAGAAACATGTCCTCGCACCCATAGCCAGTGATCGCTAACTCCGGCAGGCATACCACGCTTGCGTTCTGGCTACGGGCTTCACTCAGCGCGGCCTCAATGCGCGAAAGATTGCCGCTCCAATCAAGCGGAGTTTGATTCAGGGCTACTGCAGCGAAACGAATTGGTTTCATGAAGGGATTGCTTTAGATTAAGTGTCCCCATTACACTAACACATCGTTATGTGTCGTGCAAGCGGCAGCAGTAGAGCGGGCCTGCCCGCTATTTCAAGATTTTGCATGAAACGTGCACAGCTAAGTTGGCATGCTTCAAGCTACCATTCGTAATATATGAAATATGGTTTTCTGCTAGACATGGATGGAGTGATTTATCGTGGCAACCGGGTCATCCCTGGTGCCGCTGCGTTCGTTCAGCGACTCCGCGATTCAGGAACACGGTTCCTGTTTCTCACGAACAACAGCCAGCGAACCCGGCGCGATGTGGCTATGAAACTCTGCCGAATGGGAATCGATGCCATTGATCGCGACATCTTCACCTGCGCGATGGCAACGGCCCGCTTCGTGGCAGCTCAGAAACCGAATGGCACAGCCTACGTAATCGGTGAGGGCGGACTGCTGAGTGCTCTTCACACCAATGGCTATTCGGTGGTAGAGGATAATCCCGATTTTGTAATAATTGGGGAAGGCCGCACCATGACATTTGAGATGATCGAAAAAGCTGTAAGGATGGTGAGCAGCGGGTCACGCTTGATCGCAACCAATATGGATCCGAATTGCCCGACAGAAGCTGGGCCGCGCCCGGGCTGTGGAGCGATCGTCGCGATGATCGAAAAAGCCACAGGCAAGCAGGCGTTTTCTCTGGGAAAGCCCAGCCCGATCATGATGCGGGCCGCACGCAAGCAACTTGGACTGAGCAGCGAGGAGACGATCATGGTTGGAGACACAATGGACACGGATATTCTGGGAGGTGTTGGCCTTGGCTACCGCACAATTCTGGTAATGTCAGGGGGAACAAAACTGGGCGACCTCGGTGACTACGCGTTCTCTCCCGATATGGTTGTAGACAGTGTCGCGGACATTCCAGACAACATCGCCTTCCCCGATGGCCCGAATCCCGGCCTGTCTCAAAATGGCACCGCGATTCCGGTCGAGCAACAGCGCTCATACCCGGTGGAATCTGTGGTCATGCCGTCATGAAATCTGCCTGATGGGCCGACGGCGAGGGTGCGTGGGCGAAGAGACATTGCGCGGGCGTATCATTCAGAGTATAACGGGCGGCAATTTGCTGCTTCACTCAAATGCTCAAGAATTCCGTCTGCTCAAGCTTCCTCTGCCTCACTCTGACATTTGCCCTTTCGAACTGTGCCAGTCCAAGCGGTCGCAGTGGAAGTCCGCTATTTGATAAAATCACGACAACGAACCTGAGGAGTGGCAGCGTGGAGGCCCCAGACGGATCGGTGCTGCCCCTGAAGTGGCGAGGAAGGGATGGAATCCAACTGGCCGACTTCGACGAGGCAATCAGCGCCAATACTCTCGACGAGGAGGACTTTCCCGGCTGGGTGACGCAGATGGGAATCGGAGAAGCTGGTTTTCTCTACAGGGCCAGGCGTAGTGGTGACTCCGATGTTTCAGAGCTGGGTACTGCACTGCCGGTCACACTTGTATTGAAAGGCGGACAGATCAACGTTTGCGATGTCCTGGAAGACGATCGCTTCGAGGGCCTGCAACTAGCTGCAAACTTCACAGCGCCACTGGCATACCTACGACAACAGGGAAACCTGCATCTGCCCGTCATCAAAGCGATGCTGCGAGGCGGCGACTACCTGGAGGAGACCGGCCTCTACCGGTTTGAGCCATTCGATCCCAACCGGATACCAGTGATTTTCGTCCACGGGCTGAAATCCAGCCCATCGATCTGGAAGGTCATGGTCAACGAACTTCGGCGGGATCCTAAGATCCGGAAACAATACCAATTCTGGTCTTTCTCTTATCCCACCGGGCTGCCAATCCTTTACTCTGCCAAACTGCTCCGCGATGATCTGAACACTCTGCAGGAAACCTTCAACCCGCAGGGGAATCTCCCAACGTGGCGGAACATGGTGCTCGTGGGTCACAGCATGGGCGGGCTGGT
>JAGROY010000004.1 GCA_020439995.1 Verrucomicrobiia bacterium
AGCGGCATGAAGCTGAACATAGACAGCCGCGCGCTCATTCGGCAGGAAGTCGGAATGTTGTTCCAGAATCCTGACGACCAGATCCTCGGACTCACCGTGGACGAGGATGTCGCCATCGGCCCGCATCAACTGGAACTGTCCGATGCCGAAAAAGCCGACCGCACCGACCGGGCGCTCCGCGCCGTAGGTTTGCTTAAGAAGCGTGACCACCCGCCGCACCAGCTCAGTGGCGGCGAACGCAAACGCCTCGCCCTCGCTGGCGTCCTCGCCAGCGGTGCGCGCATCCTCCTGCTCGACGAACCCATGGCCGCGCTCGATCCACCAGGCCGCGATGAGATCACCGTCCTGCTAAACGATTTGCACTGCGATGGCCGCACCATCATCGCCGCCACCCACGACGTCGACTTCGCTGCCGAATGGTCCACCATGGTTGTCCTGATGGACGGTGGCTACATCGTAGCAATCGGCCCGCCCGAGATCCTCACCGACACCGAGGTCATGGCCAACGCTGGCCTCAGCCTGCCCAGAGTTGCACAACCCTTCGCGGAATTTGGAGCCCAGCAAGTTCCAGGCACTCGCGAAGGTGCCCTAGCGTGGTTGCGGAAACGACTGCCCCAGTGAGGAAAAGCCGAAACGCCTGTTTTGTAACTCACCGCACCCCCACACACCCCCACTGACGTTAGCTTGCTTGTTTTCTCTGCACAGATGGGTGTTCCCATTTTCGTATATCCCCATTTTCGTATTGCTATAACTTTTGTTTCCAGCGATCCTATACATCAAAAACAGGGGGTGATGGTATGAACTCCGACTTAATCGCAGCTCGCTTTGAAACTAGGCCTGATTAGCTTCTCCTGCATAGCCGCAGGTGCGATCCTCTTCGCATCTTGCGACAAGGCACCGCCTACTCGTGTCCAAGCAGTCTCGCTCGGTCAGTCCGCTGTGAACGGCAATTCAGAGCGAATTTACAACTATGGCGGACACGCCATACGTATCGATGACGGAACGGCGGTGTTGCGGATGTTTCTCATCTCGGGCGGAGTGAAAACCCAGGAGTTTGAACAGGTGCTCGACAGCTCAAAGCACCCGATGTCCTGGGTTACTCCGAGAGTGTCAGGAAGCGATGTCGAGATTGAGTTTGGATTCTTAGAGCAGGATGGCAATTCGGAACGGCTAGGGACTTTTGCCCATGTGACTTTCGATTCGCCTCATCTGGTTGGATCGAACACGCGCCATTCTTCGCTCAGAGTGGAAAATAATCAGAAGGTGCTTTTTTACTATTGGGTAAAGAGGGAAGAGGGGGTTAGTTTCAGCGTAGCAGAAGAGCTATCGGATTCCGTGAGGCTTAAGACTTCTGAGGAGAAGCCCGTCGATTTCCTGGTGGTAACGATCGCGAACCAATGAACTCTGGATGGAGCGTTATGGCTGCGAAAGCAGTTTGAGCTTTAGCCCAACCCGCGCGGCATGAGATCGAGCTAAAGCACGGACTACTTCCTCACGACTCCCCGCTGAGATAGGGGGGATCTCCCCCCTTTAACTCAGCGGCCAGGAAACAAGTCCTCGATCTTGAATGGCTTACCCCAGCCCTATTCCGCTACCTTCTTCTCAAACTCGGTGAGGCGCTTTTGAAGATCCGCTTTGATTCGGTCGTCGGCGTGTTCCACAGCAAGTTTCTGGTATTCAACTGCTTTTTGAAGATTGCCATTGCTGGAGTAAGCCATCGCCAGGGTATCGAGGATCATGGCGTTTTTGCTTTCGGTGAGTTCGTTCGCTTTCATAGCGGCCTCCAGTGCGAGTTCCAGGTCTTGAACTTTGGGTGGATTGTCAGGATCGATGATGCCCCAGGCGATGCTGTTGAGTGCCATCGGTTCGTTGGCGAAGGCACCGCTGACCATTTTTCGAGCAATCGGGTAAGCGGCTTCGAAATCGCCTTTCCTGAATAGGAGCGTGTAGTTCCGAAACTCAGCCTGCGCGGCATTTTTGGCTGCGATCTCTTTGGCTGCATTCTCGATATCCCACTCGCCCGCGACAATTTTTTCCAATGGTTTGTCCATGGTGGCCGGGTGCCCGATCCAGGCGACGCGTTGTTTTCCATCGATGATGAATGCTGAAGGGATACCGTTCTGTCCGGCGGCAGTCATCCAGGTGAGTGCCATCTTGCCATTGCGAACATTTTCGGGGTCATGCTTTTCTTCGATGGCGATGGTGTAGCGCATGATTTCGTCGCCGGTTTTCTTGTGCATCTTGACTTCGTCCTTGAGAAACGGCTTCACCTTCTCGGGCTCGTCCCAGATGTTCACGCCGATGATTTGAACTCCCTTGTCCGCGTAAGCTTCCTGCAATTCACTAAGGTGAGGCATGCCGGCGATGCATGGGCCACACCAGGTAGCCCAGAATTCAACAACGTAAACCTGATCGGCTGCGAAAGCTTCGACGGGCTTGCCTTTGACCCACTCACCAATAACGAGCGGTGGCGCAGGATCGCCGATCGAAAGCTTCTGCGGCTCTGCCTCTTGAGCGGAGAGTGAGGTGATAGCGGCCAATGTAGCGGCCAGTCCAGTGGCAATATGAGTACTGATCGTGCGGTATTTCATCGTTCTGCAAGTTTGCGGTAATACAGCATTTAACCACTACCACCAACAGAACGCACGCTCTTGTTTTACTTCCTTGCCGGAAGGAACGATTGAGACACAGTCCAGACTGGCCGGATATCTGGACAAGCAGAAGAAACTTTGCGGTCGGCCTGAATCGGAAAGTGAACCTACAATTTGATGCTTCAAAGGAGGTGGGCTCGCTTGCTGAGCAAATGGCTAAGATTCTTCCCACCTCGCACGTATCATTCACGACAAATGTTCGTGATCACCCATGCGCTGGCTCCTGTAGTCGTGGCTAATGCGCTCAGCGCATTGCAGCTGACGCGTGCATCGACGTCGCGGGCGTTCTGCAATGCGCACTTGATCATGATTGGCATCGCCGGAGCGGCACCTGATCTGCTCTCACCGCACTGGAAACTCTCCGCCCGACTGCAGAGCCCGACGCATACTGTCTGGTTTCTGCTGGCGATCTATCCGGTTTGCCTCCTGGTCGGTCGTTGGCTCGGGCAATCGCGGCCGTGGCTGATCGCGCACTGCATGTGGCTGGCGGTGCTTCTGCATTTAGTCTGCGATGCGTTCGCGGGTGGCATTGCATGGCTGTATCCGCTCAACCAGGAAATTCTGGGCGGCCAGTACGTTCCGTTGCCGCTGTGGTTTTTATCTGATGTCTTGTGCGTGGCTGCGGCGTACGTGCTTCAGCACTGGGTCGGTGCGTTGGAAATGAAACGCGATGGGGAACTCTTGATGGAGCGGCATGGTGGCAAAGTAGTTTGAGCTTCAGCTCAACCCGCGCGGCATGAGATCGTGATAGTTTCTCATGGCTCGCCGCTGAGATAAGGTGCCAGCTCTTCCCGCAACTGCGCACGGGCGCGGAACAGCAGGCTCTTAATTGCTGAAACGGATGAGTCCATCGTCTCCGCGATCTCTTCATACGTCATATCTTCGTAACGGCGAAGAATGACGGCGAGACGCTGACTTTCGGGCAGGCGCTGGATCGCATCATCGATGGCTCCGATCAGTTCCAGCTCAAGGGCATCGTCGCTGGGGGTTGTGGTGCTGGCAGCTTCGTGAACTTGTCGGCTTGCCTCGTTCTCTCCATCGCCTGCGGCATCGATCGACACGAAGCTCGCCCTTCCTGCACTGCGGGTGTGGTTGAAAACAAGATTGCGCGTGATCGTGAACAGCCAGGTGGTGAATCGGGCGGTTGGCTGGTAGCGCGGAGCGGATTTCCAAACGCGAAGAAACACCTGCTGGGCCAGATCGTGGGCGTCGTCGATGTTGCCCAGCATCTTCGCGCATGTTCCGATGACCGCGTGCTGATGGAGCTCCACCAGAGCACCAAAGGCCTCCGCATCGCCCTCGGCAACGCGGGCCATCAGCCCAATACTTTTCACATTGAGGACTTCTTTGTCCTCAATGTTGCGAGATGATCGGGGTTCATGGTCTTCGGGCATCGGTGCTAGGGCAGCACTTCGCTGCCACTCGTCGGGCGGAGCGTTGAGGTACAGCGCAACCATTGCCAGAGTCGACTCCGAAAATTGGTCTACAGTCTCAATTAGGAAACTTAGTTCCGCGAATGTTCGCTGATTCGCGCCACTCACACCCCTTTGACAACCAACGCTTAAGCGGTAGATTTTACGATGATTTCGCACCTCCAGAGACTGCTGCTGATCCTCTGCGCGTGTGCCGCAGCGGTCGCTCAGGGGGAGACTGTTTCTCTGAATCCGAGCGCCGATACCTGCCTGTTCGAGCTGGATCCGGCTTTCAATTTTGGCGGCCAAAGGGACATGCCGTCCGGGACTCTCGGCGGTCAGGTAGGAGCAACCAGGAGTCGAGCGCTCTATCGATTCGACATTGCTGAGGCGCTGCCTGCTGGAGCAGTGATCACGGCTGCGCGCCTGAAAATCGATGTCGTGCAATCACCAAGCGGTCGGCAAAATTCTACCTTTGGCCTTTACCGCGTCCTCGCAGACTGGGGAGAAGGGGACAAGCGGGGAGACAATCCGGGAGGCGCAACCGCAGACGTCGGCGAGGCCACCTGGGAATCGCGCTTTCATCCCGACCAGTCATGGGCCGCGCCTGGCGGTGCCTTTGGGTCGGACTTTGCGTCGGAGCCAGCGGCAGAGCGCACGATTCTCGGCGACGGATCGTATGTTTTCGAATTCAACGAAGTGGGCCTGTCAGATATTCGCGCTGCAATCGCAGAGCCCGATTCGAACTTCGGCTGGCTGCTGGCTTCGCAATCGGAGGAAAAAGCGAAAACTGCGCGTCGATGGACAACCCGCGAGCACCGCACGACTCCTCCCGTTCTTGAAATGGAGTTTGACCTAACACCACCACCCGTTTCGGATCTTCCAGAATTGTCGCTCACCGGCCTGCCTGACTCGCCTGTGGTGCGGTTCGCGGCGGAATCGGGCGTGACTTACGAGGTCTTTCGATCGATTGATCTATCCAATTGGAAGCTCCTCGCTGTCCTGCCGAACCTTGAAACGGATCAAATCGCCGAGATCCCTGATCCCGAAGTGGTGCCTGTGACTGGTGCCTATTATCGAGTTTCCATCTCTGATTCATCTGGAGTTAACTGATCCTGGCGAATCCTCAAAAATCGTTTGTGCTGCCCCATGAAACTCTGCCTCCTTATTCGCTCCACTCTCATTTGTTTACTGGCGACAACGGCGATGCCATGGCATTCGCACGCGCAGACAGGACTGCCGACCATCGTTGATGTCGGCTATCAGCAAGGAGGCACGCTCAAGGTCGTTGCAACCGTGCCGCGCGGCTACGCGTTCGCGCTTCTGGAGGCTCTGGATCCAGGTGAAACGACCGATTGGGCACCACTGATTTCCGGGCCGATCGATGGGCGCTCCTCGCTGGTGACGTTCGGGCTCAGGGATCCTCAGAATTTTTCCATGATGCGGGTGCGTGTGGGCGCATCGCAGGAGGTACCACCTGCACGCGAGTCCGGACCGCTGGTGATGGATGTCGAATACCTGCCCGACGGCGGTGGCAGCACCCTGACACCCATCCAACAAGCCGGGCATGTGCTCAACCGCATCGCCTATGGCCCGAACGCCGTCGATCTGGGATACGTCCTGAACATTGGGGCATCCGCCTACATTCAGGAGCAACTCGCTCCCGCAGATCCAGACGAGACAGGAAATCTTGCATTGCAGATGAAAGCCACACCGCTCTACCTCGACTACCTTCCTGGCACCGGAACACAGATTGTGGGCACTGGCGATCGCTGGAACTATTTCAAGGGAACATCAGAGCCTCCGCGCACATGGAAAGACCCTGGCTTTGACGACTCAAGCTGGGAATCCGGCATCTCGGGCTTCGGTTATGGCGATGACGATGATGCAACAGTCCTTGCCGACATGCGCCGCGAAGGCGACAACGATGGCTACCTGTCGCTCTACGTGCGCAAAGTCTTCGAAGTCGGAGACGTCTCCAGCATTGAAAATCTAATATTGGCAGGGCGCTATGATGATGGCTTTGTGGCTTACCTCAATGGCACCGAGATCGCCCGCGAAAATCTCGTCGGCAGCCCCCCTCGCTATAACAAGTCAGCGGAATCAGCAGGAGGCAATGTCGACAGCAATGACGCACCAGACACATTCGATCTCTCCGCACATCTGGAACTCCTGCAGGAAGGTGAAAACGTCCTTGCGATCCAGATGCACAATGCCAACTACACCAGCTCCGACCTCACGATGGATCTGGCTCTGGTGTCTGCGCCTGCGACTCCCTACAAAGCCATCGGAGGTGTCAGCGAACTTCAAGACCTCATCCACCTGCGCGGCATCTATGGCCAGAATCAGCTACAGGCGATCCTCGGAGAGTTCTGGGAAAATCACTTCACCACGGACTATGACAAGGTGGTGGAGTTCGTCCGCGACATCGACGAATACGACGACATCCGCGACATGAGCGATGCTGATCAATCACGCATCTACGATCAAATCGACATCGAGGCAGCCCGCATGGAGTGGCAGGAATACGAGTTCTTTTACAAGAACGGCCTTGGGAATTTCGGCGACCTGCTGCTCTACAGCGCCACCAGCCCCGCCATGTTGATCTACCTCGACAACGTGTTGAACCTGGCAGGCGAGCCGAACGAAAACTACGCGAGAGAGATCCTGGAACTGTATGCATTCGGCGTCGACAACCGTTACACCCAGACCGACATCGAGCAGCTGGCAAAGTGTTTCACTGGCTGGTCGATCAAGAAAGTGAACCCGGCCTTTGCGAAGAGCTTTCCTGCCTCTGCCCGTGATCCTGAAATCACGCCAAGCGTGCAGATTGCGAGTGAGGAAGTCCTCCTGGATCTGGGGCCAGGATGGCGCTACTTCAAGGGGCGATCAGAGCCCTCTCCGGGGCAGGACGGCATCGCTACTGCGGACTGGACACTTCCTGGCTTCGATGACTCCAGCTGGTCTGCCGGCTCCACTGGAATCGGTTACGCGGATGGTGATGACGCAACCACTCTCAACGACATGCGCAACAACTACACATCCGTGTACCTGCGGCGCAATTTTACGATCACGGGTGACCTCACCAACACCGTGCTGGACGTCGGCTACGACGATGGATTTGTAGCTTATCTGAACGGAACGGAAATCGGCCGCTACAACATGGGAGACGCTGGCACCCCGCCGGCGTTTGATTCCACCGCTGATGGAAATCACGAAGTCACCCAGGCAAATGCGATCATCCAGCTGCGAGATCACGCCGATTTACTCATCGCAGGCAATAACGTCCTTGCGATCCAGGTTCACAACACCAGCCTCGGCAGCAGCGACCTATCGCTCCTGCCACGCATCGTTAAGCTGAACTATGCGCCCCAGAGTATCGAAGTCACTGATCCAGGCGGCCTGTGGACCTTCCGCTTTGATCCAAGCGAACACGACACCAGCAGGAAAGTGCTCTTTGAAGGCACCCCCTACGAAATCGTCATTCCCGAAGGACGCGATGCAGTGGACGGAATCAAAGACGCGATCGGCGTCATCGACGCGCTGGTTTCCCATCCGTCTACCAGCGAATTCATTGTCATCAAGCTCATCAATCGCTTTGTCTCGGATGAGATCACCCTTGATACGTATCATGACGGCGTGGCTCCCGATGACTTAATGGAGCTCGCGAATCGCGGAATCGAGGCCTGGAATTCAACGGTTCCCGCAGGCAATATCCGCACTGTCCTCAACGCAATTCTCGATCCGCAGGCGCAATCGACCCCGTTCTGGTCGGAGGCGCACTACCTGAACAAGGTGAAGACTCCGGTGGAGTTCATCAATAGCGCAGTGCGTGCGATTGGTGCCGATGTAAGTGACGATCTGCTCCACGCGAGAAACGAAGACATGGGCATGATGATCTTCGAACGCGATGATCCTGACGGCTATTCCGAATACGGCTACGACTGGATGGATACCCAGGGACTGCTGGAGCGGATGAAGTTCTCGCAATCGGTTGCGGGCGATGGCGACTACACTGGAACCAGCTGGGACATAGAGGCCTTCCTGTCTTCAAATCAGCTATCCACCGCTGACGATGTTATCGAATTTTTCAATACCACATTGTTCCAGGGGCAGATGTTAGAGCAACGAAAGTCCGTATTCATGAACTATGCCAACACCAACGACAGCGGCGCGCTAAGCATGGCCGATAACCTCGGGCAGACGGCGCGGATGGATCGCCTGCGCACTCTCGTTGCCCTCATCCTCTCCAGCCCGGAATTTCAGTATCAGTAATCGCCAGCCCACTATGAATCTCAATCGTCGCAATTTCCTCCGCACGAGCCTCGCCTGCGGTGCCTATGGTTTCGGAATGTTTCAGCCAGCGCTGTGGCAACGCCAGCTGTATGCAGGAACGCCGGATCAAAACAAGAAGCTGATCTTCATCTTCCAGCGCGGCGGAAATGATGGGATCAACACGGTGATTCCACGAGGCGATGCGGACTACAACCAGCAGACCCGACCAACGCTTTTCATACCAGAGGCCAACGCTCTCGATTTAGGCAATGGATTCGCACAGCTGAACCCTGCGATGGCACCGATGATGGAGCTGTACAACAGCACCGCCCTCAACGGTGTCGAAGGTCTGGGCAATCTGGCGGTCATTCACAGAATCGGTTACGCCAATCAGTCGCGCTCGCACTTTGACAGCCAGGACTACTGGGAAGTGGGCTCACCTGGTGATGATCGGCTGAGGGAAGGCATGTTCTATCGTCGACTCGCCCAGTGCTACGATCTCAAAGACCCTAACAATGCGTTTTTGGCCGCATCCATCTCGTCCAATGAGATCCTTGGGCTGCGTGGTTCCAAGCCATTTCCAAACTTCAACGACAGTGCGGAGTTCGGCTTCCTCGGCCGCGATACTGAAAAGACAAAATTCCTCGGCTCGCTCCCCTCTGCTGAAGGAGCTGGCGATGGGAAGGGCGTCCTTGGCCTCTACGGCGACAGCCCGCTTTTCAATGGCAGGGACTACCATGACCGCATGCATGACACCGGCAAAGCTCTGGGCGGCAGCATCGCCACGGTGCAACAGGCGATCGCGAATGGCTACACCCCAGAGAACGGAGCCGTCTATCCCGATGGATCGTTCGGCGACAAGTTACAGGAAGCTGCGATGCTGCTGAAGAACACGCCAGTCAAAGTGGTGGGAATCAACAAAGGCGGCTGGGACACCCACTCCGGCCAGGCGAACAATCAGGCGGATCTCCTCGGCGATCTTGCCCAGGGATTCCAGGCGCTGGCCCGCGACCTGCGCGACCAGTGGGACGATGTGATCATCGTAACCATGACCGAATTTGGCCGAACCTCGGAAGAAAACGGCAGCCAGGGCACCGACCACGCCGAAGCCAGCGCCATGTTCGTTGCCGGAGGTGGAGTCAAAGGTGGCGTTTACAATTGTGATGCGACCACCTGGGAAGCTGGCGCAATGTTCAGCAAGCGCGACCGCTACCTCGCTCGCAACACCGATTTCCGCTCCGTGTTTGGTGAAATCTTCATGAAACATTTCGGAGATTCCCGGGCGTCGCTGGATGTCACCATGCCCGGATACACCTTCGCTGAAGAGGACGCTCCATCAGAATTTAAGCCTCTGAATTTCCTGAGCTAAAGGATCATTCAATTCAGGGATTCAGCCAGCGTTCACCGTTGTTTCCGAGCCCATTGTCGCCGTGCGAAATGTTTCGCGCTTACGCACCGGTTAATCTATGATGTCAAGATTATGGAAGAAAAGCGCACCACCATGTGGGCAGGTCTGGCAGGACTCCTCGTTCTGGGGATCACGCTTTTTTTTGCCGATCGCATGTTCAAAGGATTGAACTTCGACCGGAAGCAGACAGAACTCGCTCCCAGCGGAGGCGCACTTGCCATGCCCCCGCACCCGCAGAACAGTGGTTCGCCTTCGAACGAAATAGCAGTACCGTTCACTAATCTGCTGCTCGAACTCTTGAAATCCAAGCTCGAGGGACTGGGAGCCATTTCAAACGAAGTCCTCCTCCGCTTCCGCGACGATGACGGCTATCGGGCCTTTCTCGCGCGGGCGAGAGGTCTCGGCCTGAATGTTATCGACTCCATGGACAGCCTGCGTTCTGTCCGCGTTGGCTACAGCGACCTCAACGACGTTTACAAAGACTACCTCGCCAATAAGGACGACTACGGCGAAGTGGGCGCCAACTACCAGGTGAACATCCCGGGCATCCCTGAAAATCGTCAGGCTCAGATCGAGATTCCTTTCGGTGCCGGAGCGCTCGGCTGGCTGGGGATCAATGGGGACACCAGCCTGTGGGGTGATGGTATCACGATAGCAGTCCTCGACAGCGGCGTTCAACCCCACCTGACCTTCGCCGAGAATCGCGTGCGCTCCATCGACTTCTCACAGTCAGTAGAGAACAGTGATGCCACAGCGGTGGCCAATGACTCTGAAGGTCACGGCACCGCAGTCGCCTCCATCGCTGCGGGCGACAATCCCAATGCGCAAGGCGTCGCGCCCGCCGCAGATATTCTTTCCATCAAGATCACCGGTGCTGATGGAATGAGCGACAGCTTCACCCTTGCCAAAGCCATCATCGAAGCCGTCGACCAAGGGGCTGATGTGATCAATGTGAGCCTCGGCTCGTACGGCGACAGCTCTCTGGTGCGCGATGCAGTTGCCTACGCGACAGACGCAGGAAAAGTCATCGTCGCAGCCGCAGGCAACGATACCTACAGCGAACTCGCATTTCCCGCACGCTACGAAGACGTGATCTCTGTAGGTGCCGTCGATGCGGAAGGGCAACAACTGTCGTTTTCCAACTCCGGCGAAGGCCTGGATCTCACCGCCCCCGGCCTTGACGTGGTCGCCGCATGGCCCGGCGATTTGCTGATTGATTTCTCAGGCACCTCGGCCAGTGCTCCATTTGTAACCGGATCAATCGCCGCGCTCATGTCGATCTATCCGGGAACAACCGCGATCGAGGCTGCTCAAATGCTCGAGACCTACAGCAACGAAGCCGGTGCCCTGGGAGCGGATGCAGCCTTTGGCGAAGGCATCCTCGATGTCGGCCGCGTCGTCCAGCACGATACCCCAGGCATCACTGATGTAGCCGTGGCCAGCCACTATGTTGACCTGGCCAGCATTCCCGAAGGTGAAACTCCTATGGTCGACATCATTGTCGAAAACCGCGGCACCACCATCGTAAACGGCGCCACCCTCAACATCACCTCCGACAACAACAGCCGCTCCTACGCGCTACCCGCACTCGATCCCGGCGAAGCCATCGTCCGTGAGTTCCCCATCGACACCCGACTCGGCGAAGCCCAGGGCGACCTTACCTTTTCGTCCGAACTCACACTCCCCGGAGGTCAGGACTTCTCCCCGTCTGACAACTCCCGCACCTCCGTGATTCTTTTCAACGATCCCGCAGCAGATGCCGCAGCCGTAGACACTTCAGCAGCGGCGAGCGATAGTTAGGAAGGGATATCCCGGCAAATCCCTAAGCTTGTGTTCCTGATCGTAGCCGCTACTTTAGACCTAATGAAAAGTGAGTTTACAGCTGTAATCGAGACTGCAGAAGAAGGAGGTTACTGGGCCTATTGTCCGGAAATTCCGGGAGCCAACGGTCAAGGAGAGTCGATCGCGGATGCCAAAGCCGATCTTGCCTCTGCAATTGCGTTGATCCTTACTGATCGACTAGAAGATTCGCTTAGAGGGCTTCCTCACGATGCGATTCGGGAGACTGTTGCAGTCGGATGAAGCGTGGTAGTCTCCTCAAATATCTCAGATGCAACGGTTGCATATTGAAGCGAGAGGGTTCAAGCCATTCGCTCTGGACAAACCCAAGGACGGGTGATGTCGAAGCAGTGCCGCGCCATATTGAAATCAAAAATCAGCTTGCGAAAAAAAATATGTAGAGGGCTTGGGCTACCGGAAATTTAGTCAAACAAACTGGCAGAGCAGTACGGAGTTGGATGGTATCGTTCGATCGCTTGAATCACGGCTTCCTTGGCATCTGGGCAGCCACTTTTTGACGCCAGGCGCGGAGGTTGGTTGCAAGTTTTTCAGCGAGTTCCGGTTTTGAGGTTGAGATGTCGTTTTGCTCTTCGATGTCGGCTTCGAGGTCGAATAATTCCAGCTGGCCGGTATCAAATCGCTCGATCAACTTCCACCGGCCATCGCGAACAGCGCCGCCGAGACGGTTGGAACGGGTCCAGGCGTAGTTTGGGTAGTGGAAGTAGAGTGAGCGGCGAGGAAAATTTTCGGCCCCACGCAACAGAGGTAAAATGTTAGTACCATCCAGATCCTCTGCTTCGGCAGGCTCGATGGCGACACCTGCTGCAGCGAGCAGGGTTGGGTAGAAGTCCATGCTGATTACAGGCTCGGGCTGAACGGCACCGCTTTTCACCACTCCGGGCCAGCGAATGATCAATGGGACGCGGATACCGCCTTCGTAGAGATCACCCTTTGCATCGCGCAGCGGGCGGTTGTCTGCGACACCACCGAATCCACCATTGTCCGAAGTGAACACGATGAGGGTGTCTTCGCGCAGCCCGAGCCGGTCGATGGCGGAGATGACGCGGCCTGTCGCGGCATCCATGGCTTCGATCATGGCACCGTAGCGCGGATCGTTCAGGCCGGGGCCGGTGTGATTGGCGTATTTTTCGAGGAGCGGAGCAGGTGCCTCCATCGGCCAGTGCACAGTGTAGTTCCACAGACACAACAGGAACGGCTGGGAGTCCTTAGCGCGATCGCCAATGAAACTAATTGCCTCATCTGCCAGCCGATCAGGGAGATACTCGCCTTTCTTACGCGATGGCAGATGCGGGATGCGGTAGGGATCAAAAAATGTGGGCGGGCCGCCGAATCCGCATCCGCCTATGTTGATATCGAACCCTTGAGCGGTGGGCTCGAACTCAGGCTTGCCATCACCGCCACCACTCAGATGCCACTTGCCCATGAACGCGGTCGCGTATCCGGCCGACTTCAATCGCTCGGCCACCGTCAGCTTTTCCGCTGCAAGGTGTTCATGCATGAATGCCGGCAGCAGCACGGGATTGTCGGGAATGAATCTTTCGAGATCCGGCGCATGATTGGTAAAGGCCAGCCGCGCGGGCGACTGACCAGTCAGGATGGCGGCACGAGTCGGGGAACATACCGGGGCGGCTGAGTAGGCGTTCGTAAACCGCATCCCCTCTCCTGCCAGCTTGTCGATATGAGGAGTATGCACCGCCTGGTTTCCCTGCACCCCCAAGTCCATCCAGCCCAGATCATCGATCAGGATGAACACAATGTTAGGGCGATCCGGCCCGGCGGAGACTGATCCAGCTAGACAAAGACCAAATATCGCGAGTAAAGCGGGTGCCAGCTTCATTCGACCGAGTTTTCGAGAGTTCCTAATCCATCGATGGAAATGCGGATGACATCGCCTGACTGGAGGGTGAATCCGTCGCCAGGAACGACTCCAGTCCCAGTCATGAGGTAAGCTCCGTCAGGGAATTCGTTCTCAGTGAACAGGAAGCCCGCCAGCTCGTCAAAGCCACGCTTGATCTGATCGATCGCAGTTTCACCTGTGAAGATGGCCTCACCAGCGCGAGCGATTTCCAAATGAATGACCGTGGTGCCTGGCAGCGGCGCATCGGCAATCGTCAGGGCCGGCCCTATCGCACCGGATCCCTTGTAGACTTTTGCCTGCGGCAAATAGAGCGGGTTCTCGCCCTCGATGTCGCGCGAGCTCATATCATTACCTATGGTGTAGCCAAACACCTTGCCCGCACTGTTGATTGCCAGCGTCAACTCTGGCTCCGGCACATCCCAGTTCGAGTCAGCGCGCACGCGGACATGGGCCAGATGGCCGCGTGTCCGGGCAGCGGTTGCTTTGAAGAACAGCTCAGGCCGAACAGCATCGTAAACCATGTCGTAAAAGCGATCACCGCCTGACTCCTCGGATTCCTCCATTCGCGCCTGGCGACTGCGGTAGTACGTAACCCCTGCCGCCCATACTTCCTGGTTGCCAATAGGGGCAGCCCATGCCCCCGAACTCGGCTCGTGCACAGCCCCCGACGCAAAGGCTTCAGCAGCAAAGGCTGCTGGATCCGACTGCCGGAAAAGAGCGTCCCATGAAAACCCCGGCACGGCCCGCCATTCGCGATCCCGTTCCATTAAAGTCGCGCCATTCGTGTCTTTATAGATTCTTATCATGACGGCGAAGGTGCCGAATCAGACCGCAAAAGGCAAGATCGCCTGTCTGCCTGCACAAATGAAAATAAGAGTATCGTTCACCTAATTTGCCGCCGCGTCCGGCATACTGCAGGACTTGGTACGTGAATTGCTTTTCAAAAGTGTGACCGATGTTGAAACCAGCTCTCGAAAAATGTCCCCTGCGAACCAGACTGATTGATCAAGCACGTAGCTTGATTCGACTCATACAGCTTGATGATGAGATTCCCTTTCGGGAGCAGCTGTCCCTTAGAAATTGGAGCAAAGATGGCACGTTGCTCCGCCGGCGGATGACAGATCCGGGCACAGGAGACTGACGAGGATGGAGAGGAGAGAGGAGAACAATTGATCAACGCCTTTGTTGTTGACGAGACCCGATCTCGATCCAATCGCTTGCCAACCAGCCCTGCGCCCCCATTACATTTCACGCAAATATGAATCCAACTGACACCCCCTCTCCAAGCGAAGAACAAGGCACCCAACCAGGCAAACCGGATGGCATCCGCTTCGAGGAATACGCGCCTCCCACGCCTACTGTTGAGGAATTCAAGCGTGCAATCGTCAGACACCTGCGCGCAGATCTGCTGCACGGTCGGGCAACGGCGACGCCGAGGGACTGGTGGACCGCCACGTGCCTTGCGTCCCGCGACTGGGCTGTGATCCGTTTTGCGCGCACCCAGCGCCAGCTTCGAGCGGAAAATCCACGCCGAGTCTACTACCTGTCCCTGGAGTATCTCATGGGTCGCCTGATGGTGAACAATCTCATCAGCACGAACCTGTACAAGGTCGCCGAATACGCTCTAGCCGAACTGGGCCAGGACATCCACCACATCGAAGAGCGCGAGTCAGACATGGGGCTGGGCAACGGTGGCCTCGGGCGTCTCGCTGCTTGTTTCCTCGATTCACTCGCCACTCTCGAGTATCCCGCCGTAGGTTATGGCATTCTCTATGAGTTCGGGCTGTTCAAGCAGCAATTCGTCGACGGGCGGCAAATGGAGAAGCCCGATGCATGGATGCGCTACGGAAGCCCCTTCGCAGTCGTGCGGCCGGAGTTTTCTACACAGGTGCACCTTTACGGTCACGTCGAGCCAGCCAGCCATGGCGAAGGCGATCTCCCCCGGGTCTGGAAGCCCAGTCGCACGATTGTGGGTGTGCCGTGGGACATCCCGATTATCGGCTACGGCTGTGAGACGGTGAATTTTCTCAGACTGTGGGAATCCAGGGCATCGCTGGACTTTGACTTCGCCACCTTCGATCGAGGTGGTTACATGGATGCGGTGAGGGACAAAGTCGAGAGCGAGACAATATCCAAAGTCCTCTACCCTAACGACAACACCGAGAGCGGCAAGGAACTGCGCCTCGTGCAGCAATACTTCTTCGTGGCATGTTCTCTCAGGGATCTGCTGCGCAGGCATTTCAAGGCCGGCAACAACTGGGATTCCCTGCCAGAGAAAGCGGTAATCCAGCTCAATGACACCCATCCAGCCGTGGCAATTCTGGAATTGATGCGACTGCTGGTCGATGAATCCAAAGTGCCATGGATCCAAGCATGGGACATCACCCGAAAAACGTTCGCCTACACGAACCACACGCTTTTGCCAGAAGCACTTGAGTCCTGGAGTGCCGATCTCCTGCACAAGGTGCTCCCGCGCCACCTGCAGATCGCAGAGGAAATCAACCGGCGCTTTCTCGAGGAAACGGTGTTGGTGAGATGGCCGGGCGACGTCGAGAAAATGCGGGTGCTCTCACTGTTCGAGGAGAACCACCCGAAGTCACTACGCATGGCCCACCTTTCGGTGCTGGGAAGTTTTTCAACGAATGGCGTCGCAGCCATGCACACGCGACTGATCAAATCGAATCTCTTTCCTGAATTCAACGAATTGTATCCAGAGCGGTTCAACAACAAGACCAATGGCATCACTCCCCGGCGCTGGCTGCTTGCCTGCAATCCAGAACTCGCATCGCTGATCACGGGACAAATTGGCGATGGCTGGGTGCGGGATCTGGATCAACTACGCGGCCTCGAATCCGTGGCCGACGATCCGGCATTCCAGAAAGCATTCATGGCGGTCAAGCTGCGCAATAAAGAACGCCTCGGCAACACCGTGAAATCTCTGTGCGGATTTACGCCCAACGCAGAAGCCCTGTTCGATGTGCAGATCAAGCGCCTCCACGAATACAAGCGGCAGCATCTCAACCTTCTGCACATCCTCACCCTCTATCGTCGCCTGCTCGCAGACCCGGAGCTCGACATCTGCCCGCGTGTCTTCTTGTTTTCTGCAAAGGCCGCACCTGGCTATTTCCTCGCGAAAGAAATCATCTACGCAATCAATCTGGTGGCGAAGAAGATCAACCATGACGAACGCATCGCCGACAGACTCAAGGTAGCATTCCTTCCAAACTATGGCGTCAGCCTGGCGGAGAAGATCATTCCAGCAGCGGATTTGTCCGAGCAAATCTCCACGGCTGGTAAAGAAGCCTCCGGCACCGGGAACATGAAACTCGCCCTCAATGGAGCGCTTACGATTGGCACTCTGGACGGTGCCAACGTCGAGATTCTTCAGGAAGTCGGCGAGGACAACATCTTCATCTTCGGGATGACTGTCGAGGAAGTCGACGGACTGCATGCCAGCGGCTATTCACCAAGAAGTTACTACGAGGCAAATGCGGAGTTACGCGGGGTGCTCGACTGGTTGCGTTCAGGTGAATTCGGGTCGCACGGAACCGGGGGTCAGGCAGTCGCGGGAAGCCTGCTCGATGGCGGAGATCCGTTTCTCGTCCTCGCGGACTACAAAGCTTACGTCGAATGCCAGGAACGAGTCGACCTTGTCTATCGTGACCAATCCGCATGGGCGCGTAAGGCCATTCTCAACACGGCACGTGTTGGATATTTTTCCAGCGACCGCACGATTCGCCAGTATGCGGAAGAAGTGTGGAAGATCAAACCTTGCCGACTGCCCACCCCCTGAATGAATCCCGTTATAAAATCAAAATCGTTGCCCGGGCTGGAACAGAACCTGCGACCATGACTGGAATGCAATCCCCTCAGGACACAGACCTCCGCTCGGCGATCGGTTTCGATCCGGCTACCCACTCCAGCCTGGACTACGGCACGAAGATGGTGGAGTTCATCAACATCCAGCTCGCCGCCATGGGCGAGCCGATTTTCGGCAAGCGGGAAGACAATCCTTTCCTGCAAATGGGGCAAACGCTAATGGCGCACTACCAGGCAAAGGATCGGTTTCGCGATGAACTTCGCCCGCCCTCCGACTGCCGCATTCAGGAATGGCTGCTGGCGTACCTGAGCGATGTCGAAGGCGAGGCTCCACGATTACCAGGGAAAACACTGACGCTGAGCCAGCATGGCGTCGCCCGCGTGTTGTCACTTCCGGCAAAGGGCGATGTCTTCAAAAGTGACATCATCGACAGTTACCGGGTGGCCAATGGCGTACTGCACAACCCAAAAAACGACCGTCGCACAACAAAAGGTGTTTTTCATGTTGCCGAAGGGGGCCTCCCTATACCTGATGACAAGAAGGCCGTGCCGAAGGCGACCTTCGCAAGGATGCTCGGGTTCGCGCTGAACCCACCACGGGAATTGATGCGGCTGCCTATCACCAGCCATCAGGCGGACCAGGCGCATGCGTGGGTTTCACTCCTGCTGCGACCGCTGGTCTGCCCGGCAGTGCCTCCTTTTATCGAAGAACGCCGCATGGAAGTCAGGTTCTTTGCCCCTGGAAATCTGGTCAGCAATCTAGATTTCGTGGAGTCGATCTTTGGCAACGCTGGCGACCCATACCTTCGCGAGAACGATGCGGGCCTGGACGTCGCGCACTGGAGCGGACACACGGGATGCGTCATTCTCGCTCCACACTTGATCGCAATCACCAAGGTGGAAGCCGGACTGCCCCATATCAGCGAGGCAACGGAGCGCCAGAAGCGCGACGGCATGTGCTGGAGCAACGAGGATGAACTCTACAACGAAGGCACGCCATTCAAGCTCACCGCACGGAACGCCGATGGAGTGATCGTGACCCTGATCTCCGACAACTACTTCGGCTACTGCAAGAAAGAGGTGAAGACCCAGATCAGCTACACCGCGAACCTGTTCGGCAACGTCGAAGAAGAGCACGCGGGCGGCGCCCTGGTCTTTCCGTCGTACAACATCGGCAGCGGCTACACCGACGAGTCGGCCACCGACGACTACCGGCTCGACGACGTGCTGGCGCGCGACCCGCACCGATTCGTACGGCAGCCCGAGGGTCATGCGATCGATCTCGAACACCCCGAGCACGTGCTGGTGCCGAGTCGTCCGACCTATTCGCTGCGCACGATGACCGTGTCGTGGAACACGCCCTCGGGTGAGCGTTCGATCAGGCTGCGCGCCGACAAGACCTACTTCGGCCCCAACGGCTACCGCGTGCAACTGGCGCAGTCGCCGAGCGACCCCAAGCACTGGGACCTCAAGGCCGTGGTGCCCAACGTCACCTCGTGCCACAAGCCGTGCACCGTCTCGGGCGGCGGCAAGTCAGAGATCAGCAAGGCCATCACCGACGCGTTCATCTTCGGCAACGCCTACACCGCCGACTTCGACGCCGACATGGACGCCGTCGAAGCGATCCTCGCCCGCGACCATTCCGACCGGTTCGCCGACGAAGCCCTGCGCGGCACCGACACCCGCGCGATCCTGTCGCCCACCCGCTCGATCGGCAGCGTGATCAAGCTGCTCACGCCGTCCGACGACTTCACCGATGCCTACAACGAGTGGCTCGAGAGCATTCCGCCGCACGTGAAGGAACTCGTGTTCGTGGTCAAGCGGTTCCACCGGCCCGAGTGGGGTGGCGACTGGCGCAGTCACTTCACCGTCGGCATCATGAACGGCCGGCAGGGCAACGCGCTGCGGCTCGACGGTGAGCGCATCAACGTGAACATGCTGCGGGTCGGCTTCGACACCGACGGCTCGTGGCGGCTCTTCGGCCTGCGCCACGACTTCAACCCGGCCGTCAAGGTGCAGACCGAAGACGACATCACCGCCTCGATCGTCGGCCCGGCGCACCTCACCGCCGTGCCCGACGGCGCGATCGGGCTGAGCCGCAAGTACGTGCAGAACTGCGAGAACCTGCTCTTTCAGCGCCCTGACGACGCCATTCACCGCGGCTACGACAAGCAGACCGAGCTCGACATGTCGGGCCACGACAACTTCTTGTCGAACTTCGAACCGCTGACCCGCTTCGACGCCCGCGAGATGCGCGACGACGCGGTGGCGTTCAGCGCGTTCACCACCCCGATGCAGCAGCTGCTGGCCGAGTTCGCCGACCAGCCGGACGACCAGAGCCCACGGTTCGTGGTGTCGTCGGCCAACCCGCGGTTGGTGGGCGGCAAGCCGTCCAAGAACCCGAGGTACCTGCAGAAGCGGCCCGACCTGACCAACGCCCAGGCCACCGCCGCGGCCGACCTGGCCATGCACCTGCTGGCCAAGCTGCCCAGCGCTGCGCCCATGCCCGTGCCGGTCGACGTGGTGGCCGCCGGACGGCGCAACAACCCGCCGGATGGCCCGGTGCCGGCGCTGTGTTCGTACAACCCGCTGCACTACATGGAGCTGCCCGAGCTGTTCATGGAGTACATCAGCTCGATGACCGGCAAGTCGCCGTCCACCACCGGTGCCGGGTCCGAAGGCGCGCTGACCAAGGGCCCGTTCAACGCCATGCCGGCCATCGTCGACCTGAACGCGGCGCTGCTCAGCTACGTGCTCACCGGCTATGACGGCTGGGTGTCGTGCGCCGGCTACGTGGGGCCCAACGTGCGGGTCGACCACGACATCTCGATGCTGATTCCTGAGGTGTTCTCGCGCATGACCGACGACGAACGCTCGGCCGCGAACCTGATCGCCGAGGGGTGCCTCGAACGCGTCGAAGACACCGAGATCGACGGACGCCCCGTGCGCGCCAGCCGGCTCGGCTACCGCATGACGCAGAAGTTCGCCCGCAAGTACTTCGGCCGCATCTTTCTGCACCCGCACGTGGTGTTCACCGCCGACATGCTGCGTCCGGAGCTGCAGGACGAGGGCATCTACGCCGACAGCCTCGACATCATCGTCGAGACCCATCGCCGGGTCGCCCAGTCGTACTTCGACGACGGCACCATCGAGTTGGCGATTCCGCCGCTGCGGGCGTTGCTCGAGATCATGGCGAACGGCACCACGGCCGATGGCCACGACCTCGATTCGGCCGAGGTGCGCGGGCTGTTCGACCGCGACACCGTGCTGAACTCCGACTGGTACGCCGAGCGACTCGACAGCAAGCGGCAGTGGGCCCAGAACCGCGCGCAGGCCGTGGTCGATCGCCTGGAGGGCTTTGCGGGCGTGCCCGAGAACGCCGAAGCCAGTGAGCGCCTCGACGTGCCGAGCCGGCTCACCGCGGCGCGCGCCGAACTCGACCGGTTCGGCAGCGACGACTACCGGGCGGCCCTGGTGGGCACGTTGGGGCGTCAGCCCCTGTAGACCTCGAAGACAGTGTGAGTTCGGGTAGTCCAGACGATGCCCAAACTCACACCGTCTTTTCGTGGCCAGAACTAGATCGGATGCACCAGGGCACACTTCGGGCACGACGTGAGTGGCCCGTGCCAACCGCGGGCCGCTAGCGCCGCCCCCAGTACTTGAGCGGTGGCGCAGGCGTTGGAACCCGTTACATGCGCCCAACGGAGCCGCAAGGTGGTCAACCCGACGAGCGCGTGGTCGTTGTCGCGAGTCGTGTCGTGAAATGTTGCGCCGCCGCTGTGGTGCCGCTTGCTGTCGAGTTCGACCACGAGTGCGTACTCCTCATACCAGGCGTCACTGCGATGTGCCGTGCCGGCATGAGCCTGCCGAGTGGCAGTGGGCAGACCGTGCGCGCGTTCGACATCGACGAGAAAGCGGCGCTCCAGCGCGGAATGCGCGCCGGCGTCCACATCGTCCAGCACGTCACAGAGCAACGACCGGTGACGCAACCGAGAGCGGCTATGCACCTCGGCGAGCAGTTTCTTGGTCGTCGTTCGACGGCTCGAGACCGCGTCGGCGAGCACGGCAGCCACGTCGTCTTCGTCACGCTGAGCGCAGAGATCGATAACCGTTGCCTCGTACCGCGTGCGAGCCGGTTCGCCACTGCAGGCTCGAGTACCTCGAACGAACAGCCAACCGTCCCGAGGCGCCAACTGACGATTGGAGTAGACCGTGATCACGTCGGGCGGCTCGCGCACCAACTTCTGCAGGTAGCCAGCAGTCGGCCCACCCAGCACGGCCGTCGACCCGCCGATCAGCAGGCCGGCCCAGGCTCGGCTCATCCAACTCGGCTCGCCGCCCCGCAGATAGATTCCCGGTGTCAGAACCGTGAGCAGCCCGCTCGCCAGTAGCCGGGCGATGGTCTGACGCGACAGCGCGAACCGCAAGAGTTGGTCACGAGAAAGCACACCGGCCTGGCGTTGAGCGAGCGCCACCAGGTCGGCGGGCAGGGCTGTGCGAGCTCTCACGCTCGCAGTGTGGGCACCGAGCCTGCCGAAATGGTCAGATTCGCGTTCATGCCCGCGGGCCACCGAAGACACTGTGAGTTTGGGTACCGGAGACGATGCCCAAACTCACGCTGTCTTTCACGACCCAGTTGAACCCGATGCCAAAGATCACCTGAACACCCGCGTCGTGCGGCTTGATCTGGTGGGTCACGAACTAGATTGCGCCCTGTGAGCTACCAACTGGCGTTCTGGGCCTACCCCGACGGCCGGCGCAGTAATCGCGTGGCCGATCGCCGCACGTACCTGAAGCTGATCAAGGGCCGC
>JAGROY010000265.1 GCA_020439995.1 Verrucomicrobiia bacterium
ACATCCAGCCAGTGCCGTGCCCAGCGTTCGCCGTAGAGCCGGGAGTCGAGCAGGCTGTCGATCACTTTAGCGAAGGCATCGTCACCGTGATCGGCAAGAAAGTCCGCGACCGCTCCCGGCTCCGGCGGCAGTCCGATCAGGTCAAGATAAGCGCGGCGTATGAGGATGCGGCGGGTAGCTGGAGTGTTGGGAGCGAGTTCCGCGGCTTCCAGTCGCGACAGGACAAAGGCATCGATGGCGTTCGTGATCCATTCCGAATTATCTACGGTAGAAATGTCAGGCTTCACAACGGGTCTGAATGACCAGTGCTCTGTGCGGAACTTCTCCCAGTCGTATGGTTCCTCATTCGCGCCTGCAGTCTCAGCCAGGAGTTCACTAACATTCACCTCTGGCCAGGGTGCACCCATGCTGACCCATTCGGTAAGCGTTGAAATGGCATCGTCCGGCAACTTTCCCTTGGGAGGCATTGCGGTGTCGTCATTGCTGTAACCAATGGCCTCGACCAGCAGGCTTTCCCCCGGATCGCCAGGAACGATCGATGGCCCGGAATCGCCGCCTTTCAACAATCCTGAGAGGTGATCCACTCTCAGGCCGCCCTTCAGCTTTCCAGCATGGGCAGCCTTTTCACTGTGGCAGCTGTAGCAGTGCTCAGACAACACTGGCCGAACGCGGGACTCGAAAAACTCGATCTGCGAATCAGTAGGCAGCCCGACTGCGGGTTCAGCTCTGCTCTGTGTCGTGCAGACAATACTCGCGAGCGCGAGTGATGATGCGAGGCACAGATGAAATGGAAGTGACATTGCCAGGCAAGATACGGATAGGCTGAGGTTTTTCCAGAATATCAATCCGTCTCCTCCCGCACCGTTAACTCCTGATAAAAGTTTAATGCTTCTTCGAACTCAACGATTGCCTCCTTTGGAAGAAAATCACGACTGCGTTCAATCTCGTTCTTCACCCGCATCACCAGGTAGTCGCGTTCCTCTGCCCGTGGTTTCAATGGCCTGCCTGGGATGGTGATGTGCCAGGGTGCCGTATGCGCATAGCGAACCCGATCCCCCTCACGCGCTTCCCAGCATCGAACCGCCAGCCAGCCGCTTGAGGATAAGTCTACCTCAGTGTGGAAAATCGTTTTATAAGCTCCTTCCGGAGTTCTTTCGTTCTTACCGGTGATCTTTTGGACAGACCGCCCGTCATGAATGACTTCAGCGAAAGACATCGGTTGTTCACTGATGATTTCGCCTTCGATCACTGCGTTGAAAGACTCACTTGATGAGGTGAATCGCTTGCCGGGTGGTTGGCCGTTGACCGTCGCAAAGATCATCGGTCCTGTGGAAACGAAACTGCTTCCCGCTTCGAGACGATTCTTCCAGTTTTCGTAACTGAAACCGTCCGGCAGATTCACATATACGCGACTGAAGCCGAGTGGCACAGGGTGAACACCGCTCGCAGTGCCGGCTGTGGGCACCATGTTCAATCCGCAATTCAGCAGAGCGTAGTAGTTGGCCATGGTGAACTGAATCCATTCACGTTCATTTCCGGATTGGGCGCTGAGCGGTGGGCGCAAGTACTCTGGCGTTGGACTGCTCCAGTCTTTGAAAGCAAATCGGGTGCGCCAAATGTGGTTGTTCGCCAGTTCGTAGAGCTGCACTCCCATCGTCAGCGGCAGCACCATTGTCCATGGCCAGTCATGCTTGTCGAGATCCAGCAAGGCTCCCTGCCGCCGAGCTTCATCAGCGATGTTTTTCACTGTGGGAACACCCTGTTCAAACGGTTTTTTGTGGCCCAGTGCAAAGACCGCGCCCAGCGTGTGACTGCGTCCGTTAACTGTAAAAATTTCCCACTCGGTGTTTCGCGGCCAGATGACATGAGTAGCATCGATCTCAATCAGTTTGTCCGGGATTTCGGCTTGCGAGGATTTGTCACCAGCAGTCGGTGGGCGAAACGCCTGGGTCACCCAGTAGGTCAATGGGAAGGCAACATTCAGATCTTCGGCCAGCATGACATTCGGCAGATCATCCAAGGTGCGGTGAACGTGCGTGTCACCGGAATACCAGCCACGATCGGCCATGTTGATCCAACGTTTGAGCGGCACTTTGACCGAGATCGGCTTATCAGCGACGGTGATCACAGCGGTCTCAGGGCGGTATTCTTTGCCGTGTTCTATGGTGAGTTCATAGCGACCAGGTCCTAACTTTGCTTCGAATGGATGGGCGGACACAGTTGTGTGGAATTCTTCGGACGCTGCATTGACCCAGTTTCGCTTTTCGTACCGGACTGCTGATCCATCGGCAGCTGTGGACAGGGCGTGGTGCCAGCTACCGTTTTCGTCCTTGATGTAAACGCGTGCGGGGATCGGCTGCCCAGAGTCAGCATCCACTGCTTCTCCCCGTACGACCAAAAGGGGAGCGGCCTCTTCCCGTTTCTTTTGCCAGAATGCCAGTGCCCCTTCCCACGGTTTCGTTACATCCTCCTTTTGTGTTTCGCTCAATGTTTCGTTCGCGTTGAGAATGCCCAGTCGTTCTTCACACCATTGGACGAAGAACTGCGCCGACTCGCGTTGTTGCGGCGCGACCTTGCTTCCGCCCAGCTCAACGTAGAATGGCGCCGTGCTCGCGAATCTCAGGGTGTTGGCCTTGCCTGCGATGGCGCGAACCAGAAACCAGCCACTCTCCTGAATCGTCAGCTGTTGGGGAAAGGGAAACGGCATCACAACGCCATTGTGCACGACTTCCAGACGCTCAGTTGGATCATTGCCGTCAACCTGCACCTCCAGATTGAGAAACAACGAATTCTCATCGGTCTTGAAAACATGCCCCGGCAACTGGCCGTTCGCGGTGACACGGAGCAGCGGCCCGTTCGAGACAAACACGCGACCATTCTTCAGTCCCTCAAACCATTTCTCCATCGACGGCACTCCATCGATTTTCACGTATACGCGATTGTAACCGACGGGATTGGGCAACACACCACTCGCCGATCCAGCGGAGGGTGGGATGCGTATTCCACAGTTCAACAAGTGATAGTAGATCTCCTGTGTCCACCACCCGTTGCCCTGTGGATCGGGATATTTCTTCAAATCGCGAGGACGGCCCCAGGCCTCCGTAGGAAGCATTCCATGCCGATACATGTGATTGTTCGCGATACCAATCGAGTCGCCGATGCCGTGCGCGATCCACATGGGCACGTCCCACCAGAATGGTTTCTCAATGTCGATCCATCCACCAGCCACCTCAACCTGCTCCGCGTAATCCAGCGAAGAAGGATAGTGCTGCTGTCCTGCCGTGACATCGATCGGTTTGCTGAGATTGAAAAACAGCAATGCCCCGCCGTCGCGTTCGTCCTCGCCTCCAATCAAATGCGCGAAACGGTTTCGATCGAACTGGATGTCCGGCGGTGAGGGCAAGGGATGGGTCAGCCATGGATTGTTCTTATTCCACCACGTCAACACTTGGCCGAAGTGAAGATCTTCGGACGTCATCAATCGTTCGATCTGATCGATCGGGCGATGAATGTGCATCTCTCCTGACCACCAGCCTTCAGCCGCCATGTCGGCGATCCGTTTGATGGAGATGCTGACATTGGTCGCAGTGACACCTTCGGCAACCTGTATGGTCGCTGACTTCGATGTCCATTCCGGGCCGTGTTCGACAGTGACTTCGTAACGGCCCGGGGCCACATCGAAGCGTGCGATTCCCGGCGATGAAACGTGATCATGCCATGAAGGAAGATCGTTGGCAGAAGTTAAAGCAGTCCCATCAGCATCCCTCAGGTGAATGCGGGCTGGCACCGATTCTCCCTCGGTGTCTCTGGTAGTGATCGAGAGCTCCACCGCTCCAAGCGGGAACCATCCCATCACAACGAGAGCGAAGAAGCACTGGACAACAAGGGCGAGGGAAATTTTCATAGCTCCGATGATACTGACAGAGCAAAGCCACCGCGTCACGACGATATCGACGATATTAGCCGCGAACGCCGCGAACCTGATGCGCTCCCGTCAAGTTGAACGAATATGGCTCATTTGTTGTCCAAAGATGGCATGTCGAAGAGAAATCGAATCGGAGCCTGGGCGACAGTGGTCGGAATCGCATTCTGTTCGTGGCAATTCTCGACCGAGGTGAACCAGCCGCTGATGCTGGCCAACCCGATCGACACCGGCGATTCTCTCGAACCTGAACCGCCATCAAATGCAACTGGGGACGCTAAGGCTGATGATCACGTGAATCTCTGGCTCGCAGGTGGTGGATCAATCGACTGGGACGATGCGACCTCCTTTGATTTCGAAGCCGCTCGCCGGGAGGCAGAAGGACTCTCGCTTCACAACGACGGCGAGCACCTTCCAAGAACTGTCATCCCGATGACAGCGCGATTGATCTACCGGAAAGGTTACGGCGAATCGGCTACGTCCAACGGAGTTCACTTCATTGAGACTGGTGAGGATCTCACGTTCGACGAAGTCCCAAGATCCAGCCCGAGCGATAATCCGCAAACACCACGTCGGCAATTGGAACGACTACGGAGCACACATCCGTCCCTGTATGACTCTGCACCAGAGGTTCGGAATTTGTTGGGCAATTGAATCGCCTGCCGTAGCGCATTGATGTCGCCCGATACATGCCCAAACACATCGGTCAGTCCGTAGTCGCAGTAGCGGTAGATGAATTCTTCGTGATCGGGCCCGACAGATGAAGTGAAGAATGGTGAGAAGGTGAAGGGGAACTTGAGCGTAAGAGTGAGTTCTACGGCTTGCAGAGATAGATTCACTTGTTGGGATAAATCTCGACAGATTCGCAAATACATACGGATTTGCCGCGCTCGTCATTAATTCGTCTTCTCGTTTGCAAAGAATGATTGCCATCTCTCAAGGTCCAACAAATGACTGAATCTCTCTGCCTCTTCGTCAATCCTACCGACTCCCATGCGCCCGAATGGCAGATGTGTAGTAGTGCGCCTACCCTCGGAGTCTTCCCGCGTCACCCGCAGAGAGAAGTTCCCGTCATCATCAGATTCAAGGTATATTTCCATCGGGCGTGAGGCATCTCCGAATCTTCCATCATTTGAAATTAACTCTTCGAACTGGAATGCCCGTTGGTCGCCAATTACCGGAATCAAGCTATTGCGGAAATCTCGTCGAATCCTCTCCTTTTTCTCTTCGTGGGGCAAAACTACAATTACGCCGTCTCCATTGATTTCTTCAATGTCCCGAGCGGACTCAGATTCAATGCTCCGTATTTGGTCAAACGCAACCCTTGCGCTCCGTTCAACAATTGCGATCTCGTCATCGCTTAAGTGCAATCCAGTGATCACAGATCGATTGATGGCGAAAGTATCACTAAACACATTGGATGGAAATAGTAGTTTAGCTACCGATAATGGCACCTCAACGGAGTCTTCGTTTGTCAGTTCACCTGTTTCACTTTGGCGATTTGTATCGGAACGCTGATTAGGCAAATGAATAGAAACAGGAGCTGGCTTGTCTTGAGGGTACGATCTGGGGAGGCGTGGCTCGTCGTGGCCAAGGAAGAGTAACCACGTGACTAAGAGACAGTTCACAAGTACAGATCCACCAAGCAAAAATCTCATTCCTCTCATTCCTCTCATTCCTCTTTGTTGATGATGTGGTTGAATCGGTTGATTAGAGAGCTGTTCAATGAAACAGCATCTTCGGAGATAAGGACGCGATACTGTGAAACGAGCTGTCCCATGGACCCAATTTGTTGAACAACAAAAAAGGAATTCGTTGGTGTAACTATCGACTGAATTCGCCGTTCATGTTTTAGTTCACGGATTGTGGGAGATCCCATAACCATTTCCTCGATGAGAATCGCGTCGCTTTCCTTAACAGTTCCGATAAGCTTTCGGATCAATTCCTCGGTTTCTGCATGAATACTATTGAAGATCGCAGGAATCAGGAAGCCTTCGCGGTTCTCGGGATCTATGATAATCGTGGATAGCTCTTCTTGTTGGATGATGCTTAGTAATTGGGCCAGTTCGTTATCAACCGCGTAACGCTGTTCATCGGTTAGTCTCAGAGCTGCCGCCATTCTATCAGTTAGCTTTAGATCCCTCCCAACCCCATCTTGGTTATTTCGAAACACGGAACGCGGAAGATCGAGGGGAGGCGCAGCTTCAGACAACGCCTCGTTGAGCCCTCCTTCCAGACGATGGGTTGAAAACTCCTTTGCTTGAGAAGTGTCTTCATCGCGCGAAGGATAGATCGCCGACACTTCCACATGCTCCACCGCTTCATCGACTGTTGTGGCAATTCTGCGTTTGATTGAGAAAATCAGGCCACCATTCAAGATGATGCTTGCGAGCAAAATCCATTTCGTTAGGCAGCGATTTCGGCTGGTTTGGATCGGCATAGGTGGGTAGGAAGTTCGTTGCCAGCGGCACGTTTTCAATCAAGAAATCTGACGTTGGCCGCGAACGACTCGTGCCCCGACTTTACCTTTCAACCTCACCCCGGGCGAGATCGATGAGGCGGGAGAACATCTTTTCGCCGCCTGCCCTAATGCCGCAGTGCTCATATTCGCTGGTGTACCAGGCTTTCATATTGGGAACAAAGTCGATCGTCTCCCGCGAGAACCGAGCGTTGACGAACATGTCATTGTAGTAGACGGCACAGGCACACGGAACGGTGTTGCGACTTAATACGGATTTGTCGTAGAGAGCCGGCCAGTCTTCAAAGTCAGCGAGAATGTCGGCGGCTGCCTTCATGCCGCGCAGTTCCGAGATTTCGTCAAACATCCAGGGGAAAATCATCTCACCGTAAAAGCGAAAATCATCGAAGTCATCATAGTGGGAATAGCGTTCTTTCTGGACTTCCTGACAAGCCCACCGGGTGGCGCTTCCTTGTGCATAAATCGCTTCGTGAAGAATGGCGAAGATAGGATTGCTGTCGAAGCGGAGGCTGGCGGCGACCCCTTTGAGAAAGGTGTGACTGACGATCTCTCTGGTGCCCGCTTGAACAAACGCCTCCTCCAGCAGGTAGTGGATTTCTTCCGAGGTGCCAACAAAGCCGAGCTTGAGGCCCAGCAATTGCACCAGGCGCGGCGTGAGGCGATCGCCGTTGGGCAGGCGCACTTCGTTCTCCTGGAGATGCCGGGCCAGTCTAGCAAGCCGGTCTTTGTCCATCGGGAATTTCTCGAAGTACTGGCGGTTGCGCTCCTCCACCAACGGAAAGGTGCCCTCGTAGATTTCCCTCGCGGTGCGATCGAGTCCGGGCACGCCGCCGTAGATGAAGCATTCCTTGAGGCCCTCGGGATGCAGACTTAAATAGGTCATGGTACACCAGCCGCCGTAGCTTTGACCAATGGTCGACCATGGCTCGCCCGGACTGAGTTGGGCGCGGATCGCTTCCGCATCGCGCACGGTGTTATCGGCGCGAAAATGCTTGAGGTAGTCTGCCTGCTGGCTGGCGGCTCCCTCGAACTCCAGCGTTTGATAGTCGACCGGAGTGCTCAGGCCGTTGCCGCGTGTATCGTACATCAGCACGCGAAACTCGCTCAAGGCGCGTTTGAGCCAACCTTCTTTCGTCACCGGACAGGGAGCGCGAAAACCGGGCCCACCCTGTAGAAAAAGTAGAAACGGCTTGTCTTTGCTCTTTGGATCAAGGTCACGCACCTCGCGCACGAAGACATGAATCTTGCGGTCGTCGGGCCGGTTGTAGTCGAGAGGAAGATCGAAGTGGTGGTCGATCAACTCCATGCCGGGGAGCCTGTAAGGGTCAGATGATTTCATTGTCCGTTTCATGACACGTGCCACCGCGCGGCTCAAGCTTTTCGAAATTCGCATACAAATGCTTGTGCCGGTCGCCGTAATGTTTGACATTCGCTGCGATTCCTTTCTTCCGCTCTCATGCGCGACTACTTCATCAGACGCTTTTTGCTGATTGTTCCGACCCTCATCGGAGCAACGATGGTGGTATTTTTCATCACCCGCATCACACCTGGCGGACCGCTGGAGGCCGCGCTGCAAAAGGCGGCGGCAATGCAGGCGGAACGCGGCATGAAGGACGCGGGCGGATCCTTGAGCGAAGAGCAGAAGGAGGAAATGGCGGCCTACTATGGATTCGACCGCCCGTTTTTCCCAGCCTACCTTACCTGGCTGGGGCTGATGCCACGCGAGCAGGACAAGCAGTTCATCAAGTTCGAGCAGGCGCAGAGTGAAATGCCCGTCTCACTCCAGGAACTCCTGCCTCGCGAGCAATGGAAGCCGAACAATGCTTACCGCATCACTCACGCCACTGTCTCCGACGATGGAAAATTGACGGCCGACGACGCAAAGGCACTCACTTCCTGGCGCACTCGAGTAGAGAAGGAAAAGAATCGCGTGCAGGTGTTCCGTCCAGAATACGGAGGACTGCTCCAGGGTAACCTTGGAGTCTCAACCCGCTATAACGAATACGTCTGGAACATGATTCGCGAGCGCATGCCAATCTCGATTTTTTACGGGCTGGCGACGTTTTTCATCACCTACATCATCTGCATCCCGCTCGGGATCTTGAAAGCGATCAAGCATCGCACGGTGCTGGATAATGTCAGTTCGGTGCTTATATTTGTCGGCTACGCGATTCCAGGTTTCGTACTGGCGAGTGTGCTGGTGGTGTATCTGGCGGCCAGGCTCAACTGGTTCCCTACTGGTGGTTTTGTAAGTGAAGATTTTGCTTCGCTGAGCATGGGCGGCAAAGTCTGGGACGTGGTGCATCACGCGGTACTGCCGCTGGTGTGCTACCTGATCGGCAGCTTCGCCTTCATGACGATGCTGGTGAAAAACAACCTGATGGACAATCTGGCGGCCGACTACGTGCGCACGGCCATTGCGAAGGGAGCAGGCTTCAAGCGCGCGGTGCTGGTGCACGCCCTGCGGAACTCACTGATCCCTCTGGCGACGACACTTGGCCACATCGTTTCAATCTTCGTGGCGGGCTCGGTGCTCATCGAGATGATTTTTGAAATCAACGGTTACGGACTGCTCGGCTACTACAGCATACTCGACCGCGATTACCCGCTGGTGATGGGGATTCTTGTGCTGGATGTGCTGCTGCTCATGGTGGGGAACATTTTATCTGACTTTTTCGTCGCGCTGACCGACCCCCGAATTCGTTTCGATTAAACAATCATGTCACCCCGCACCACCGGCATCACCCTTGTCGCCTACGCAGCACTCAGCGCGCTGTTCCGTGGATTATCGCTTGCAGTGCCTGTATTTCAGATCCCGTTCCTCGGCGGCGCAGTCATGGGCTGGATCGTCGTCGGACTAATTACCGTGGCGGGTGGATGGATGACTTGGAAAGGCCGACGACAGTGGCAGTGGAGTCCGCTAACGTTGAAACAAATCCGCCGCTTCCGCGAAATTCGCCGCGGCTACATTTCGTTCCTCGTGCTGCTGTGCCTGGTGGGCATCGCGGCGCTCGACGGCCTGATCGTGGGGAAACGCGCTCTCATCGTGCGCTATGATGGGCACCTGTATTTCCCCTTTGTAACCAGCGTCCTGCCCGGCACCACCTTCGGCCTGGAAGACGCTGCGGAGACCGACTATCGTCAGCTTCAGCGGCAGTTCCGCGAGGAAAAATCAAACAACTGGGTTCTGTTGCCACTGGTGCCGTACGACCCAAAGCTCGACACGCCGGAGATCATCGAGGAAGTCGTGCTGCGGGAAGGAATCGCGTATCGCTCCACTGAATCAAAGCCCTTCAATGGCCGCGCGTATACCACCTTTCGCGACAAGCCACAGCAAAAACGGCAGGAGTGGGTATTCCGGCGCGGCTTGAAGCAGGGCGAAATGCGCGGCTGGGATGCCGACAACGAGCAAGTGGAACGGGCTACTTACAAGGAAGGAAAGCGTGTCGCCTACACCGACTATTCCGATGGCAAAGCTGCCGGTCTTGAGTCGGCTGCGGATGGCGGCATGCAGACGGTCGTCTATCCGCCTATGGCACCGTCATGGACGCACCGTCACTACCTGGGCACGACATCGATGGGCGGCGACGTGCTGGCCATCCTTTTCGGAGGCTGGCAGCAGGCGATCATTGCTTCGGCTCTGTTTTTGACATTTGTGTCCGTGGTCGGCGTCGCGGCGGGAGGGGCGCTGGGTTATTTTGGCGGTGTGCCGGATCTGGCGGGCATGCGATTGCTCGAAATCTGGTCGGTGCTGCCGTTCCTATTCATCGTGATGATCGTAAGCTCAATCGTCAGCCCCAGTCTGTTCCTGCTGGTGGTCATCATTTCGCTGTTCAGCTGGATGGGAACGACGATTTACATCCGCACCGCAGTGCTGCGCGAAAAGGAGCGCGATTACGTCGCTTCCGCGCGGTTGCTCGGCACGGGCACCGGGCGTATCATCTTTAAACACATTCTCCCTAACAGTATCGCCATTTTGGTAACGCTCGCACCGTTCGAAATTTCAGCGATCATCACTTCGCTGGCAGCGTTGGACTTCCTCGGCTTTGGACTGCCACCGGAGGAGCCGAGTTGGGGGCGGCTACTGCACGAAGGCACAGAGGATTTTAACTATCCCTGGATTGTCAGCAGCGCGTTCGTGGCAATGACAACGGTGCTCGTGCTTGTCACCTTCGTCGGCGAGGCCGTGCGCGAAGCCTTTGATCCCAAAAAATTCACGACTTACCGATGAAGCAACCTACATGGAGCATGGATGAGATGGTGCACACCCTGAGTGTAGCCGCCATGATGCTGTGTGCCGCCTGCATCACCGCCTGCTCGAATTCGGAAGACATGCGCTTCCCTCCCTACGACAATACAGAGGAGGTGCAGGCGTTCTGGAAATCAAAACCCGAGTTCTTCCAGTGGAAATCGCCCGCCGACATCCCGGCAGACTTGAACTGGGAGAATGGCGCAGACGTCCCCGAATTTGGCGATCCTGCGGCAAAGAAAGGCGGCACGTTCCACGACTATCACCCGACCTACCCGCCCACCTTCCGCTTCGTGGGGCCGGATGGGAGCAACACCTTTCGCGGCGAGCACCGGGACAATGTCGAGATCGGTCTGATCACCCGTCACCTTGATCAGGAAACCTGGATCCCGGGTATGGCAAAGGAGTGGGCGATCTCCGCCGACAGGAAAACGGTATATTTCCGCCTCCAGGACACGCTGACGTACTCGGACGGCACTCCCATTGAAGTGGAGGATTTCTTCATGACGTTCTTTGTCATGACCAGCCCGCACCTGAAAGACCCATGGTACAATGACTGGTATACCAAGGAGTATGCCGGGATTACGAAGTTTGATGAAAAGACGTTTTCAGTAACCATTCCCGAGCCAAAGCCCGATCCCATCTGGTATGCAATCCTGCCGCCCGCTCCGCAGCATTTTTTCCGTGAGTTCGGCCCCGATTATCCCGCGCGCTACCAGTGGCGCATTTGTCCGGCCACGGGTGCCTACGTCATTGACTCAGATTTATTGAAACGCGGACGTTCCATCACCCTGCGGCGAGTCAAGGACTGGTGGGCTCGCGATCTGAAGCACTACCGCTACATTTACAACGTCGACTTCATCGAATACAAAATCATCGCCAGCCAGGACAAGGCATTCGAAATGTTCCGGCAGGGGCAACTCGATTACTTCCTCGGTGGACTGCCGCGCTACTGGTATGACAAGGCGGAAATCCCCGAGATCTACAACGGCTACATCGAACGCCACATGTTCTACAACGAGTTCCCGCAGATCACCTGGGGCATTCGACTCAATGAGAGCAAGCCGCCACTCGATAATCTCGATGTACGCATCGGGATCAACTACGCGATGAACTTTCAGAAAGTGATCGAGGTCGATTTCCGTGGAGACAAGACGCGCATGCAGAGCCCGTTCTCGGGGTTCGGGAAATTTACCAATCCAGATCTCCGCGCACGTCCATTTGATCCGGTCAAGGCGCGCGAACACTTTGCTGCAGCCGGATACACGCAGCAGGGACCAGACGGCATACTTCAAAATTCTTCCGGCCAGCGGTTGTCGTTCACTCTCACTACGTTCAATTCGGGAACCATCACTCCCATTATGCTTCGGCTCAAAGAAGAGGCGAAGAAAGCCGGATTGGAAATCAAAGTGGAAGGTCTCGATAGCACCCAGTTGTACAAAAAGCTGGATCAGAAAAATCACGAGCTGGCATTCGCCGGCTTTGGCGCGCAGCCGCCGTATCCACGATTCTGGGACGACTATGCTTCTGAGAATGCGTTCAAGACGGGCGAAGATGGCAAGAGGGAGGTCGTCACTGACACTCACAACATCACCCAGACCGCCGATCCCATGCTGGATCCAATCATTGAACAGCATCGCAAAGCGCAGACCGAAGACGAGGTGCAGCGTCTGTCCTGGCAACTGGCGAAACTCATCGAGGACCGAGCATGTACCATTCCCGCGTGGGAGTCGCCCTTTTACCGCTACCTGTGCTGGCGCTGGGTGCGGTGGCCGGCGACCGGCAACGCCCGTCAGAGCCGTGAGCCTCTCGACGCCCACATGTTCTGGATCGATGAGGATGTGAAACGTGAAACCAAACAAGCCATCAGGGATGGCCGCAGCTTCGGAGAGGTGTTGCGGGTATTCGATACCTATCGCAAAGACAAATGACGGCAGCATCTTCCAGTATTCTTGAAGTGCGTGATCTGGTCACCGCATTCGACACCGATGCGGGACGCATGACGGCGGTGGACGGCATCAGCTTTAATGTACCGCAGGGCAAGACGCTCGGTATCGTCGGCGAGTCCGGTTGCGGCAAGAGCGTCACAGCGTTTTCCATCACGCGACTTCTGCCGCAGCCGCACGGCAAGATCCTGGGCGGCAGCATTCGTTTCAATGGACAGGATCTCGTGCAGGTTCCGATCGACGAGATGCAAAAGATTCGCGGCAATGAAATCAGCATGATCTTTCAGGAGCCGATGACCGCGCTGAATCCGGTGCAAACGGTCGGACGCCAGCTCGCGGAAGCCATCCTGCTCCATTCCGGTTGCAGCAAGGCGGAGGTTCTTGCCAGCAGTATCGAAATGATGAAAAAAGTGCGCATTCCCGAGCCGGAGCAGCGCCTCAGCGAATATCCTCACCAGCTCAGCGGCGGCATGCGCCAGCGCGTGATGATCGCCATGGCGCTGATCAACAAGCCGAAGCTCCTCATCGCCGACGAGCCAACCACTGCACTCGATGTCACCGTGCAGGCGCAGATTCTCGAACTCATCGCCGATTTGCAAAAAGAGATGGGCATGAGCGTGATCCTCATCACACACGATCTCGGCGTAATCGCACAGGTGTGTGATGAAGTCGCCGTCATGTATGCAGGTCGCCTCGTTGAGCAGGCGGGCGTCTTCGATCTCTTCGCCAGGCCCAGGCATGCCTACACCCAGGGTCTGCTGGAAAGTATTCCCCGGCTGGACAGCACACCGAAGACGAAGCTGAAAGCAATTCAGGGCAATGTGCCGGGCATCGCCGATTTCAAACCCGGCTGCCGGTTTGCCGATCGATCCGGTCGTGAGCACACGGAAGCCCAGCTCAATACCCGGCCACCCTTTGTCGAAATCGCACCCAATCACCGGGCGGAAAACTGCCCCGTCTGCGTCGCATGAGCCTGCTCACTGTCAAAAACCTCCAGCAGTATTTTCCAGTTCGCGGCGGCGTATTGCATCGTGCAGTGGCTTCTTGCAAAGCGGTCGATGGAGTCAGCATTAGCCTGGGAGAAAGTGAAACGCTCGGCCTCGTAGGAGAGTCGGGATGCGGCAAAACAACCCTCGGCAAAGCAATTGTGAGACTGCTGAAGCCGACCTCCGGCAGCATCGAGTTTGACGGTCACGACATCACCCGTGTGAGCACGGGAGCACTGCGGCCAATGCGGCGTCACTTGCAGATGATCTTCCAGGATCCGGCGGAATCGCTGAATCCACGCCACACCGTGCGCGACATTTTGGAGGAGCCATTCATCGTTCAGAAGATCGGCACCAAAGACGAACGACGCCAGTGGGTGGTCAAATTGCTCGACAAAGTCGGCCTTTCAGCGAGCGTGATGGATCGCTTCCCTTTCGAATTCAGCGGCGGCCAACGCCAGCGCATCGGCATCGCCCGCGCGATCGCCCTGAAGCCGAAACTCATTGTCTGCGACGAGCCAGTCTCCGCGCTCGACGTCTCGGTGCAGAGCCAGGTGCTCAATCTCCTTCTCGATCTCCAGCGGGAGATGGGCCTTAGTTACCTGTTCATTGCTCACGGCCTCAACGTCGTAAAGCACATGAGCGACCGCGTGGCGGTGATGTACCTCGGCAAAATCGTCGAACTCGCACCCGCAGTCGATCTTTACCAGAACCCACGCCACGCCTACACCAAGGCCCTGCTCGACGCGATCCCCATCGCCGATCCCACCCAACGCCGCGAACGCCAACTCCTCCGTGGCGATGTTCCCTCGCCGATCAACCCGCCCGCTGGCTGCGCCTTTGGCCACCGCATGAAGCATCCAAAGTGGAAGGAAAGCGTTAGCATGGATCTCACCCTGCAGGAAGTTGCTCCAGGTCATTGGGTGCAACCCTGCCCTTGCTGCACGTAGAGCGTGCACAGGATTCGGTGCCTGAAACGCTTGCGGATGAACGAACACAGCGAACCCGGAACCCGGAAATTACCGTGCAGCTAAAATGTATCGCCCGGCGGAAGCATCCCCTGCGACCATTGCAAATCCTGGGCCAACGTGCAAAACTGTGCTGAATGAAACTTTGACCCAGAACGCATGATTGCTCGAACATGCTGGCTAACCCTCGTCGTTGGCGGACTCCTGTCGCCGGTGGTCACGCTGGAATGTCGCGGCGATGAGGATGTCGTTACCTCTGCCGTTTCCACCTATACCTCCATCGTCCACGCTGGCTATAGCGATTCTCTTTCTACGATCAACGGACTCGTCGGGGCAATCGACACGCTCATCAATGAATCTTCCGATACCGCCTTGCGCGAGGCGAAGGAGAAATGGATCGCTGCCCGGTTTCCTTATCTTCAAACCGAGGTCTTCCGTTACTATGACGGCCCCATCGATGGTAAAAATGGCCCCGAAGGAATGATCAACTCGTGGCCCATGGATGAAGCCTATGTCGACTATGTTGAGGGAAATCCAGATGCTGGTATCATTAACGATCCCGAGAATTATCCTGATCTCACTCCCGAGGTAATCGCAGAACTCAATCAGCGGCAGGGAGAGCAAAACGTCAGTTGCGGCTTTCACGCGATCGAGTTCCTCCTCTGGGGGCAGGATCAAAATCCAGACGGCCCTGGCGCTCGACCACTGAGCGATTTCACGACTGCCAAAAACGCGGATCGGCGGAAAGCTTATCTCAAGTCCGCAGCGGCTCTGCTGAAGTCGCACCTTGAATCACTGGTAGAGGAATGGGAAAGCGGTCGGAACAACTACCGCCAGCAGTTCGAATCCGATCCGGGAACCGCGATCATGAACATGTTCCAGGGGATGACGACACTGTGCAGCCTTGAACTTTGGGGCGAACGGCTCGTCGTCGCCTATGAAAGCCGCGCGCAGGAAGACGAGCACTCGTGCTTCAGTGATACGACGACGAACGACCTCATCTACGACATTGTCGGTATGCAGAACGTCTGGCGCGGCAGCTACATCCGTACCGATGGTTCCAGGATTGAGGGCACCGGCCTGCGGGAAGTGGTAAGGAGGATCGACCGCACCGCCGCGGAGCGTCTGGATGCTGGACTCGAAGAAGCACTCTCGCTTGCAAAAGCAATCCCGCCGCCATTCGATCGCGCGATCCAAGGTGACGACGACAGCGCGGGACGCAAAGCCGTAGCAGCTCTGATCGATTCCCTGGAACAATCGGCCAACGTCATGGAGGCGCTGGCCAAAACGCGTAAGTTTCAATTGCTGATGCTCGATTGAATGAAGAGGAGCACTCGAAAGAAGGAACACGCAAAGTCGCAGCTCTCCAGCAGCAACCAATCTGTGCCCATCTGTG
>JAGROY010000266.1 GCA_020439995.1 Verrucomicrobiia bacterium
CCCCTGAATCAATGAGAGGATACAACGCGAGCGCATAGCCGGTGCGAATCCAGTAAGTCCGTGGACGGTTCGCTTTTTCCGTGAGTTCCTTTGCAAGCAATGGAAACCAAAGCAGCGGCGGACGCTTAACTTTGTTGATGGAAGCACTCATTGCGCTGCGGCGGGTTTTGGGAAAAGGCGAACGTAAGTCGTGAAGTGATTTCCATCTTGGATGGTGAAAGCGGCGCACGCCATGTCCTCCGTGAGGAGCGTACAGGGTATGCAAACGGCAGGGTTGCCGGTAAACCGATAATCCTTATGGATGTTATCGTATCCCGAGGGACTATAGCGAAGTGAATGGAATGCGTCCGGGAAGTAGGTAGCAACATGCGCCGCAACGGTGTCTGGACCGATCGATTTTGCCAGGCGCACTATACGCTGATGGTAATCGGTATCTTCTGACTGGATCGCCGGCCATGGCGACATCCCGCTCCAATCGATATCTGGTAAGTTCAGCTCAGGAAAGATCCCCTCAGTGTGTTCGATCGCAGGAGTAAGTCTGGCCAGTCGCGCGGTGCTGGAGTAATTCGCTGGGTAATTGCCAGAGATACTCCAGTCTTTCATTTGCGCGGAGTCGCTACGTCCATTTCGAAAATGTGTTTGGTAGCGGTGCAGCGGAAACATACTTTGAAGTTCATTCTGCCCCTGAAAGCGAACGGTGGTGTGCCTGTTAGTGAGCAACAGCCTAAACTCCTCTCTTCGCAAAGCTGTGCCGTCATCTCCCAGCGTAATAATTTCCCACATTCCGTTGTCCTTTTCGGTGATACGATCTTCCGTGGCCCGCATCACCAGCCAGGAACAAATGAGCGCTGCGACCGGATAGACGATCCATGTCAAATTTCGCCGACGAATAAGCCCGAGGTAGAAGTAGTCGAGTGGCGCGGCGGCAAGCAGGAAGAGGGCGAGAAAGAAGATGATTGATCGAACCGGGAGCAAGTCGAGGCCCGATGGGGCCAGCAGGTCGGCTGTATCGGCGGTAATACGGGGAAAGACATACGCTTTCTGCATCCAGAAGTCATCAACGCGTGTCGTGTGTTCGCTGCCATAGAGTGTAGTGGTTACAGGGGAAGGGGGGTGTGGCTCGCGGCCTTTCTTCAATGGGCCGCCCTGCCTCTTGGGGCGGACCAGGCTTGCCTCCTCTTTGCCAGGCACGAAATCCATCGGAACCAGGAGCACTCTGCCAAGGTCACAGGCCAGAAGTGCAGGCTTCTCCAACGGAAACTCGGGGATCGATGACGCGTGGGCGTTTTTCAGGAATGAGATTGTTCTGGCGAGATTTTCAGGTGCTGGAGATACACGCAGCAAGACTCCTCCACCGACTCTCACCCAATCAGACAGAGCCGTCAGCTGGAAGTCGTTTAGAACGTCGACTCCTTGATAAAGGCTGACTGCGTCATAGCCAGCGAGTCGCGCTGCTGTGCCAGGGAGCTTTTCGATTGAAAGATAAGCAGGATGCAGAATGGGGGGAGATAGCGTGCGATAGCGGTTGGATCTGTCGTTGAGAATTGCCTCCATAGCATCGAGTTTCTCCTGCGATAGAATTCCCGGAGAATAGTCCGTCCACCACATCCGTTCGGCTTCGGGCACCGGCAAGTTGCTGTCGAACCGACTGTGCAGGACAGCGATGGTATAGACCGGCCCTTCATTCAGGTAGGGTGCAGGCAGGCTGAGATTTGCCAATCTGGAATCGCTCTGAGTCTTTCGATCCTGCGCCACTTGCATACTGTGCGTTTCGAGATCGAACGGCTCGTCGTTGCCGTCTTCGATAAACTCCATATCAACGAAGAGCACGTTTGATTGCAGGAACTCATCCGGGATTGCTGGAATCATCGTGTTCAGCTCGCGTGGAATTTTGTCCAACGTCAGGCGTGGGCTCACCATTTTCAGGAGCGATTCATTTGGATCGAAAAGGTAGAAGTTGTAGTGCAAATGACCATTGAGCAGGCGGTCGCCCCGCCAGATCAGGGGCACATGCACAGGAGTGGCCGTATTTGCCCGTGCGATCTCCGAGACCACCTTGAATTGTGCGCTGAGGAGGAGATCTCCTTCATCGTCGAACATTGGCAACTTTTGCGCGAATGACGTGGCGGACAGGCCAAGCCAAAGCACGACGGCTCCGATTAGAATTTCGTTGCGCGACACCCCATTGAAAAAGGTGTTGTTGTTGCCTGTTTGCGTCCTTTCCACCTTCTGGATCCAGTCGAGTGTTTCTAAGGCGTAGTGTATAGTGGCGATACGGAGGGCTCTGCAATCGTTTTCGTCCGCCGCAGAACCCAGCTCTTGCAATTTCACATTTGATCCTGTCCTTTGATACTCATGTCACCTCGAATTCCTACATCGCACGTGAAACATTCCTTTGCTGCCAAAGGCGCGGTGCCGCTGGTTGGTCTGACTTTGATCGTTCAAGGTTATGCCACTGAGTCAGAAGTCGATTTCAACCGTCAGATTAGGCCTGTTCTGTCTGAGAATTGTATCGCTTGTCACGGGCCGGACGAGAAAGCAAGGGAAGCGGGTTTGAGGTTAGACACCTTTGCCGGAGCCACTGCGGATCACGATGGAGTGCGCGCGATTGTTCCGGGAGACCCGAAGGAAAGTGCGCTCATCCACCGCATCTTCGAGACCAATCCGGACGACATCATGCCTCCGCCGAAGTCGCATAAAAACCTTACCGAAGAGCAGAAGGAAACGCTGGTGAGGTGGATCGAGTCAGGTGCCGAATACGATGAGCACTGGGCCTTTGTTCCTCCCTCAAAACCCGATCTCCCGGAGGTGCCCGAGGTAAGTTGGGGACACAATGGCATCGATCAATTTGTGCTGGCAGACCTCACGAAGCGTGGCCTTCGACCTTCGGACGAAGCTGCGCGCGAGACCTTGATCCGCCGTGTCACTTTTGACCTTACCGGTCTGCCGCCGACTCCTGCCGAAGTGGATGCATTCCTGGCGGATGAGTCGCCTCTGGCTTACGAGGAACTGGTCGACCGGTTGCTGGCATCGCGTCACTTTGGTGAGCGCATGGCACTGGCATGGATGGATGCAAGCCGCTATGGCGACACGAGCGTCATGCATGCGGATGGTCCGCGCTACATGTGGCCGTGGCGGGACTGGGTGATCGAGGCCTACAACTCTAACAAACCCTTCAATGAATTTACCGTAGAGCAGATCGCTGGGGATCTTCTTCCCAACGCCACGCCTGAGCAGAAGATCGCGACGGGCTTCAATCGCAACCATGCGACATCGGACGAGGGCGGTGCGATTCCGGAGGAACTGCGGGTCGAGTATGTGGTCGATCGGGTGAAGACTACGTCCAATGTCTGGCTAGGGTTGTCCATGGAATGTGCGCAGTGCCATGACCACAAATACGATCCGATCAGCAACAAGGAATATTACGAGTTCTTTGCGTATTTCAACAACTCGGCGGATCCTGGCATGCAGACCCGGAATGGCAACCAGTCGCCAAACGTGGACCGCCCGGATCCCGAGCGCGATGCGATGCTCACAAGCATCGCTCAGCGTAGAGCGAAAACCGAAGCTGACATCGTCAGTCGTCAGTCTGAAGTAGAATCACAAGTGGTCACATGGGCTGCAGATCAGCGTGGGACGCTCGCCAATCAAGAGGCGCAATGGGCCGCTGCTGGTCAGATTTATCAAATCCCACTCGACGAGCCAGAGGGCACTGCTTTGTACGAATTGGTCGGCGGAGAGCAGGGGACACTTTCGGGTAAACACCAGATCGAGGCCCGAGGCGCAGGAGTCGGCATCAAATTGGACGGCAGCTCGGTGATTGATTTCAAGGAAACCGGCAGTTTCGCCGAATACAACGCACCGTTGACGGTTTCCGCATGGGTTAAAGCGCCAAAGGATGCGAGCGGTGCCGTGTTATCTAGAATGGATTCAGCAAAAGCGCACCGCGGCTACGATCTCTGGCTGCAGGGAGGAGCGATCGGCACGCATATCATCAATGCCTGGCCTGACAATGCGCTCAAAGTGATCGCGAAGAAACCGCTCACTCCTGATACTTGGCAGCACGTGGTGATGACCTACGATGGCAGCGGCAAGGCTGCTGGAGTGAAGCTCTACGTGGATGGGGAAGAGATGGAGTACGCAGTCGAGGCCGACCAGCTCAGTGCAACAATTAAGACCGATGCCCCTTTCAGAATCGGTGGCCGTTTTGGCAGTGGCAACGTGACCTGCTCCGTCGACGATATCCGGTTTTTCAATCGCGCGCTTTCGACTGAAGAAGTCGTCTCTGTGAAAGACTCCGGCAACGCGATCGCGTCCCTGCTGGCAGTGCCTGCGGAGGAACTCACCGATCCGCAGCGGCTGGCGCTGACGAATGCGTTCCTGATTTCGACGAATGATACAAAATATCTGGCGCTGACGGATGCATTGAAAGCGCTCGACGGCGAGAAGGCAACGGTCGAACAGGAACATCCGATCGTGAACAGCATGATCATGCAGGACAATCCTGACGACAAAATGCGGGTGACTTACATTCTCGACCGCGGACAGTATGACAGCCCCCGTACTGACGAGCCTGTGGAGCCAGGGGTTCCAGCAGCTCTGCCTCCTTTGCCAGAGGGGGCTCCAAAAAATCGGCTTGCTCTGGCTCAGTGGCTGGTTTCCGGCGATCATCCACTGACGGCCCGCGTGGCAGTGAACCGCTACTGGGCGCTGCTGTTCGGGCGCGGCCTGGTCGGCACGGTGACCGATTTTGGAAGCCAGGGTGAAATGCCAAGTCACCCCGAGCTGCTAGATTGGATGGCCGTCGATTTCATGGAGCATGGGTGGGACATCAAGCGAACGTTGCGGCAGATCGTGACGTCTGCTACCTACCGCCAATCGTCCAGGATTCCGGCTGAACTTCGCAAAGAAGATCCCGAGAACCGCTGGCTCGCACGAGGGCCCCGGTTCAGATTGCAGGGAGAGTTCATTCGCGACGGAGCCCTCGCCGTAAGCGGATTGTTAGTGGATGAAGTCGGCGGCCCAGGGGTAAAGCCGTACCAGCCTGACGGCCTTTGGAACGAGGTATCGCTCGATGGAGGCTTGCGCTTCAAGCGGGACAGTGGCGACAAGCTTTACCGCAGAAGTATGTATACTTACTGGAAACGTTCCGCCCCGGCACCGAGCATGACAATCTTTGACGCTCCCAGCCGCGAGAAGTGTGTGGTCATGCGCGACCGTACGAACACGCCGCTGCAGGCGCTGGTGACGCTCAATGACGTTCAGTTTATCGAAGCCGCTCGCGTGCTGGCAGAACGCCTGGTCAAGAGTGAGTCTAACGAGTTTTCTGATCGGGTCATTCAGGCATTCCGTCTCGCCGTTTCCCGCCCGCCATCGGTGGAAGAGGTGGCCACCTGTCACCGGGTGTTCGAGAAGCAACTCGCATCCTTTAAGGCCAATCCAGAGGCGGCTGAGAAATATCTCACAGCTGGCGAGGCCCCGCGTGATCCGGCGATCGATTCCGCACACCTGGCCGCCTGGACGGTGCTGGTAAATATGATCCTGAACCTCGACGAATTCCTGACTCGCGGCTGATATTCGCATTCGCCCAACTCTTCCCCACTAAAACCACAGACCAATGAACGATCTCATCCAGGAGGAAATCCGCAAATTTTCCCGCCGCCGGTTTTTGAGCCAGTCCGCTGCGGGCGGCTTGGGAATGGCAGCTTTGAGTAGCCTGTTAGGAAGTGAGCGGGCTGCCGCGAACTCGCTCCTGCACTCCGCACAGGTGACGGCACCAAAGGCAAAGCGGGTGATCTACCTGTTCATGTCCGGCGGGCCGTCGCACATCGATACATTTGACTACAAGGAATCACTGCCAGGGATTCATGGGACTGAGCTGCCGGACTCGATTCGCAACGGGCAGCGGATTACCGGAATGACCAGCGGGCAAAAGTCGTTCCCCTGCGCAGCGCCGATGTTTGAGTTCAAGCGCCACGGGAAGGCTGGCACCTGGGTTAGCGAATTGCTGCCGCATATGGCATCGATCGTTGACGAGATGTCGATCATCAAGTCAATGAACACCGAGGCGATCAATCACGATCCCGCAATCACCTTTATCAATACCGGTACGCAGCAACCCGGAAAGCCAAGCATGGGTGCCTGGCTCAGCTACGGACTTGGCAGCGACAACAAGAACATGCCGGCCTACGTCGTTATGATTTCGCGAGGAAAGGGGAACCTGCAGGCGCTCTATTCCCGGCTCTGGGGCAGCGGCTTTCTTCCGGCCCAGCACCAGGGAGTGAAATTGCGATCGTCAGGCGATCCCGTGCTTTACCTTTCCAATCCCGACGGTATTTCACGCAGTGATCGAAGGGTGGTTTTGGACGGACTCGCAGAACTGAATGGGAAAAACCTCGAACGGTTCGGCGATCCTGAAACTGAAGCGCGGATCGCCCAATACGAAATGGCATTCCGCATGCAGGTCGCCGCGCCGGAAATCCTCGATATCTCGAACGAGCCAGCATCAACATTCGAGCTGTATGGTGAAGATGCAAAGAAACCCGGCACCTTTGCCGCCAACTGCCTGCGCGCGCGAAAGCTCGCGGAAAGTGGTGTGCGCTTCATTCAACTCTTCCATCGCGGCTGGGATCAACATGGCAACCTGCCGAGCCAGATACGCAACCAATGTGCCGACGTGGATCAGGCATCCGCAGCGCTGGTCATGGATCTCAAACGCAGGGGAATGCTCGACGATACTCTGGTAGTCTGGGGGGGCGAATTCGGGCGCACCATTTATTCGCAGGGATCATTGACGAAAGATAACTACGGTCGCGACCACCACGGTCGCTGTTTCACCACGTGGGCAGCTGGTGGCGGTATCAAGGCGGGTTTCGAATTCGGCAAAACCGACGACTACTGCTACAACATCGTCGAAAACCCTGTGCACATTCGCGACCTCAACGCCACCATCCTCCACTGCCTCGGCGTCGATCACGAACGCCTCACTTTCAAATACCAGGGCCTCGACCAACGCCTGACTGGTGTCGAGCCCGCGCGGGTGGTGAAGGAGATTCTTGCGTAGGTCTTTACATCAGGGAGCGTCTGCTCGGGAAACTCGGAGCAACACCAGGAACTCCGAATCGTCGAGATCTTTAGTGGCTTCGAAGTCGGGAGTCGCTCCGGTTGATAAGTCCCGTTACGACAATCCACGATCCGGATTCGATTGTTGTTGAACTGGAGTACTTGCTGGTCTCGAAGATCGGCATTGGTATTTTGTTGTCGATCTTGGAATTGCTGTTCGATTGAATTGGCGTTCCGTAGTTTAGAAAACCAAGAAAGCGGACGTGCTCAAGGCTGACCTCAAGGTCAATGCATCCATGTGGAACCAAACGAGGAAGGAAGCCGAACATCGTACCAATGTTTCGCGTTTCAAAAGCCTTAGGCGTCGATGGAATGATTGAACGCCTTTCCGGGTTCGTTTCGTTGCTTTTCTCAGCGTCCAGGAGTATCTCAAGCTGGAGTTGTATCGCAGATCGCACGGCTCTTGCTGTCTCGTCAAGGCTGGCGTTGACCAGCTCAATCTTCGCCTTCAGTTCCTCACCTTCACGGCGTTTTTGGGAAAACCCATTTTGTATCTTTCGAAACTCCAACACCGGGTTGTCGCTTACCGTTTCGTCAAAATACTTTTTCGGAATCTGGGCTGGCATCGCTGGGCATGACGATTGACGGGCGAAGCGATCCGAATGTCATCGGCATCGAAGCATTCGAGGACTGGAGCAGGCGTGTTGTTGGAAGGCCTGGGTGAATGCGTTGCACCTCATTGTACTGTGCAATGATTTCCGGGCTCTCGCAGGTATGTAACTTGCGCATTGCGAAGCGGAGCGAAAGCCAGCCGATCCCAAGCCGCAAGAGGCATAGAGCGATCCCTGTCACCCACGCCACAGCCAGTAGTGCGGGCCAAGCAGGTTGGCGAGGTTCGGGTGATGTAATCGTCAATCCTTCCGGGATCGACGGCGGAAGAGCGGCAGCTGCTATCGATACCGATTTGGAGGATGCCCCCACTGGTGCCTCAACATTGATCGTGGATTCCACCCGCAGAGGGATCGGAGTGAGTGTCTGATCACTTTTTGCAGCCAGGGAATCAGGCGCGAATTGCCCAAAGGTTCCTGGCAACTTCCAGTGACTCGGTGACACCGTGGCAACCAGTAGCAGCAGTGGAATTCCCAGCAATCCCATCAGCAACAGTGCGTGCTTGCGTGCCGATGACAGGTGCTTCAACAAGCGGGTGAGAATGAGTATTGCGCCGAGCAAGACCGTGGCCTGCAGAATGTGGTCGGCGATGAGTGGCCAGTACGTGTAGGCAGATTCTGTAAAGTTCTTCATGACGATCTTCCCGTGATGGTGTTCAAGTTGCTTGCTTCTTATCCCTTGGTTCTTCCGGAGTGCTTAGTGGCCTTGGCCTGCTCCAGGTGTTGGATGAGATCGTTGATCTCTTCCTGACTGTAGTCCGCATCTGGCGAAGCCAGATGGGTCGCCAATGCCTGCCCCAGCGAGCCATCGAAGAATGTATCGATGATGCGGTTGAATGCGGATCGGCCTTCCGCCACGCGTGATTTTGTTGCCGAGTAGACAAACTCGCGTCCCTCTTTCCGATGCCTCAGATGCTTCTTGTCTTCGAGGATGTTGAGGATGGATCGTAGTGCCGCGCGAGTGGGTGGATCTTCGATCTCTTCAAGCATCTGGCTCAAGGTTGCCTCGCCGTGGCGGTAGACGACTTCCATGATTTGACGTTCACGGCGGCTGAGCTTCGACAGTTCTGACATAGATTGATTTTTCAATCTTTAGGAAGGCTCGTCAACTCAAAAGATTGAAAAATCAACTTTTGGTATGGTGCGTGCAGCGATTGAATCAGTTGTGAATCGAGGCTACGTTTTGCCATGAAGTCGATCGCAGAAGCGAAACCTGGCCACGTGCATCTCTGGATGTGCGAGATCGGTGCGCGTGGCAATGACGTGGACCAGTGCCGGGAATCGCTCACGATGGAGGAAAACGAAAGGGCAGGGAAGTTCCGATTCGACGAACATCGGAATCGTTTTATCCGCGGCCGGGCGTTCCTCAGGGAAGTGCTGTCGACCTTCTGCGGTACCGGATCGGCCCGGGAGTTGCCGCTGGCTATCGGCGAAGATGGAAAGCCGCTGGTTCCCGGAAGTCCGGTCGCGTTCAATCTTTCACACTCAGGGGATATTGCAGTGTTAGGGATCGCACCAATGCGGGAGATTGGAGTGGATGTGGAATGCTTCGATCGCCGGGTAGAGTGTCTGGCGCTGGCCCGGCGGTATTTTGCTCCATCGGAAATCACGGCGCTGGAAGCACTGGACGGTGCAGGACAGCGGCAATTGTTCTTTCGACTGTGGACCTCCAAAGAAGCGGCGATGAAGGCGACTGGGGAGGGACTGCGGATCGATCCCCGTGGCGTAGAGGTGCTGCTGGATCAAGCCGTGCGTCCATTGCGCTACGAGGGACGCTTCGCTCCCTGGTATCTGGCAAATCAGGATCGCGGCAGCGGCAATGGTGTGACTGTGAGTGTTGCAGCGCCTGAGCCCTTTGCAATTGTATGGGAAAGCGACTCAGTTTCGCGCTGATCTGGTTTTTTCATCGGCCGATTTGATCGACCCAGTGTTCCAGGAAGAACTTCTTTTCCGTTGGCAGAAACGTGCTGTCTTCCTCTGGCGCGATCAGCGGCCTCAGGGACGTTGACATTTGCAAGGTAACGATGACGAAGATCACGATCCAGATGCGCAGATAAGGGCTGCCTGAAGTGCTTCCGAATGACACCATCTTCGGTAGCAGCGACAGGCCAACTGAGAGGGAGATGATCCAGAAGATCAGGACGAGTGCGCCCATGAAGACGGGAGAACTGGTGGACTGGCTGAAGATCCACACTACCGGACTGAACCCCAGAAGGAGTAGTCCCGTCAGTGCGACCACTGCCGCAAGAATTCCCGCAACGCTGGAGAAGCGCGCTGAGAGGCCGCTCAGACAGGTGAAAATGTAGAGGCTAGGCAGGCAGATGAGAGCTGAAAAGACGATGCCCAGAGTGATTTTCAACGGAGCGGCCCAGAGCTGTTGGCCCAGCGCAAATGTGCCGATGAGAGCGCCAAACACAATGAAGCTGACGATCGCGATTCCGGCCAGGCATGCCAGAGGTCGTAAGATTCCATCCTGGTGCATGCGGTGGATGATGCTGCCGGGATGTTTGAGCAGTGTCTCAAACAAACCCGTCACCGTGTCGGCCCCCTCCATCGGCGAAAAGCGGGGGACGTCGTTTTTGGCGGCTGGCAGTGGTGGCGGTGGTTGGTCGGATGGATTCATGATTTCTATTCAGTTTGGGTTGCAGCTGGATCGATTTGATGGCGCATTCGGCGCTCAAGAATTTGCCAGCACAGAATGCAAAGGAGCGCACAGGCAGTGGTCAGCACGAGAGCGATGCCCATCGACGACTCGGGATCAATACCTCCTGCGATGCACAACTTGTTCAGCACATCCTGATAAAAGTTTCCATCAAACGGATGAGACCGGAGGAACTGGACTTCAAGCGTCGGATTGCCCATCATCGGGCGGAGAATCCAGGACAGTTGCGCACCCACAAAAAGATTTCCTGCGAGCCATGCCAGCAGCACTCGAAGGGCTACGATGGCATCGCCTGCGAATGCGTGTAGCACTGTGAACAGTTTGACATTTCCTGCGATACCCGCTCCCGCGATGGTGACCACATTGACCAGAAGGAATACTGCATGCCAGTGTGCGGCCTCGGGAGCAGTGGCAGGCGGCGCATTGATCACCATGAAGAAAAGCACAGGGCTGAGTGATCCGACGATCAATGAGAAAATGGTGAACCCCATTAAACAACCGTGCAGAGTTTGCCGGAATGTAAGACCGCTGCCCAGAATCAGGGCAAGCATGCCGTTCAACATTCCATTGATGATAAGCGTAAGCCCGATGAGCAGCGGAAGCTTCACCGCCACGAAGGCTGCCTGAAGCGGTGCCCGCCACAAGCCCAGCGTCGCTCCGTAGAGCGAACATCCGATGGAAATCGTCGCCAGGCAGGTCGCAACGCTTGAAAAATCTTCCGTTGCCAGGGCCGCTTTTGCCGTGGTGGTGTCTCCTCTGCACACGCTCTCAAGGTGGGCGACACCACCAAGTGGAATATCGGATGGAATGGGAAGTTGAGCGTCTCTGGTAGTCACCTTGTAAAGTGGAAACGCAGACTGGCGTCCCATCCCTAGGAAAGATGCAGGTCATCCGAACGATTTTTCCATTTTCTCTGGCGATTCTCGATTCTGAGTGGGGAATCACAAGAAATTAGATATGATAATTATGATTAATATTGTAAATTTGCAATGATCAATCTACTGTAGCGGATGTACCTTGTGGGAATAGTCGACATTTCGTTGTGGCACCCTGCATAATGTATTGATAACCAACAATAGGCTATGAATTCGAAACTTAAACTCGTAGAGCAACTGATCAAGGAACCGATCAAAGTGGTGGGAGTCACCTTTCTGGTCACGTTCGTCACGCTGGTCGGTTTTCAGTATTCGAATGAGAGGGTTAATCACAGGGACAGGATCGAATCCAAAATAACGGATACGGTGCAGCGACTGGGAGCGTTTTTGTCGATGGAGAAGGGGGCAGATTCTAAGCCTGTACTTTCGATGCTGGAGACGGAAGAGGGCGTGGAATACGTCGCCCTACTCGATGAAACTCGAACCATTGTTGCGAATCAGGGGGATCTCGTTTCCGGTCGCGCTCCTGCAGCCAGTGTGAACAGCAAGCCGAGTTACGATTACTTCTTTGGAGGGATGCAAATCTCTCGGCCATTGTATCTGGACGGGATGTCGGCAGGCTGGCTCTACATAGAGGCCAACATGAACCAGGCCTACCTGGCCACGACCTCCTATGCAGCGGTTTCCGGCCTCATCTTTGCCAGTGTGCTGGGGATAACGATCATTGTTCTGCGCAAGCGTCTTACCCGATCGCTCGAACCTATTGGCGAGATGGCGAACGTTATGGACAAAGTGGTGAAGACAGGAAACTTCGCCTTCCGCGCACCACGATTCCCAGAAGCTGGCGAGCAGGGCAAGCTGGTCGACCGAGCGAACACCGTCCTTCGAACGGTGGAGGCACAGACTGTGGAGTTGCACGAGAAGCGGACTGAGCTGGCAAACGCCAAGCGACTGGAATCGATTGGGCTGCTTGCAAGCGGTGTTGCCAATGACTTGAACAACATTCTTGGGCCGCTTCTGGCATTTCCTGACATGGTGGCGAAAAAGCTGCCCAAAGGTGATGACGAAGGACGCGAACTCTTGTCGATGATGCGTGAGTCTGCTTCTGGTGCTGCGCAGGCCGCGCAGGATTTGCTGGCGATGGCAAACCGAAAAGCGGCGAGTTTCGAGATGCTTGAGCTGAAACCGCTCGTGCTGAAGTGTATTCAGAGCCAGGGATTCCAGTGCCTGCTGGACAATGCTCCAGGCATCCGGCTTGAAACCCGGCTTGAGGAAGGGCTCATGCTGGATGGTTCCGCACCTCACTTGCGCAGAGCTATCCTGAACCTTCTCACGAATTCAGTCGAAGCGATGGACAAAGAAGGCGGTCGTCTGTTTGTCGATGCATCCACTCAGAAGTACGGAGAGGGAGAATCTCGTCCGAGTGGTGTAGCACCAGGAGACTACGTTGTTCTGCGTATCCGGGACACTGGCAAGGGTATGTCTAAGGAAGAGTTGGGTCACATGTTCGAACCTTTCTTCACTACCAAAGCCCAGGGTAGTAGTAGTTCGGCTGGTCTCGGCCTGTCGGTGGTGGACGGAGTTGCTCAAGAACACGGAGCAGTGCTGAATGTTGCTTCACGTAAAGGACGCGGAACCCGCGTTGAGCTCTATTTTGTTGCATCCAAGATCGCCGAGCAAAGCAAGGAGGAGACCGAAGGACAAGACGAGAAGAAGAAGGAAGAGGAGTCGCTGCGCGGGACGGAGCGAGTCCTGATTGTGGACGACTTTGAGGTTCAGCGCAGGCTGACGGATCGCATTCTGACCCAGCAAGGCTACAAGACCAAATGTGTGCCCAGCGGACGCGAGGCGCTTGAAGTTCTGGCACACGAAGAGTTCGACATCATGGTGCTGGATATGATCATGGAGGACGGGTTCGACGGTCTCGACACGTTTACCGAGGTGCAAAAGACTGCTCCAGGAACCCGCTGCGTGATCATGACCGGATTGTCCGACAGTGAGCGCGTGGAAGAGGTTCTGCGCCTCGGTGCCAGCGACTGTCTGTCCAAGCCTTACACGATGGAGGACCTGGCCAGGGCTGTGCGCCGCGGACTCGATTCGCCGGCACCCAAGCCGATCAAAGAAACGGATGTCGTTTCGGGTTGAGGCGGCCGGAAGCTACGAAAGGATCTGGCGAATCACATTTCCGTGGACGTCCGTGAGTCGCACATTGCGTCCGGCGTACAGGTAGGTCAGGTCTTCGTGATCGACTCCCAGTTGGTGTAAAACCGTGGCCCAGAGATCGTAGACAGTCATCTTGCCGTCAGCGACGCGGTAGCCATATTCATCCGTTGAGCCGTAGGTCATTCCACCTCGAATCCCGCCACCTGCCATCCAGATGCTGAAGCCAAACGGATCGTGATCCCTTCCGCTTCCTCCCTGTGAGAAGGGAGTGCGTCCAAATTCGCCAGCCCAGATCACCAGCGTCTCATCCAGCAGGCCACGTGCCTTGAGGTCTTTCAAAAGTGCAGCGATCGGTTGATCCACCTGGTTTCCCATCTGGCCGTGCCCGTTTTTCAGGTCTCCGTGCTGGTCCCACGGATTTGCCCCATTTCCACCACCAATGTTGTAGGCCAACGTCGTGAGTTCCACAAAGCGCACTCCACGTTCCACCAGTCGGCGCGCGAGCAGGCACTGGCGGGCGTAAGATGCCTTCTTTGCATCGGCATCATCCAGCCCGTACAGCTTCCTGGTAGCGGGGCTTTCCCCGCGAATATCGCAAAGTTCCGGCACTGCAGACTGCATTCGGAACGCCAGCTCATAGTTGGCAATTGCCGATTCGATGTGGGAGTTGTGATCCGTCTGAGCGAGAAATTGCTGGTCTAACGTTGATACGAAATCCAGCCGTTTGCGCTGCGCGGAAAAACTGGTACCTGGTCTAACATTGCGCAACGGCGTGTCTCCATCGGCATGAATGATCGAGGCCTGATGCGTGGCTGGCAGGAAACCGCTGCCGTAGAGTGCGGGTCCGCCGTGGGGAATGCCCGACTCGCCACTGCGAAGCACCACGTAGCCGGGCAGGTCGCTGGATTCCGTTCCCAGTCCGTAGCTCATCCATGCCCCAGCGCTGGGGTGCCCGAGAAACGGGAAGCCCGTGTGCATGAAAAAATTCCCCTGCGCGTGCTCGCTGAACTTCGCTGTCATCGATCGGATCACACACAGGTCATCCGCGCAGGAACCGATGTGAGGAAACAGATCGCTGACTTCTGTACCGCACTCGCCGTAGCGCCGGAACTGCCAGGGACTGGGCATCAGTTTTCCATTGTTGTTAAACTGCGTGCGCTCCATTTTCATCGGCAGCGCTTGTCCCGCTTCTTTGGTGAGGCGGGGTTTCGGATCGAATGAATCGACGTGCGATACGCCCCCGGACATGTAGCAAAGGATGACGTTCTTCGCTCGCGGGCGAAACTGCGGCACCGGTGCCGTCGGAACTTTTGCCACCGCCCTGGCGCGCTCGGACATGAGACCTGCAAGCGCAAGCCAGCCGAAGCCGCTGGAAGCGCTCTGGAGCAGGGTTCTTCTGCTGAGTGGGCTGAATGGGTGGTTGGGTGGCATCCTCAAAAAGTTGCAGGTATTGATGGTAAAACTCCAGAGGAAATCGCAGACCTTTCTTTAGACAGATCCTATTTCGCCCTACGCTTCCTCACCGTCTGCCCGGGCTCATTTCAATTCCATGACAGATTCTGACCAGAAACTCGACTTCTCACTGCCGCCTCGTCCCTCCAGCGCCTCCTCACCGAGCGGGGGGAAGGGGGTCTTTCTCATGGTTCTTATCGCTGCCCTTGCAGCGGCCAACTTGGGGATTCTCCTCATGAGGGGAGGTGCCTCGACTGGTGTCGAAAGTGATGGTCCAGCTAAAAATACCCCGTCCGCTGGTGATCTATCGGTCGAAGCAAGCAGGGAGCTGGCTCTGAAGCTTGAGGGACAAGGTCTGCAAGCGGTAGCAGCACAGGCATGGCTCGATTATCTCACAACAGCCCGGCCGGATGCAAAAGACGCCTCGGCGATCTGGTATCGGATCGGAAAGCTGTATCAGGACGCTGGCGAATTCCAAAGTGCACTGGCCGCCTACTACCGGTGCGAAGCGCTCGACCCGGACTCTGGCCTGAAATCGGAAATCGGCCGCCGGGCTCAAGAGTCACTGGAAGCGATGGGCAAATTCGCCGCGCTGAAGCAGGAGCTGGTATCGCGGGTGAGCATGGATGATGCGGGTGCTGCTGCGAACGATGATGTGATCGCTGAAATTGGCCCGCGCAAAATCACCCGCGCTGAACTCGATCAGCAAATGGAAGCCAGCATCGAGAATCAGCTTGCTCGGTTTGCAGGGCGCATGCCGGAGGAGCAGCTCAAACAACAGAAGGAGAACATGCTGAAGCAATTTTCCACCGACGCGCAGCGAATGCAGTTTCTGCAATCCTTTGTGGTGCAGGAGATCCTTAATCGTAAGGCACGCGAGTCAAAACTCATCGAAGAACCTGCAGTGCGTGCCCAGCTTCAGGACATGGAGCGCGGATTCCTGGCACAGCAGATGATGACCCGGGAAATTGAGAGCAAGATCAACATCGTCGAGAGCGACTTGACCACCTACTACGAAGCGAACAAGGCGCGCTACGTCGAGCCAGAAAGCGCCTCTATCAGCCAGATTCTGGTGGCAGATGAGGATCAGGCGAAGGCGCTGGCAGAAGAGTTGAAGGACGCGAGCGTCGAAGTCTTTGCGTCGAAGGCAGCAGAGGTCTCGATCGATGAGGCGACAAAAGCGAACGGCGGCGAGATCGCTGCAACCCTTCAAAGCGGGCGCCCTGCTCCGGCAGGAGTCGAGCAGGCACTGGTAGCCGCCGCATTCAAGACAGCGGCTGGAAAGTTGGCTCCTGAGCCGATCAAAACAGACGCCGGATTCCACTTGGTATTTGTCAGGGAGCGTCAGCCTGGCAGCCAGAAAGCGTTCGACGCCGTTCGCGACCAAGTGTATCAGGAACTGCGATCCGTCAAAGAAAAAGAAACCGAGCAGCAATTGATGAATCGGCTTCGCGATGAGTACAACGTGGTAATTCACCAGAGCAGATTCAAAACCGCAGAGGAGGATAAATAGAGTGCGGCTGGGAATCTTATGGATGCCAGTGGCCCTGGCAATTTGCGCAATCGTTTCGAGTTGCTCCGAACATCGCGAGGGGACGGCCGAGGTCGGCAAAAAGTTCGAGGGTATCGAGCAGAAGCAGGAGCGCGGGCCACTCCAGGTCATCGTACGTGTTTCGCCCAAGGAGCCCACCATCGCTGACAAGATCGAGCTGGCTCTCGAGGTGACGGTCGATGAGGACTATGCAGTCGATATGCCAACCTTCGGCGAGAAACTGGAGCAGTTTGGAATTCGCGACTTCAGTGAGTCCCAGCCGAAGCTGGTGGACGGCAATCGAATGCAAACGGTACGCACCTACGAGTTGGAGCCATTCCTGTCGGGCGACTATGAGATCCCGCCGATGAAGTTCAGCTTTGCCAGGAAGTCCACATCTCCAGATGCTGTTGCAGACGCGAGCGAGGAACACACCTTGGAAACGGAGCCCTTAAAGCTGACCGTGCGCTCGCTGCTGGATGAAAACAAGGCGTCCCTGGTGATTCATGAGATCGCTCCGCCGGTAAGTCTGGAAAAGCCAGGTATCGCAGGGCTTGGGGCAAAGATCGGCGGAGGCATTGCTGCGCTGGCATTGATCGCAGGCGCAGCCATCTGGCTGGTGCGCCGAAAGAAGAAGGAGGTTTTCACCCCTCTGCCCGTGCCTGCGCACGAGCTGGCATTCCAGCAGCTGGAGCAACTCGTCGCTGATGACCTCCCTCGGAAAGGGGAGATCAAAATGTTTTACCAGCGGATCTCCGACATCCTGCGGCGTTACATTGAGAACCGCTTTGGCCTTCATGCCCCGGAGCAAACCACGGAAGAGTTCCTGGCCGAGCTGCGGAGCAGCCCAAAGCTTCCGCCGGTGTATCAGGTCTCGCTGCGGGAGTTCCTCCAGCACTGTGATCTGGTGAAATTTGCCGACCATTCTCCTACCACGGAAGACATCCAGCGCACATTCGATTCCTGTAAGCACTTTATCATTGAAACGCAATCCGAGGCATCCACGGTGGCAGAGGAGACACCTCAACCGGCAGCTGCACAGACATGACATTTCAATTTCCATGGGCATTCCTCTTACTGGCACTGCTGCCTCTGCTGTGGTGGCTGCGTAACCGGAAATTTGCCAGCCGAACTGGCGCGATCCGCTTTTCCTGGACGAAGAACGCGGCCAAGTCAGGGCGCTCGCTACGCCAGCGGCTTGCATTTTTACCGGGCGTTCTACGTGCACTAGCACTGGTCTTCATCATTGTCGCTATTGCTCGCCCGCAGAAAGGCCTGGAAAAAGTGCGCGATTTGAACAAGGGGATCGCCATCGAGATGGTCGTCGACCGATCCAGTTCCATGGGCCAGGAGATGGTGTACGATGGGCAAAGGATGAACCGTCTGGAAGTCGTCAAAAAAGTTTTCGAGACCTTTGTGCTGGGCGATGGCGACGATCTCAAGGGCAGAGGCAGTGACCTCGTTGGCATGATTTCCTTCGCTCGCTATCCAGACACCGTGTGTCCCCTGACGCTCGCTCATGGCGCGCTCCCACGGTTCCTCGAGACCGTGCACCTTGCGCAATCGCGCTCCGAAGAAGACGGCACCGCAATTGGCGATGCGGTAGCGCTCGCTTCGGCACGACTCAAGACGGCGGAGGAAGTGATGGCGGCTCAGGCCCCCGATCGAACCGACCGCTATCACATCGAAAGCAAAATCATGATTCTCCTCACCGATGGAATGCAGACCGCAGGTGAGCGCGATCCCATTGCCGCTGCGAAGCTGGCGAAGGAATGGGGGATCAAGATTTACACGATTGCCGTGGGCGGAGGCGAGGCCATCCAGTCGCGTGACAGTATCTTCGGAACCTTCCTGAGCCTGGGGCAGGGGCAGGAAATGGACACCAGCACACTGCGCGCTATCGCAGAAGAAACCGGTGGCCGCTTCTTCGAAGCCCAGAATGCCAAGGCGCTCAAAGACGTTTACAGCTCGATCGATGAATTGGAGCGAAGCGAGATCGAATCAATCCGGTTCATGGACTACAAGGAGCTGTTCATCCCGTTCGCGCTCGCCGCTCTCATTGCCGTGGCGCTGGAAATCGCGCTCAATTGCACCGTGTTTCGCAAAATTCCGTAGCACGGTTCTACTGATTTTCGACTCTCCTGCGGAGCAGGGTTTTGGTGTCTTCAGGGAGGCTGGATTGGTCGATGAAGTGTAGGCGCTCATTCGTCGAAAGCCCGTATTCATCTGATTGGTGTGTGTCGAAAAGAACCCGAGCGGCGGCCGCTTCCCGCTGTTCAGGATCCCCAATTGCCGCAGCCCATTCCAGGCTCTCTGCAGGTTGGGCATAGCTGTCCTCTTGTGAGAGCTGTTCGAACATTCGATCCGCAGTCTTACCGGGTTGTTGCTGCATGGCCCATTCGATTGCCGCTTTGCGGTCGACGGACAGACAGCGGCGGAGGACGTTCTCCGCTGCCATTTCACGTGCCGGGGATTCGGGCAAAGCGTCTACCAGGGGCATCGCCTGTAAGGGATCACGTTCAGCTTCGACAGCAATGATGCCGCTCCACGCGGCGAGTCGATCTTCCTCAAGTGGCAGCGCCTCGACCAGCGAAACGGTTCCTTCTGGATTGGCACGGTAGAGGTTCCCTGCAGCTGATGCCCGAGGAGTAGTGTAGGTTCCTGGGTCCGTCATCTCGTTGAGTCTCTGCCATGCCTCAGCCGGGTTACTTTCGCTCAGTGAGGAAATGGCGGAACGAGCCAACGATAAACGATGAGGATCCTCCTTGGCCAAGGCATCTAAAAAGGCAAGGCTGGCAGCCTCATCGTTCAAGACCCATTGTCCGAATAGGTTATTCCTAACATCGTCCTCCTCTGCTGGGAGCAACCTCAGTGCCTCGCGAAATCGGTTACTTTCAGTAAGCTTGGTGACATGAGCTGTCACGCATTGATTGATCAATTCAGGTTCACTTTCTCCAACTCGCGCCAGTGCTGCGTCAAGATCTACCGTCGCCAGCGTTCGCAACATTTCTTCACGACGAATCTTCCTGCTGTCCGATGGTGGCAACTTCGCCAGGTAATCCAGTCCGGCGAGCGGATCACTTTGTTCCAACACGGACAAGACGGCATCCATTCTTTTGAGAGGTTGCGTGAGCCCTTTCGCCCATGCCAAGGCTGCTCCTGGTTTCGACCTGGTGAAGTCGTAGAGCCCAGTCAGCCTGTAGCGACTGTCTTCCTCAAGATGGGGTTCGATGTTCTCGCACAGGAACTGTCCGCCCGCGTGCCCATAGAGAAACTTCAGACCATAGTGTTGATTGTTACCTGAACGTTGCGGCGACGTCTCCGCCCGTTCGTAGTTCTGCGCAAGGTAGAGCCCAAACAGTGCCCAGCGAGCCCTGCCGTTGAATGGCTGGAGGTTTCGATCGTTCGTGTCGCGGAGATAGGCGATTCCTCCCTCAGGATCGACCTGGCTCCAGCGGGCGAGAATTGCATGGTGTAGTAAATGTTCAGTGATTCTGTCGTTCGAAAAGCGCTCCCAGAGGGTGGGGAGGTCGGTTGCGCTCGCACGGGCAAGCACCCACCGCGTCCACCGGAGTTTGCCGCGATCTGTGGTCGCATCAAATGCCCTTTCTGCTTCCTCCAGTGAAAGCGGTTGCGCCTCAGCGGAGGCAGGATGAGCGCCACTCAGAATAGGGGAGGGCTGGATCTTAGAATTAGAAGATGGCACGGTTCGCATCATTCCCATTTTATATGTGGCGGTGAAACCGATAATCGCAGCCACTAACAAGGTACCCCAATCATCGTATCGTCCCAAGGAGATCATGGTGCCTCACCTCCTTGGACTGATGGTGATACCAGCGCAGTATCGAATTCTGCAAGAATTGCTTGCCTGGTCGCTTCCGGTACGACAGCACCGATGAGTATGGCTCTGCCAGCGTCGGGATCCGCTCTTGCCATGGTTTTGGCGGCAATGAGGTATGCCGTGGCTCGAAGAGATTCGTCTTGTATCGATGGCGCGATGCTCGTCAATGCTTCCGGCCCGAAGTGCGCGAGCCGTCCTTCGATCTCACTCCGAAATCCAAGCGAATCAATTGCATCGCTTTCCACCAGTGAACGGAATTCGCGAATATCCAGTGAACGGAGTCTGTTTTTGAGTCGATAGATCCCCAAGTCTCGTTCTCCTGGTGTAACAACTGCGGAAATCATGGCGATCGCTTTTTCAAAAGGCAGTGCTTCAACCATCGCTGATCGTGCGGACAGTTTAGCTTCTTTTGGGAGGTCCGCCAACCAGGAGAGTGCTGCGTCTGGATCGATACGCGAGAAGTGTTCTCCGAGGTGTTGGGCCGCTTTCGGTTGATCCTCTGGAGACAGGTGTCGAAACCAGGTCTCGACACCTGGCCAGTCACTCCTTGCCCACTCTCCGGAAAATTCAGAAATCAGTGATGTGGCATCGGCAGTGCTCAAATTTTCAGTCATCCAATTCCTCGCTGTCTCAGCGTCCTCCTTCATCCAAATGCGTGCAACCCGCTTCATTGCATCTGACTTTGAGTTTCGTTCCTGACTGGTCGCGCCGGGCAACTGACTTAAAAGCGAAAGCCCCAGTGTTGCCTCATTTGGGCCATACAGTCCTTTGCCTGCCGCGCAGATGATCGTGTTGCGGATACGAGAGTCGGGCAGGCTATCAAGCCACGCCAGCGCTTTAGCCCTATCATCGCGCAACCAGCTGCGGAGGCGGTAGCCAAGGTTCTCGGCACTGTCCGGCCCGCGCACAAAGCCAGCTGAGAATGCGTGAGGGATTGCAGCTGCTGGATCGTGTTGTGCCAGGATCTCGTTCAACCAGTCCGTGCGTGCTGTAGGCGATGTGATGTTCTCACTCGCCCATGCTGTGGACGCATCCAAGTCTATCTTTGCCCATCCACGGGCAATGGCAGCAAGCAGTCGCTGTAGCTTTGCCGGAGAAGTTGAAGGAGGGGAAGTTTCAAGCATTGTCAGTGCGCGCTTGGGATCTGCGCTGGCGATTTGCTCGAATACCGCCGCATCAAAACTGCCCGCGGACATCTCCAGCGCTTGCTCAGGGTTTTCCTTCGCAATCGCCATCAAAATGGCCTCTCTCGTCGATGCTGCACGAGTTCCCAGAGTGTTCTCATCGATCTGTGCCCATGCCGCCATTGGGTCCGTTTTCAGCAAGTCCATGAGTCGCTGCTGTTCGCTGTCGGCTAGCACAGATCGGATGTCGCTGTACGCTGAGATTTCCCCAATGGCCCGAGCTGCCGCTTGGGCGTCAAGTTCCTGCCAGACTCCAAGGAGATGTGGCGCAATCAGCATTTGTTGATAGCCAGTCAGGCGTTGAATCCTCTGCAGAATGCTGGCCATGTCACCGGGAGTGGCAGTCAGCAGAGCATCGAGGAGCCCTATCGGATCCTCACCCAGAATCGCCACGGCGGCCCCCGTCGCTACCCTGATTTTTCCAGAGGGCTCCGAAGCCGCGTCCGAAACAGATTGCGGCGCAAGAGGCTTCTCCGAAGGTTGTTCCGCTACTGAGCCTGCAGATGATTTCCCTGCAGAAAGCCCGTCGTTATTTGCGCACTTCGTTGACGACGAAACTCTGGTTGCTGCAAGTCCCAACCCGACTCCAAGGAACAGGCCGACAAGAGCCATGACAACCTGACGTTTCCTCTGCATTTCGAGTGAACCATAGATGATTGCCAGGCGCGTTGGCAACCAGGAAGAACGAACATTTTCTACTCCTAGTATGGGCGATGGTAACCAGCAAAACTTCAGCCTGCGCTGGTGGATTGAGGCAATTCCACGCGAATCTCGGTCTTTACGGAGTTGGCGATGAAGCACTGGTGGTGGGCATCTTCGTGCAGCTTTTGCTCTGCGGCCCGGTCAGGAATCGTTTCTGTGTGATAAACAATTTCTGGTCTGAGAGTTACCAGGCTTACCCAGGGAACACCATTGGCGCCTTTTGTCATGACGCCCTCAGCATGGTCTGAGTAGCTCAAGATATCGTAACCGTTTCGGGACGCAACATACAGGAAGGTCAGCATGTGGCAGCTGGCGATCGATGCGACGAATGCCTCCTCCGGATCGACTGCTGAGGGATTCGAAAAGGGCACCGGCACCACGACTGGAGAGGGAGATGCGAGCAGTTCGATGCCACCACCAAACTTCCACGTGTGCTCGCGCGAATAGCGGCCCTTGAGGAAGACATCGCCTTCGTTTTGCTGCCACTCAATGATTGCGTCGTGGGTGGCCATCTTATTCGGCCTCCACTTGCTCGGTCGTGCGCAGATAGGAGATCAAATTGACGACCTCCGCATCACTTAGTGTACCGAGCAGGCCTTCGGGCATCATCGAAACGGGCGCGACGTCACGGGACTGGATATCGGCCTTCGACAGCGCAACTGGTTCGGCCTGGCCAACGACGCGCAGGCTCAATTGCCGATCAGTCTCACCCGCGACATTGCCCGCGTAGGTGCGTCCGTCGCGGGTAGTGATGAGAACCATGCGGTAGCCTTCGGGAATCTCAGCGCTTGGCTCGATGATGTTGGCAAGAATGTAGTCAAGATTTGCCCGGTTTGAGCCAGTGAGCTCTGGGCCGATGGCGCCTCCGGTTTCGTAAAGCTTGTGGCAGGCGGCGCAGGTGCGCTGAAAGATCGCTCTCCCTTTTCCAGGATCGGCTTTTGCGACCGTTTCGTCTGTGAGCAACTCACGATACTTTTTGTAGGCTGCTTCCTTGTCGGCGTTGATGGCATCGATGGGGCCCCACACTTCGACGAAACCATTGCCAACCACACGCCGGAGTTGACGGGCGACGTATGCGGGAACTTCCGTCTTTGGAACGGCACCACTCTTGATCGCCTTGGTCAGTTCCCAGCCCGACTTTGCCCGAGCGGCGAGAGACTGGACGGCATCCAGCTTCTCAGCGGCAGTGAACTTGGAATAACGGGACAGAAGCGCGGCGGACAGTCTTTGATCGTCGTAGGCGGCCAATGCACGGATCGCCTCCGTGCGCATGGCATCGTCGTCCAGCAGTGCGATCAAATGGTCAGCCACTTCCGGGCGCTGTTGCGCGGCGAGTTGCCGTAACGCTTGTTGCCGTGCGTCCGTGGTGGCCGTTTGATCGATCAAGGTCTTGAGCATGGATTCGGCGGCGGAGGAATCGCCAAATTGTTGCGCCAGCTCCATTGCCATGCGCCCACTGTTGTTCGAGCCCTGAAGGCGATCGTAGATCGATTCCCAATTTGCTGGTGCCTTGGTTTCCGTGCGGCCTTCCAGTCCGTCACGCATGCCTTTGAGCAAGCCTTCCTGGGCCTTGGAAAGTCTGCCAAGTGCAGCGACGAGAGGGTCGAGCGCGTTCGCATCTGCGAGTCGGCGAGCGATGTACTGCGAGACCATTGGGATCTCACAGACAGAAGCAAGCTGCAGGGCGCGGATCGGGTCTTTGGGCACTGCTGGCTCGATTCCGAACCAGACCATGTGCGGGATGTTGTGATCATCGGCATCTTCCGCGTGGGCGACCAGGCCTTCGGCAATGGCCCAGCGGCTTTCGATATCCATCCGCTGCAGGGCGGAGGCAAGGTAGAGGCGTACCACCGCCGATTTCTCCGAGCGGGCCATCTCAGCAAATTTCTCGCGAGCCACCGTCGATGGTGCCATATCTTCGCACAGCAACTGGATGGCCCAGGCGCGGACGTGAGGATCATGATCGTTCAGCGCCACCAGAAGGTTGCCTTCGTTGAGACCGGCAGTGACGTGGAGCGCCCACATGGCGCGAAGGCGGTGGTCGCTGTTGGCGCTCGTCCAGAAAATCTCGCGCAGTGCTGCGTGGGTGCCATCGGCCAGCTGGTTTTTGTTTGCCCGGTTATGTAGCACGATGCGGGCACGGCGGGCGTGCCAGTCACTCTTGCTTTTCTGCAGCCCCACGAGTTCCGCATCCGGAAGCTTGGCCACATCGTCGTAGCGTCCCGTCCAGTTTTCTGCCAGCGAGTGCTCTGGCGTAATGCGGAACACGCGACCAGTGTCTTTGTTCAATGTGTCCATGCCGCAGATATCCCCATCATGCCAGTCTAACACATACACCGCACCTTCCGGTCCAATCTCAACGCTGAAGCCGATCCATTGTGCATTGTTCGCGAGCAGGAATTCATCACCATGCCTGCCGACAAAACCTGAGCCAGCTGGAGTCACGTAGTCGGTAAGCAGCGCGTGCTCGTGGATGTTGGCCATGAACATCCTGCCACGCTGGGATTCAGGGAAGGCATCACTTTGATAAACGCGCAGGCCTCCATGTGCCGAGCGGTGGCGATGGTCGGCAATGGTGCGAATATCGCTGTAGGCGTAAGGATTGTAGTGTTTGCCGCCTTGCCGGTGAAAGATTCCGCCCTGGACGACGTGCCAGAGGTGGGGGATCACGCAGGCGCTGATGAACAGCTGGCCTTTGGAATCGTAGTCGATGCCCCATGGGTTGCTGAAGCCGTGCGCGACTACTTCGAAGCGATCTTTCGTAGGGTGGTAGCGCCAGACTCCACCGTTGATTTCGACTCCACCATCGGCCAGTTCGATGTTCTCTGGAAATGGATCCTTGTGTTTGAGAATACGGCCATCGCCGACAGGCTTGCCCACTTTTGAAGATGTCGCGTATCCCTGCAGACCATACAGCCAGCCGTCGGGCCCCCAGTGAAAACTGTTGAGTGTCTCATGGCGGTCGCGGATGCCCCAGCCGGTCAGGCGCACTTCGATGTCATCCATATCCGCTTTGTCGTCACCATCGCGATCGGGGACGAACAGGAGATTTGGCGGCGCGCCCAGCCACAGGCCATCCATCCCGATGGCTATCGCTGAAGGGAAGGGGATGCCTTCCAGAAACACCTTGCGACTGTCGGCCACCCCGTCGTGATCGGTGTCTTCGAGGATCAGGATCCGGCTGTCACCAAAGTTGGAGAAGCCCTTGCCGCGGTCTTCGTAGTCGCGGTTCTCTGCAATCCACATGCGCCCCCGATCATCCCAGCAGAACGCCATCGGCTGGGTGATCATCGGCTCGTTGGCAAAGGCGTTGACCTCATAGCCATCGATGAGCGTCATCGATTCGACCGCTTTCTGTGGCGTCAAAAACTCAGCGCGTCGTCCTTCCTGCTGCGCGATTCCCCAGAGCGACCACGTTCCGCCCTGCCCGCTGAAGCGCTTCCATTCTTCGGTCAGTGCCGTGTCGTCGAGGCCGCCGGAGTAAGCGATCAGTCGATGCTTGATGGTTTCGGTTGCACCTCTGCTGATCGTCCAGTCGCCAAGCCTGGCCCTGACTGGCCCAACGCCGAACTGGTCATCGACGCGCCATGGCTGGGGGAATCCGCCATTCTCTGGATGGTCGAAAATCGCAATGTGCGCGGCATCGTCCCGTCCGTCTACTTGCAGTCCAACGTCCAGCCACATGGCCCGCCGACCCTCGGCGCGAGCGCCCGTCTCCCGTGCGGCATTCGCCACTTCGCCCCTCATCCCTTCTTTCCAGGGCATCCTTACAAAGAGACCGCCGTAGTCATATTTACCAATCGTGACATCGGTCAGCGCTTGTCCTTTCCACTCGAGGTCGAGCAGGTAGCGGTGGCCTTCGTCCCGCATGGTCCACGTCTGTGTTTCGGTCATGACAGCCGTTCCGTCTTCGCCAAGAAGATCGTATACGGTTTGCCACTTCACGACATCACCCGCAGCTTCCAGTACCTTTGCGTCGCGTCGTTTCCAGTAGTCGCCCTCGGGATGGTGAAAGTAGTCCCGGTCGTTGACTCGCGTGAAGCCCCAGTAGATCCCAGTCTGATGCTTGTGGTGCCCGGGGCTGTATTCTGTGAGGATTCCTTTGCCGTCTGGAGCTGTGATCGGGTGGAGAAATGGGCGAAAATCAGGCTTAGCATTCTGCGTGAGAACCGGCGTCTGCCCTCCATCGCGAAAAACTGAGATCTGCTCTCCCTTTTCATCCGCTACCGCCCGGAGCGGATCGGCGGCAGCGTCATGAGCGAGTGAGAGGCCAATGGCTGCTCCGAGACACTGGAAGATGAGAAGGGCGGGAGTATTTCGAATCATGGTAGAGTCCTACCATGTCTCCCGGGTGGGTGGAATCCGAAAAACTCAAACTTACCCCTAACCTGCCAAGAGGGCCGCCCCGCTACAAATCCATCAATGCAGGAAATGCCGGTGTCCGGTGAAGATCATGGCCACCTCGCGCTCGTTGGCCGCTTCGATCACTTCATCGTCGCGGACGGAGCCTCCAGGCTGGATGGCGGCGGTTGCTCCGGCTTCTGCAGCGGCGATGAGGCCGTCGGCAAAGGGGAACATGGCGTCGCTGCCGACAGCGCTTCCTTCAAGCGAGAGTCCTGCCTGCTGCGCTTTCCAGACGGCCAGGCGAACGGAATCAACGCGGGACATTTGCCCGGCACCAATGCCCAGCGTCCGGTCTTTACCGCAAAATACGATCGCATTGGATTTCACATGGCGAACGACGCGCCAGGCAAAGCGCATCGCCTCAAGCTCGTCCTTGCTGGGCGGCCGTTTGGTTTTCACTTTCTCCTCCAGGTTCGTCAGGCCAAGGGTTTTACGATCGTTGTCCATGACCATGACTCCGCCGGGTGCTGAACGCACTACTTTCTCGTCTTTCACAAGATCCGCGTAGCCATTTGCCACCTGGATCAGGCGCAGGTTCTTCTTTTTCTGCAGCATCGCCCGCGCTTCGGCTTCGTAGCCAGGGGCAATGATGACATCGGTGAAAATTCCACAGATCACTCTGGCCAGACTCTCGGTCATCGGGCGATTGCACACAATGACGCCGCCGAACGGCGCTTGCCGATCTGTTTCAAAAGCCTTTTCCCACGCTTCACGTAAATCATCCTCATCGCAGCCGACGCCACAAGGATTGGTGTGTTTTAAAATGGCGACGGTAGGTCGCCGGAATTCGGACACCAAGTCTGCTGCGGCCTGGATATCGAGGACATTTGTGTAGGAGAGATCCTTGCCGTGGAGCTGGGTGAATAGCTCGTTGAAGTTGCCGTAAAGATTCGCTTCCTGGTGTGGATTGTCCCCATAGCGCAGGTGGCAGGCGAGGGGAAGGCTGATACTGAAGACGCTTTCTGTTTCCTGCTCGTTATTCAGGAAGGTAGCGATCGCCCGGTCGTACTGGCCCGTGCGCTGAAAGACTTTGATTGCCAGTTCCTCCCGCATCTTCAAGCTGGTTGCACCTTCGTGCGATTCCATCTCCGCCGCTACTTTTCCGTAGTCAGCAGGATCGACGATGATGGTCACATCTTTGTAATTCTTGGCACCTGCCCGCAATAATGCCGGCCCTCCGATGTCGATCTGAGCAATGGCTTCATCCAGCGTGACCCCTTCCTTTGCCACCGTCTGTTCGAACGGGTAGAGATTCACCACCAGCAAGTCGATTGCCGGAATGTCGTTCTCCTTGGCCTGCTCCTGATGTTTCTTGTCTCCACGCAGCTGGAGGAGTCCGCCGTGCACCTTTGGATGAAGGGTTTTCACCCGCCCATCGAACAGCTCGGGGAAACCGGTGTAGTCTGAAACATCGGTGACTTCGATCCCGGCTTCGCGGAGAAAGGTCGCAGTGCCGCCAGTCGAAAGAATCTCGACACCGAGTTCGATCAGTTTCTGCGCGAAGTCTTCAAGGCCCGTTTTGTCGGAAACGGAGATTAGTGCTTTTCGGATGCTCATGTTCGTAATTCTGCGCTCTGGAACACAAAAGGAGGTGGCAGGAAGTGGTGTGTCCTGCAGCCTCCTCGAATAGATATGTCCAAAAGCGATGTCAGCAAGTGGATAAGCAGCTACACGACCGGGTTCAAGTGGAAAAGCTGTTTGGATCCTTCGAAGCAGGATTTCGTTGTTCTGGTAAATCGCTTTAGACCTTTAAATTTCGATTGTTTTGTAAATTATACTCAATATATTAATCACATTTTATGAATCTCCTCATGGCGCCAAACTCCCGAAGTAAAAAACTGCGCGGCTTCTCTCTTGTGGAGCTTATTGTGGTGATTGCTGTTATAGGGATTTTGGCTGCCGTCGCGTTCGGCCACTATCGTAATGTCACTCGTGGCGCTCAGGAAATCAAGGCTCGCAGGAATGCACAGACTATAGCGCTGATCTCCACCGCCGCTCAGGCGTCTGGGGATTTGACAATTGCTGCCGCCGCAGACGTCGACGCTGCCGTATCCATCGTGATCGACGGAACTGCCAATGGCGTGGGCATCTTTGGCGACATGAAATTCCAAGTTTCCGACCTAATGCCCACCGATGTCCAGGAAGCAAAGGCGTATCTGAGCTACGCTGGAGGGTCGATCGTCTACCATGGGGCACCCAAATAGGAGAGGGGCGTGATACCACTCGCCATATCGCGCCGCGTCAGGCACCCGTTTCTCAGGATGCCAAACGCGGATGAGGAATTTGCGATTTTGAATTATGAGCCAGGAATGCGAGTCTTCGTAAGCCGGATTTTGTCCCCCGGAAGCGCCTGGACGCCTCTGGATCAATGGTCATTTATCTAGCCCCACAAAAAGTGAAGCTCCCGGTAAACCGGGTGCGACTATTACCCGAAGTCATACCGGCATTGCTGCCGGAACCGGGCAGGCGGCCCGTTCCTTCTGTTCTGTCTTGCACCGTGTGGGGTTTGCCCTGCCTCCTCAGTTGCCCTTGGAGCGGTGAGCTTTTACCTCGCCATTTCACCCTTACCTGGACGAGCCAGGCGGTATATTTTCTGTGGCACTTTCCGTAAACTTACGTTTCCCAGGCATTACCTGGCACTTTGCTCTATGGAGCCCGGACTTTCCTC
>JAGROY010000032.1 GCA_020439995.1 Verrucomicrobiia bacterium
TAGCCGTCCGTTTTAAGATTCATGAGTATCGAGAATGGGGTGTTGATGTTGAGTGGAGGTCGTGGGTGACAGGAACGTCGCGGGCAGATCGCTGCGGCACTGGATGCGCAGCAGCAGCCACTCCAGGCACTCGCCTGCGTGGCGCTTCGGCTTGCCGGAAACCAGCAGCAGAATCCAGGCGATTGCCGCGACCAAAGGAAGCGCGGCAACCGCCAGAGCCGGGACAGCGTTCCATTGCTGCGTGGCGTAAAGGAAACGGAAGCAGGCGAGCGAAATGCCAAAGCCAGCAGTGACAATGAGCAGTTCCCTGCCTTCAAATCCCCAGAGCACCGGCTCCGAGATGCGTCCGTTATTCGCCGGATGGATGCGTCGTGATGGTTGCATGGCATCAGAAGTTTTGAAAGTCAATTCCAGTGGTGGTGCCAGTTATGGAAAATATGGATTTTGTCAGGATCCAAGCGGTGCCTGACAAAAAAGCCCCCACAAGAGCGTGCTTAATAAATTCCGTTCTTCCCATAATAACCATGATTCCAGCAAGGACGATTGCGATGAATGTGATGACCATTGAAATGGCGCTCACCAGGCCAACGATCTTACTAAGGGCGGCGTTAAGGTCGGTAGCTTGGGCGAGGAAGAGTAGTGAATAGACAAAGGATTGGTTCATTGTTTTGCTTGGTTGGCGTTGATCTGATTGGTCGGTTCTAATGTGGAATGCGCCGAAGGCCCGCTAGTTGCCCAAATCCTCAACAAAAAACTCTTGAAGCTTTTTGCGTAACTCTCCCCGCCGCCGGGTTACCTCACGCACAGTACAGAGGTCGGGATCCGATACGGGGTTCCTAGGTGCGAAAAGTGCCGCGTGTTCTGCGGGCATCAGATTTAGAATTTCCCTTGGGCCCAGTGATTGTGGAAGCTTCTCTTTCACGATCTGCAAAATCAGATGCTCTTTGATCGAGAGTCTCGACAGGTCAAATCGATCGAGCAGGTTTGCGATGTCATGCACTGCGATCCAGACGTCGATTGCGTGGGGAGACGGGATGTCGACTGCGAGCTCGCTGATATCGTCAGGTTCGCGGAACAGGCGTCCGCCCCGCTTGACGCGTCGGCTCGCGCGCAGCCGACGCGATGCCGTCCGCCGGGCGTGCTTCATGAGACTCCATAAGGTGAGTTCTCCGAGCAGCTGGCATCCTTCGACAGCAAGCGTAAGGAACAGCTCATGGACACAGTCTTCGCATTCTTCCCACGAGAGAAACGGGAGAGTCGATTGCAGGTACCGCTTGAGAATTTCAGCGTAGTTGAGGTAGAGGCATTCGAGCAGCACATAGCGATCGATGTGGGTGTGATCCCGATCTTCTGGAGTCGGGCTGGATGGTGGGAATGACGATTTATTCATATCACCGCCACGGAAGTGCTTCTTGTATTGCTTTTAAAGTAAGTGACTTACGATAGATGATCAAAAAACCCTACAAACACTCCAAAATGTCTTTGGAAGACATCCAGAACCCGCTATAAGCCATTCCAGAATGGCAGGCACAAAATTGCAAAGTGTGATCGAGATTCGGCTGGACGAGCGGTTGGAACTTTTGTGGATATGCGTCCAGAGAGCGGGAGTTCCGGTTGGGGCAAAACTCCTTACGACGGACAAGAGGCTGAGAGGCGGGTTTTGGGCGTTCGTCTATTTTCTGTTGGTAGTGGTGATCAAGAATCGATCAGGGCAGCTTACAGGCACGGTACCTGTTATTGATGGCGGTACGAATACACCAGCGAGTTCGCTGCGAGATATGCTCGTGCAGAAGAAGAATAGCCGGACTGGATGGCTCTACGATTTGCTGGGCGACGAGCTGATGGAACTGATGGTACGAAACGAAGTCATCAAGGCAGGAAAACTTAAATTAACGAACGACCCGACTGCGGGATCGAAGCCAACCGTGTTCTGGAGTTGCAGTAAGGTTGCTCCAGAGATTATCAGGGTCACCGTAGCCAGCCCCGACGGCAGGCAGGGGACGTTTGGTGCAGCTTCTTTCGAGCAAATAAAGAAGGCTGCGATTCGTATCGTTGAGTCCCAGCAGAATGAAAAGCGTGGAGTCGCGGAACGTGGCGTTCAGACATGGGAGCACTACCGGATCCCAACTGTGATTCGCGACGCTCTGGAAGCGCCGGTGGCTGGCTTCGAGGACGAGTTTATCCATTTGCTTGAGAACGCATTGACCAATTTTTCCGGTCGCGACTGGGTGTGGCCTCTGTTAGACGGGTTCATTGAGAGTCAGTATGCGTACAATGATTCTCGCGGCTATTTCCATATCATGGCACCTCCTGGGTGGGGCAAAACCGCGTTGAGCGCCAAGGCGGTGCGGGAGCGGAGTTACTACCACTACTTTTTTCAGCGAAGTTCCCGGTATCGTTCTTTTGCAGAAATACTGCGATCCCAGATGCAGATTCGGCTGAAGTGCCAGCTCGAACCGATCCCTGAGGATCGCACCGAGGAACGCGCCTACGTTTCGAGACTCTTTCGTCTCTTGTCGGAAGAGTCGAAGCGAGAAGGCGTCCCAGTTGTCATTGTAGTCGATGCCCTGGATGAAGATCCCAACTACCGATCGGGGCTTCCCTTTCCTCTGGAACTGTCTCAGGGTATTTTTGTCCTCACAACTGAGAGGGTTGATGGTGATACGACGCACAGTGCATTGCACGATTTGGAGATTCGAAAAGTGTGCCCGTGGCTGCCGGTAGATCTGACCAGTGTGGCTGCGGAACAACGTGTTGACGTCGATGCCTATTTGGGAAGCTCGGTCAATGCGGAACGAATCGCTCTATTTGCACGTGAAACGGGAGAAGAACCCGACAACATTGCCAAACAGTTGGCTGATCGGAGCGAAGGCAATTTCATGTATTTGAAGTATGTCATTGCGGACTTGCTGGACATAAGTGGCAAGGCGAACTTTACAGGGCTCTCAGAGATTCCGAAGACTCTAGAACAGTATTACGAACTCCATCTGTCTCGGATGCAGTCACAAGGTGCTGCGGACGGATGCAACGAGCAAATGCGCCTCATGCTCGCGCTGATGTTCGCAACGCGTGTACTTCCGACCGCTCAGATAGCGACCATTGCTGAACTAGGAATGCTAAGAGCCCAGGAGTTGTTGCGTGAGAAGTCTGCGTTTTTGCTCATGGAACCGATTTCAGGCGAAATGTTCGATCGGTCAGGTCTGGTAAAGGCGTTCCGTTTCTACCACTCACACTTTCAAGAATGGCTCCGCACCCGAGCGGAGTTGCCGGACACGGTTGAATGCCGTAGTAGAATTGAGAAAAACTGGTTACACTTCATGTCATGTTGAAGCCATCGCCCTTGGTTGAGCCCAGCTTGTACGACGGAGATCTGGAGATGGGAAAAAAGTGGAGAATTGGTGATTGGATGCAATTCAATTCGATGAACGACGAGCTGGCAAAAAGATGTTTTTCTACCGAACAGCAAGTCCGGGAGTTTCTGGAGCTTGCTCTCAGTCACTACGACGAAGCACATGCACTGAACGGCATCTATCAGGCGTTCGTCTATTGGGAGGGCAAACCCAACGCACCGGCACTCGCCGCGATTCTTGGCAAATTCTGTTTTGAGGAGCAAACGGGCTTGAAGCATCAGTTGAGCCTGGATGAGGTGCAGGCGCATCTTGAGCTGAAGGATCGCACAGGATTGTGGTCCGGCTTGATCGATTTCCTGGTCAATGAGGGGAAATCGCTCGAAGATGCTGAGCTGCGCCGCAGGGTGCTCGTAATGCAAGCGAGCCTGGCACGTCGTGCGGGGGAACTGGACAAGGCCTCGGCGGCACTGTCCGAGGTGGTGTCCGAGCATCGGGAAAGTGGCGAAGGAAATGGGGATCGGGCTCTGCTGTTGTATGAGCTGGGCTATGTGAACTTCCTGCGCGGAGATCGTTTGGCAAGTGTGCAGTATCTTAGTGATAGTGCCGATGTTGCCTTCCAAGCCGGCGATGAAACGGGGGGGTGGATTAGTCTCTGCGTAGAGTATTACTTCAGGTATCTGTGGGGAATGAGTGATTCAGATCTGGTATTGAACATTCTCCGGTCCGGGAGGGAGAAATTCATGGCGCTTGACAACGAATCGAATCCACGCCGCAGGAGGGCGCAACGATGGGTAGCAAGCGTGTGGACGCTTGAGGTGGAAGTGAAGGGTTGCGTCGGGGAATTTGCCGGAACCGCAGAGGCGATTGCCGGGCTACGAGAGCGGAGAGCCGAATGGCCGAATGCTGATTGGTTTCTACTGTTGTTTGAGGGAATCGTATCCTATTTGAGTGGTAAGCACGAGACTGCGATTGAACAATTTCGGGAGTATATCAAGGGTTTCGAAGATCGCGGGGATGGGTATTTCGCGCTTATCGAATCGCCCAGTCGTGCCTACCTGTTTCTGGGTAGGTCGTATGTGAGTAGTGGAAATGTGGAGGAAGCCTGCCGATGGTTGCAGGCAGGAGCTGCGTTAGGGCTCGCCCCTGGCAATCATGTATGGATTGAGAGGATTGCCTCAGAATTGCGAGCTCTGAAGATAATGTGAATATTCCGATCAGCGTTCGATCGAACTACCGCTCCATCGGGAAAAATCGTCATTGATGAGGTGAGTTGGGCGCTCGGAGAGACTCGCCGGAGGCCGCATGCCATTGCTTCGGAAAACATCGCGAAGTATCTTGTTTGCGAGATCGAGAGCGGGAGCGAATGCTGCTTCGCCGCTTTCGATGAGGGCTCTTTCCTCATCGGTTACTTGTAGCCTCATTGCCGATAGCAAGTGTTTCGAGGTATCGGCTTTGAACCTGTCGATACAGTCTTGAATTTCATCCTCGATGGACGCTTTCGAGTCTTGTTCCGAGGTTGTTCGGTTCTTGTGAGCCTGGATGAGTTCACCGAGCCCGACGATCAAGTATCTGCTTTCCCACTTGACTCTGGATTCAACCAAATCGGCACCACAGCGACCTCCAACATCAAGCATGAATCCAATCTCTTCAGTAGTCGCCTCCGACCAAGTCTCTCGACTATTACCCATTCCGTCCTCTCATTTTTCCCAAAAGTATAGCAACAAACGGTAAACATTTCGTTAAGTGTTAGGTTCTGTGGATCGGTGAATTTATGGATGAAGTGAATAAACGTTCATATTCTGACGGCATTTCGTTCTTAGCAGCGCTAAGAGGAGATGTCTGAATGGAGGGATTTGATGGAGTGTTAGAGTGTGTGGATGATGTCGTTCTCTTTCTCAAAGGGTGCGCCAACAGGAAGAACCGGTTGCAGGGTGTGGAGTGGTCGAGCAATGCGGGCGAAGGTGGAGGATTGCATCGGCCACTGCGGTGGAAATCGGCAACGGGTTCCATGTCTTCGAAATGGGTGATCGAACGTCGTCTCCGGGTGGTGGAGATCCGGCTCGGTCAGGGGCATTGATGCGGCGGGCGAAGGAGGGGGAACGCAGCAATGGCACTGATGGTGCCGGGGCGAGAGTCGGAATCAGAGAATTGCGGCAAGTGTGGCTGAAGTATTTGATGGGGTGGGGATTCCCTAAAGATTGTGGTGCAGCTATGATGGACTGTGTTAAGAATTCATCAGAGCAAGTCGGTGGCGGCGGCAAAGTCTTACTATGCGGAAGGGCTGGAGCGGGGCGACTACTACGCGGGGCAGGAACTGCCGGGCATTTGGCACGGCAAGGCTGCCGCCATGCTGGGATTGTCCGGCGAGATTGACCGCGACCATTTTCACCTGCTCTGTGAAAATATTCGCCCGGACACGTTTGGAAAACTGAATCCGCGCGAAGACAAAGACCGCAAAGTTGGCTACGATTTTACATTCTCCGCACCGAAGTCAGTGTCGATTCTGCAAGGTGTGGTGGGCGATGCGCGTATCACTGAAGCGTTCCGCAGGGTCGTCCGTGAGACGATGGAGATCATCGAAACGGATGCTCATGTGAGAGTGAGAATCGCGGGAGTCGTTGAAGACCGCAAGACAGGCAATCTGGTCTGGGGTGAATTTACTCATTTCACATCCAGAGCGATTGACAGCATCAGCGACCCGCAATTGCACTGCCACTGTTACGCATTCAATACCTCATTTGATGCGGCGGAGCAGCGGTTCAAGGCGGGGGAGTTTTTCCACATCAAGCGCGATGCGCCGTATTATGAAGCAATTTTCCACAGCAAACTGGCAATGGCATTGCGGAAACTCGGATACGGAATCGAGAATCAACGCTACGGCTTTGAAGTGCGTGGCGTCGGGAAAGAGAATATCGAACGATTCTCAAGGCGGGCACATGAAATTGAGGAACTGGCCGAAGAGCTTGGCATTCAGGGCGACAAAAAGGCGAAAGATGGCCTGGCTGCGAGAACCAGGCAGGCGAAGAATCCCACTCAATCACTGGATCAGATGAGGACAGAATGGGTTCTGAGGCTGGAGCGAGAATCATTGACCTATCTCGATCCCGAATCCCACGAGGCTGGCAAGCCCGTCTACAGTTTTGCAGCAGTCGATCTGGCGATCGAGGGTGGTTTTGAACGTAAGAGTGTCGTTCCCTACAGGCGACTCGTCGCCGAAGCCCTTCAGCAATCGCTCGGCGATTGTCGATTCGAAGCAATCGCGGAGGAAATGGCAACCCGTGAGGAACTTGTGTCGCACGTGATCAATGGCCAGCAGCTCTCGACGACCACAGAAGTGATTCGAGAGGAGAAGGAAATCATCGAATTCCTCGACCAGACCAGAGGGACGACGGCGGCCATTGATCCGGAATTCGCCGTCACGAACCCGTTGCTTGACGAAAACCAGAGCGAAGCCGTTGAGGCCTTACTGCGGTCACGCAACCGCGTATTCGTGATCGAGGGCAGGGCGGGAACGGGTAAGACGACGCTGATGCGCGAGGCCGTGGACGGAATCGAGTTGACTGGAATTCGCGTCTACACGTTCGCTCCGACATCTGAAGCCAGTCACAAGGTTCTCAAAGCCGAAGGCTTCGACCATAGTGAAACCATCCAGCAATTGCTGGTGAATGAGTCATTGCAGCGGGACATGCGTGACGCGGTGATTTGGGTCGATGAAGCGGGGCTGCTATCGTCCAAAGAAATGAATCAGCTGCTTCAGATTGCCGATGAGCAAAATGCGAGAGTCATATTGTCCGGTGACACAAGGCAGCATCGCAGTGTGGAACGCGGAGACGGATTGCGGCTGATCGTCGAGAGCCATCTCGTCGAGGTCTATGAGACTCAGCGGGTGCATCGGCAGAAAGTGGCAGGCTATCGCATGGCAGTGGAGCATTTATCGCGGGGAGAACTGGAATCCGGATTTGATAAACTTGAAGAGCTGGGCGCAATTCACGAGTTTGACCAATTCTCTGAAAAAGTCGCCGCTCTTGCTGAAGATTACGTCGCCAGTCTGACGCAATACAGCTCGGTTCTGGTCGTTTCTCCAACCCACCGCGAATCTGAGCTGGTCACCGATCAGATCCGAACCAGACTAGTGAAAGATGGAGCGCTCGGAAACGAATGCCGCCCATTGGTGGTTCATCGTAACCGGAATCTCACGATGGCTCAGCGAAAGTTACCGCAATTCATGTCCATCGGCGACGTGGTGAAGTTTCATCAAAACGCGCCGGGCGGTATCCGCAAAGGATCCGTGTTTAACATTGTCGACATCACGGCAAGCGGCGACGTATTGCTGGAAGGGCCTGGCGGGGAGAATACCAGTCTGCGAACTTTGGATGTGTGCGCCGCCAAGCACTATCAGATTTACAAAACCGAAGTACTGGAGGTGAGGGTAGGGGATCGCTTGCGAGTCACTCAGAACACGATGAGCGAGGATGGGGCAAGGCTCTATAACGGCTCGGTTCACACGGTGGCTGGGTTCAGCAGTGAGGGAGACGTGATTCTAGCCGGAGGCCATGTGGTTCGGCGGGATGCTGGAATACTCGACTTCGGCTATGTATCCACCAGTCATGCGAGCCAGGGTAAAACGAGCGGCAAGGTGATCATCAGCCAGGGCCGTACGAGTAGCGCGGCGGCAAGTTTGGAGCAGTTTTATGTGAGTGTTTCACGTGGCCGCGATGCCATTGCCATCTACGCCGACGACAAGTTTGAGTTGCTTGAGGATGTTCGTAGAACCGGGGAAAGGATGCTGGCGAAGGAGTTGCTTGCCGATCGATCCGCATCGGAATTAGAGCAGGCGATCGAACTTGCCCGGCAAAGCGGCTATGACCGTGACCGGGATACAGCCATGCTTCTGGAACTGCAAGGGAGAAGCTGAGTGCGGGAACAGGTGGAGGCAATACGATGACGGCAAGGGATATCGTGCAAGAGCGACGGGGCAAGGCAAAGACTGCGTGCTATGAGATCGTCGATCGTCGCAGCAGGCCGATGATGCTGACGGTGTTTTTGGAGGATGGAGGATTCACATCGATTGGTTACGGCCATCTGTATGGCGTCAGGAAAACGGCGAAGGGATTGAACATCCACTTCAGCCGTCACATCGTCACGGTCGAGGGAAGGAATCTCGGAGTGATTCATGAGGGATTGACGGATCATCGGGTTACGTTTTTGCGTGCAAGCGGCAGTGAGAAGTCGGGAAGCGAGAACGTTGTTGTTTCTCGGATCGTGGTAGAAGACGGTCGACATTCGGACACGAAGTCCAAAGAGTGATCAGATATTTTGAAGCTGATATTGGGCATCGGACATCGTTTTAGCGCATCTGTAAGCATGCATGATACTCCATCCTCATCGGGCATTGTTTCATCGGGCATTGTTGCCAAGGCTGAAGCAACGAAGCCAGTGTATACGGTCGCCGAATTCGCCGCCCTTTTCAACCGCCACAAAAGCTGGGCATATCGGTTAATCTACAATGGGAAGATCAATGTCATCAGTGAGTTTGGGTTAATGATGATCCCGGCGAACGAAGTCGACAAGATTGTCGCCACGGCAGGACGCTATACGGGCAAGTAATATAAAGTGACAGGTGCGTCTGAGTGGCTCGGTGGCTCTCCTGACTCCTCGCGGATCATCCGATGCACCATTCATGCACTGAGTAACAGCCGGGAGAGTGTCGTAGGCCGAACAACGGTCAGCGGAAACCAGGATGACGGCGGATCGGTCAGGAAAACAGCCGCACCTAAACCACCGCCACCTTCATGCAGTGGATGGGCGGCAGGGCGTTGAAGAGGCACTCCCACTTCTCTCCGCCCTCGCGGCCCATCCAGAGCTGGCCGGTGGTGGTGCCAAAGTAAAGGGCGGGGGAGTCGCATTCGTCGACGTCCATTGCATCGCGCTGGACGGTAAAGAAGGTGGTCTTTTTCGGCAGACCGACGGCGAGCTTTTTCCATGATTTGCCGCCGTTCTCGCTGCGCCAGACGGCTGGCGAGCCTGCGGGACAGGTGCGCGTCATTGGCTCAAGCGGCATGACATAGACTATGTCAGGATTTTGCGGATGCACCACGATCGGAAAGCCGAAGTCTGAAGGCAGGCCTTTGGCGATGGAATACCACGAATGGCCGTAGTCGTCGCTGCGGAGCACGCCGATGTCAGGGCGGGGGCCGCCGGGGCCGTCCCACTCGCTCCAGCCGCCGTGGTTTTGCATGTAGAGGCGGCCGGGGGCGTCTTTGTGGCCTGCGATTTTGTGCACGCACTGGCCGAACTCTGGAAAGGGATCGGGTGTGAAGCCAGCGCCCACGCCTTTGTTGGCTGCGTGGAAAGTTTCGCCGCCATCTTCGGACATATAATGCCCGCCGGTGGAGATGCCGAGGTGCACGCGCTGACCGTCGCGCAGAATGGTGTGCATGCACAGTCCGCCATTGCCTGGTTGCCATTGGCGAGAATGTTCATGGTTGCTGATGCCGGGAATCATCTCCCACGAGTCGCCGCTGTCGCGACTGCGGAAGAGCGCCGCAGGCTCCACACCACAAAGCAGCTCCTTGCGGTTCTTGCCGGGCTCCAGAGCCCAGATGTTCGCCAGGGCACGTCCGTCGTCTTTGGCAAAGGCGGGTGCGGACTTGGTTTCCTTGAACGTCTTCCCGAGGTCGGTCGAGCGCAGCAAGTTCATGCCGAAGAAAGCATTGCAACTCGATCCATAAATCCGGGGCGTGCCGCGGGTATCAATGAGCGTAGAGTAGACAGCCACGCCCGGCCCGAACGGTCCACGCAGGGCGAAACTGCGGCGATTCTTTGCGGATTCAGCGATAAAAAGACCTTTCTTGGTACCAATGGCGAGGACGACGCGGTGATTCATAAAATGAGATAGTCTAAAGTTCAGCCTCCAGAAACAGCCGGTAGGATAAAGACTGTGTCGCCAGTGGCTAGCGAAGTATCGAGCCCGTTGAGGTCCCGCATATGATGATTGTTCACGAAGAGATTGATATGGCTGCGCACGGCCCCGGTTTCCTCGCGAATATTGCGGTGCAGCACCGGATGCTGCTGTTCTAGTTCAACGAGCACTCCTCGGAGGTCGTGCGCCGATACCTGCAACTCCGCGACTCCGCCACAGTGGCTGCGCAACGGCCCGGGAATGAAAACGGTGATGGTGTCGGCATGGTTCGACATGGAAATGATGTGCCAGATTAATCTGGCACCAGATACCAAGTCCAGACATTGCCATCAGAATATTCGGGTCGCCCACGGCTCGGAAAATTGGGCAAGAATCAGACTCGTCTTCTGCTACTGTCGAAGTGAATGAGTGTCACCGGGCAGTGAGTTTTCGCGCCATTTTTTGCTTCTTCGACATCGGCATTCACCGCCAAAATCGCGAGGAGTCCCGCAGTAAAGTTTGGGCAGGTCGTCCACTCTGTGCTTGAGCCCAAAATTCGGGAGCACGAGAGTGGCTGCCTCAGCACGGGCAAGAAAGCCTAATCTCTGCAAATTACTGACATCAAGTGAATTCCGAAATCGAAGCTTGAAACAGAATGCTGGAATTCTGTTTCAGAAATCATCCATCCTGCCACTGATCAATGCAAGCGAAATCTCCTATTGTATCCGTGTATTATTTCTGATATTATTAAAAAATGCACGGTATAGAGCGGGAATTACAGGAACGTATTTTGAAGCTGCTGGAGTTTTTTCCAGCGGTGGCGCTGCTTGGCCCGCGTCAGTGCGGGAAGACGACACTGGCCCATGCGATTCAGGAAGCGTGGAAGACTCCATCTGTATACCTTCACCTTGAGCGTGTGAGCGACAAGGCGAAGCTCGACGATGCCGTTGGCTACCTTGAGCCACTGGAAGAGCAGCTTGTACTGATGGATGAGGTGCAGAATCGGCCCGGCCTGTTCCCGGAGATTCGCGGTCTGATCGATAGTGGGCGACGACGTGGAGTCACCTCCGGGAGGTTCTTGTTTTTGGGCTCTGCATCCTACGAACTCCTTCGCCAAAGCGGCGAAAGTCTTGCAGGACGCATCGCCTATCTGGAACTGACACCGTTTCGAGTCCATGAGTTCGATGAGCCGGATGTTGGCAAGCTGTGGTGCCGGGGTGGATTCCCCGACAGCCTGCTGGCACCAAGCGATGCCATGTCGATCGAATGGCGGCGCAACTTCATCGACACCTATCTTGCCAGGGATCTCGGACAGCTGGAAACCGTCGGGCCGCTACCCGCCATGCGCGATCTGCTGCACATGCTTTGTCACCTGCACGGGCAGATCCTCAACGTTTCGCAGCTCGTCGAATCACATGAGTTCACCAGAGCCGCCATCAACAAGTATCTCGATCTCTTTGAGCAGACATTCATCATCCGGCGTTTGCAGCCGTATTCCATCAATGTCGGCAAACGCCTCATCAAGCGACCGAAGCTGTATATCAGGGACAGTGGAGCATTGCATCAGCTGCTTGGCATTCCGAATCCGGATGCATTGAGTGGCCACCCCAGCCGTGGTGCAAGTTGGGAAGGATTCGTGATTGAGCAAATTATCTCGCTTCTCCCCGATTGGAATCCCTTCTTCTACCGCACGTCGCATGGTGCTGAGATCGATCTACTCATGGTTCGTGGCAAACAAAAGCTCGCCTTTGAAACTAAAGTGGCGACTGCCCCCAGGCTCAGCAAAGGCTTTCATCTGGCGCGGGAGGATGTCAAAGCGGACAAGGCGATCGTGGTGTCCCGCACAGACGATTGCTGGACGAATAGCGACGGAATCCAGCACGCGCATGTCGCTGCATTACGGGAGATCCTGGCACCATACCGCGACGAATAGGCATTCCTGCTACCAGGTGCGCTTGATCAGCTCCCGCTCTTCCTCATCGCGGATATCCAGGTAGATCGCCGTTGTTGAAATGTCGGCATGGCCCATCCAGTCTCGGAGCAAATGGACAGGAATCCGCTCCATCGCGCCGCGCACCCCAAATCCATGTCGCAAGCCTTTGGCAGTCGCATGAATTCCGGTGATCTGTGCCTTTTTCATCACAGACTTCACGATTCGCCAGCCGGTCGATCGTGAAAACTGCCAGAGCCGCAAATCATCGGTTCCCGGCTCAAGGGACTTTAACTTCTTGGACAAGCTTGCAGGTATTGGAACTCTCCTAATCACCACCTTGTCGCGCTTTTTCAGGCTTCGAAAGCGTATGACATGCGTTTCCCAGTCAATGTCATTCACCGTCAAGCTCAGCGCTTCCGAGATCCGGCACCCGGAATAGTAGAGTGTCAGGCAAAAGCTGGATTCGGCTGGGCATAGGGAATCCGCCTCTTTGAGGAACTTTCGATTTTCGTTCTTGTTGAGGTATTTGCGCCTCCCTTGGGCGTCGTAGGCACCGGGCTTCATAGCAGCCCCGATGAAACAGAATTCCAGCATTATGTTTCATCGTAACCTGCAATCGTTAACAATGTCTTACCTGGCAATCGTCCTTTCGTTAGGAGCTGTCAGTGAGTCCTCGCAAGCCCAGGAACCAGCATTCAAATCTAAGCCTGCCACAGGCAGCTTGCCCGAGGCATACAAGCGACTGGCCGACAGTCTGGAACATTACGGGACTCCGATTCCGTATCTGCGACATGTGCTTTCTGAGCATGAGCGAGTGCAAGTCAAGTATCGCCGAAAAATGGGAAAATCAGGGCCGAGCGCCGTTCCTGACTGGCTTACTGAAGAGCATATCGCGAAGATGGAGCGGAGCTGGGCAAAATTGAGTCCGTCGCTGGAACTCGATGCTTTTGCCAAGCGAACCGGCAAGCGAATCAATGCTGCCTTGAGCGAACGCGAAGGCTTTGTCGTTGAGATGTTGAACGCACATCAGGCGCAAACCTTCGAGATGATGACTGGCAACGGCAAACGTGGCCACTTCTCGGGTTTGAAGCGTGAATTTCTCGCACGGCTGGATTCTTCGTCTGCGATCGACCATGCAGTCGCTGTAGAGACCGGACTGAGCGTTGAGATGGCAAAGCTGTATCGAGAACTGTTGTCGCTGCAGCGCTTCCGAAAGTCTGACTTCGGTAAGATCGATCGTTTCTACGGCGACAAACAGGGGCGTGATGCGTTGAGCAAGCTCGGTCAGGATAGAGTGTCGCGCCGAGTTGCCGCAGGGCTCAGGGACTCGAAATTGAGCGGTCAATTGAGTGAGGATCGCAAGCGGTTCCAGGCGACGTTGGAAAGCGCTAACCTGATCGAAGAGGATTTGCATCTCATCCTCAGAGCGGTGAGATCGGGATTGCCTGCGAAAGATGCGGCAATGATTGAGAAGTGGCTTAATTCAATGATGAGTGAAGCCGCCGAGGCGGCACACGCGGAGCTGATGGTTGGGATTCTCGAATGGGCACTCGACAAGAATTGAACTCGGAAAAATCTAGCGAGTAAGCGACGTGCCTTTCGGTTTGGGAAGTTCGCTCGGCTTCTTCATCGCGCTGAGATCAAGGTTTTCAAATCCTTCCATCGAATCGGAGATGGCCGCAGTTGTCTTCTGTTCAGAATCAACTTCCGCATTCGATGCACCTTTGGCGAATTGCTGCTGAGGTGAGGCCTTTGGCGAAATCTCGGGCGACAAGGAGATAGTCTCCTTGAAGCTTTTTCTGTTAAGGACAGAAAAAGCTTGTTCCTCATCTCCTGTCTTCACTGCTGAAATAAATCTTGTTTGTCATTCTCTGGAATCTGACGCATGGCCTCTGGCATCGGCTTTTCGCCAGACAGGATCGCGTAGATTTGATCCGCTTCCTTCTTTTTGACATTGAGTGGCAGGTCTGTGAAATCATACTCGGCCTGGCGAATTCCCTCCCATACTCGATGCGACATCTGCGCCTTGCCTTCTTTGGAAAGGCGGTCGTAGGCCGAGTCGTAGAATTGGTCGAGCTCATCAAAGTCGTCACGTGTGAAGAAACTCTTCTCAAGGAATCCTCCGAACGTGTGCTTTTCTTGAGTGCTCAGACGAATCTCTCGTTCGACAATGACAAGTATCGCAAGATTGTGGTTCCTCTTCTTTTCATCTTCGCCAGATCTAAGCTCGCCGTTGTGCTCAATGGCTGTGACACGCTCACGAGCGGTGTGGAGGAAGTTTTCGATCGCACGTCCAGGAATCTGCCCGGACTCAAGCCGCAGACTGCCTTGGAGCGTTTCCGCAACTTCGATTCCTTCCAGCAATCGCCGATATTCTGTTTCCTCCAGGATCGACATCTCTTCCTCCTATTTTCTATATTGTATCCCACGAATGTTGCAGTATTATGACAACGAGGTGTCTGCTGGGCGTAGGAGTTGATCAGCTTAAAAATTGCTGTCAAATACCAAGCTACAGAAGAAAGCTGGGGTATCAAGACCATCTGTACGATAGGCATCATTTGGAGGGTGTACGTTCGCAAGGTTACAATCCCATGACTCATCAGCGCGCATTACGTATCGCCCACCACCCACGTGAACATATCCGCTCCGAGGCTTTCCATCATCAACCTTGATATCAATCGCAAGCATTGCTGATGGTTCGGGTGGGCAATAAAAGAATATTCCTGAGCTTGGTGATGATGGACGACAGCCTCCTAACACTATCTTATTTCCTGCATTCATAAAAGAATAGTTAGCGTCAGAGTTTGCTGGGATATAGCCCACAACGACCCCGCCCTCTGCACCCAGTGTCACGCCCTCTGCAACATCAAGAATCATTTTTGGATGCCCAATGCCAGTAATTGTTTGTTCATATGTCGCATCCGTGTCAACATACATATCCCATGGATACATGCCGAAGGCTCCTAGATGCTCAAACACTCTTCCCCACTCAGCATGAGACTGGTTGTCGCAAGGATATGCTCCCCCCCAAACGTAAGAGGAGACATAAGGCTGTGGGGATGCCGTAACTCCACTATAACTGCCATTGCCGATAGCGGATATTTTACCATCATTATTTCCTGCGCATATTTTTGATGCGTTGCTTGATGAGCCAGTCGCATCTCCAATTAAATTAGTGTCTCCCGGCAAGCCATTATAGGTGGTTTTGAAGTTCGTTACCGCAATCTCGATTTGCTGAATCTGTTTGATTTGAGATTGAATTTTGGTTGATCGTATCATATTCTGACCAATCAGAAGGCCACTGATTAGCAAGCTTATGATTACTAAGACAATTGATAACTCAACTAATGTGAAGCCTTTTTTCATTTTTTGATATTTATACATATTAGTTAGTGATCAGCAACATTTTTCTGTAAAGGCGGATTAGATGGGAGGGATTCAAATGTGCAGATATCTTGAGTGGTAAGTTAGCGAGCAGTATAGTAAAATCACAAAGATTGAACTCTATAATTGTATTTGTACTATTGTCGGAACCACAAGGGGGTGACGGCTGCTCCATTAACAGGGGATAGGCGTTTTTGCAGAAACCGTTTGGTCGGATGGACGACGACCGCAACATGATCCCGAAGCTGCATCAACGCCGAAGGCTTAAAGCGGAATTCCTCCGCTTCGCGTTTGCCGTAGGTAACGGAATCGAACATTTTGGATGTGCGCGACTTTTTCCACACCGTTTCCTTGCCGATAAACTCACTCGCAGCCTCGGCCCCTTCAGCGTCGGAGGCACGGAAGATCAGACGGGAACGCATATTTAAGGCAAACACTTTGCGCTTGTCCCTTCCGATGGCCGGATCGAGCGACACTTCGCTCTGCATTCCGGCGATCACTGCTAGTCCTGCGGCCCGAACGCGATCGACGATCTTGTGATCACTGATGCCGTCCTCGCTGGCGGTGGCGATGTCTTGAAATTCGTCAGCGACCAGCAGCAGCAAGTTCTTTTCATCAAGATCTGGTTGATCGAATCTTCGCAATGCGTGGTAATACAGCAGGAGCTTCAGGTAGGTGTGGACGTAGCGCCGCTCGGTGGCAAAACGCTGAGGCATCGATACCGTGACAATCGCCCCTCGATCGAGCTCCGAAAACGAAAAGGTATCCGGCTCATCACTGCTAAACACGTTGGCAACATCGCGATCGAGGAAAAACCCAAGATAGGTCTTGATGGTACCTTCAATGGCTTCCCTTTGCTCGTATGCTTTCACTGAGGTGAAAGTAGATTTGAAGAAACTGGCCAGCTGCCTTGCCGTCGTTTCGGCGACGTGCTGCTGCTCAAGATGCCGAATCGCGTCTTTGGCGACCTCAGGAGATGTGAGGAGTTCGTAAGCTCGGGTGATGGTTACTCGTTGTCCGAGAAGATCGAGCAATTCGAAGGCATTCGCCAGTGCGATCTGTGCCATGGGCCGGAAGAAAGAATGCTGTGTGCCTTCGGTCAGGCTGGACGCAATATCCACCAGCGCTTTTGCATGTGTCATCCAAGGCAAATGCCGATCGCCCAGGAGATTGAAGCGATGTGGCGGCTGCCATGCGGTTGACTCTTGCTCCGGTCTTACTTGCAGGTGGATGACCTGATGGCTCCTCCAGTGAGCTGCAGCAAGTTGCCCGATGAAGCGGTGCTCGTCGCCTTTGACTCCGAGAACCAGTCCGCCCCAGTCAGGAACATTCTGCGTCAATTGCACCAGAATGGGATGGAATCCGCTCGTCGTTTTGCCACTACCGGTATCACCGGTAATCAGAAAGTGTCGACAGAGTTCCTGCTTGGTCCAAGTGAGAGAACCCAATCGGAGGATGATTTTTCTGGGGCTCCGGCTGATCAGTGCAAGTGCAGCCAGAATCGATGCCAGCTGGACGCCGACTGACCACGGATAGGGCAGGGCAGGGGAGCTGAGGATTCCACCGCAGCAGAGTGCAGCGGCGATGATCAGACGCCGAAATCTCATGGCAAGTCTGATCCGAGAATGGTCGGTATGAGATCGAGTAGGGCTTCAGTTTGAACATTCGGCAAAACGAAATTCTGGATGCAAAGGACGAGAATCACGCCTGCGATTAGCCAGAGTAGCGGATGGGCGCATGTCGATGATATTGGTTTTGTTGGTGCTGGTGAAAGTTTCTCAAATCGATTGAGCAGCTGCGCCGTGGTATTTTTTAAGATCCCATGTTGCTCCTCGAAGCGCGCAGCGATCTGCCGCATGTCCGTGTATGTAGGTACATTCAATTCCGCTTTGACTGCCTTTCGGATTTCACTGACGAGGAAAGCGTTGTTTGGATAGGCGTCAATTGAAGCGCCAGAGGCGAGTGCGGTTTGCACTTGATTGGGAACCTGATTCCAGATGAGCGTCATGAACCCAATGGCTTCAAGGATAAGAAGGTATTCGTCATCTTCGGGAACATCGCGCAAGCGTGCGATCATCTCGAAGAACCGTTGTCGGTTTTCCTCTGGGAGGAGTTCAGCAATGCGGTTCAGCGCGTTGATGGATTCTTTGTGCATCTACGGCAGGAGGTAGTGGGCCGCTGCATCGAACCCCATGAACAGCTCACGCTGGTAGCGTTTGGCGCGAGCGAGGTTCTTGGTCTTGCGCAGGAAATCAGTACTCATATTGCCCTCGATGACATCCTGGAGGGTGACACATTGATTGCGGATTTCTGCCTGAAATTCAGGCACTCGTGATCTCATTCTCATCACCACCGGGTGAAAGAGAGCGCAGAACTCCGTGACGGCTTCCTCGTCTTCCCAGAATTCGAAGCTGCCGTCAGATTCGCGCATTTCATTGAGGACGACGACATAGTTAACGCGGCCCTGCAGATGGGTTGCCCACTTCAATACCGATTGGACAGCTCCCGGATCGTTGGTGACAACGCCAACGGCTGTGAAGGCGATGTTCAATTCCTCAGCATCGACAAAAGCCTGCTCAAACCAGTTTGCAGTCGCGGCCCCCGCTCCTGCACCCAAATCAGCGACGACAATGTCTTGATCGCCATCACAGGCGTCGAACAATTCATCAAGCGCGCCTTCCTTGTGGACATCGAACTTCAGCGCCTCAGGGTAGAAATTTTTAAAGCTGCTCTTGTTGGTATTTTCGGTGTCGAAGTCGAGCAGCGCCGGACGGTGTCCATTCTGGCGATACCAGGACACGAGTGAAAGTGCGACTTCGGTTTTCGCAACGCCGCCTTTGCCGCCTTCGGTGAAAACGATGCGAGTGGATGGTTGGGAATCGGGCATGTGGTTTCAAGATTGGGTGAATGTTTCTTTCGGAAGGTGAGAACCTTCCGGTGGTTAGTCAGTGCTTCGAATAAATGGGGTGACTCGATGGACAGGTGGTGCATCTCTTCCGAGGGCTGACGGGAAAGAGATCGTTTTGGTTCGTCACCTTCCGCGCCGAGTTTGAACGGGCTTCGAATCGTCATAGGTGAACTTCTTTGCTGGTGATGTTGGTGACGCAATTCTACTGGGATCTGAGGCTGCACGGTGCCGTGCTGGTTTGCCGGGTGGCATCGTGCTGCAACTCTTTCCAATCTTCCTTACGATGCAGAACTTCCGAACTGCCTCGTGGCTTATCTCAATACGGTGGCAATCCTTCAGCCACTGAGCGATTCTCCGAAGTGGCCAGTTGCTCTGGCGCATAGCTTCAATGTCTGCGCGGAGCGGCTCGAGTCGGCTCTCGTTTGGGCGGTGATGAAGGGGAATCGGATTATCCATACACTTGCCAATGCGTCGTCAGCTGGTTGATCGCCCAAATTTCGGCAAAGTTTTTGAGAGCGGCCTTTTTCCTATCATTGAATTTTGTGAGTCTGAATTTCCGTCGTTCGTTGAGTTGCGAATTTCTTAGCCCTTCGTGATCTGGCCACGTTCGTTGTCCCGCTTGGCTCGCCAATCATTGCACTCGGAGCTTCCGTTTCGATTGATTGGGGCGGGAGTCGCCGGGGATCTTCGGAGTTCAAGTCTATCACCTCGCCAAGAAACTCCCGAGTGGAAGGGCGGAAGTGGCCTACAGATGGAATATGCTTGATGGGGAACGGACCGAGTCAAGGTTTGCAACGCGTGTCGACATAGTTGTTTGAATGTTCGCGTGTAACCGGCGATCAGATGCTCTTGTAAAGGGTTAGAATCTGACGCCTCGCTGTGGTTGCTCTTGACTTTGGGAAGAGACTGCGAATCATTCGAGTCGTTATGAATAACACCCAATATGGAGATATAAGTTCTGACGCCCTGCGCGAGGCTGCAGATATACGTGATCGGATCGACAAATTGAATACTGAACTGGCGTCGATTCTAACGGGAGCATCGGCAGCCGAAGCTCCCGTGGTTTCACCGAAGCGACGAGGGAGACCTCCGGGCGCAAAAAATGTTGTGAGTTCAATTACTAGGGAGGCTCGTCCGCAGAAGCGGAGAAAGCGCAAAATGAGCCCGGAAGGAATTGAGCGAATTCGTGCAGCGCAGAAGGCGCGCTGGGCGAAGATCAAGAAACAAGACTGAGGTTTGTGAGTTTTTTCGTCTCTTCCAAACTGGCAAAAACACTCATTCCCTTTATTCCTTTTCTATGAATGCCTCGGAGCAATCCGGGGCTTCTCTGTGTCCGAATTGCACGATACCGAGCGCGATAGCACGCAGTGTAAACATTAGAAATAGATTAAGACTAAACGCTCAGTTGTTGATAGAAACGTTTTTCAATTGCATCGGAGGCTCCAGGAGGCAAGAAACGGGGAGTCATGAGTTGCTGTGGGTGCAGCGCTCACGGCAAGCTGCAACCTTGCGATATTTGGGGGGGGAGTAGCGCATTGTTGCAGCGACATTGGCAGTCGGTTAAATCCCCGGTGACTTGAGAGTGGGTTGCCGGGGATTTTTCCGATCCCCTCCAAGTTCTCGCAACGGTCTGCGAGCAGTCTGACACAACTACGGGGCGAAAAGCGCTGTATTTCAAGGGTTTTCCGGTACTCCCGATATTCGAAGCGTGGAATGCCGGGGTAAGTGCAGGCTGTTGCATTTTCCGATGGACATCGGATACTGCCGTCGATGGTTCGGATTTTCTTTCTCCTTGTGGCAGTAGTGTTGACTGTCAGCGCTACGCATGCGGAACCGCTCATATCAGAGTTCCTTGCAGAAAATAATTCTGGGCTTGAGGATGACGCTGGGGAGTCTTCAGACTGGATCGAAATCTACAATCCGGCCGCTGAAACCCTTGAATTGCAGGGCTACTTCCTGACTGATTCCGCTGATGATCTGACGAAGTGGGCCTTTCCCAACATTTCCATCGCAGCGGGCGGGTATCTCGTTGTCTTCGCGTCGGGGAGAGATCCCGAAAAGGACGTTGTCGATCCCGTCGCTTCCAAACGTCAGCGCATCAGAGATGCCGGGCTTCCTGAGGATTTCATCGAAAGGGTGTCTCCCCAACAGCTTGATGACATTTTACGTCAGTTGGAGGGACGGGCCGTTCCCTCCGCTCGACGAGGAGCACTCGCGCCTATTCTTCACGCCAATTTCAAGCTCAGCGGCGACGGCGAATACCTTGCATTGATCAAACCGGATGGCAAGACGGTCTGCCATGCGTATGCACCTCGTTATCCTGAGCAATCTGCTGATGTTTCCTATGGGCTTATTCAGGGATCGAATGGATCGAAAGAGAGATTCGGGCCATTGCTAGAGCCGACTCCTGGTGAGGCCAATGCGGTGGAACTCAAGGGTTTTGCGCCGACTGTGCAGTTCAGCGAACACGCAGGCTTCTTAGTCAATGCCATCGATCTTCGACTCGAAGCCGCAGGCGATGGCTTTGAGATTCGCTATACCACCAATGGAGACGAGCCAGCTGCAAGAACGGGTGAGATCTATAGAAAGCCCTTGAGAATTTCGAAGAGCACGATTGTGCGCGCGAGGGCCTTCAAAGATGCATACCGTTCGCCGCGCGCAGAGACGCGCACGTTTCTGTTCCTTGATGACGTCGTCGGGCAGTCGCCCAACGGAGAGCCACCGCCCGGATGGCCATCAGGCAATGTGAACGGCCAATCGCTGGATTACGGCATGGATCCGCAGATCGTCGGAGGAGTACACTCCATTGCGGAGGTGAAATTGGCACTGCAAGCATTGCCGAGCCTGTCAGTCGTGGCTCCCATTGAGAGCCTGTTTGGTCAGCGGGCTGGCATCTACGTCCATGCCAGTAGCAAAGGGCGAGACTGGGAACGTGCCGCTTCGGTTGAACTGCTCAACCCCGATGGCACAGAGGGATTTCAGGTGAATGGAGGATTACGGATGCGCGGCGGCTTCAGTCGGCAGGGGAGCAATCCAAAACACGGGTTTCGCATGGTGTTCCGCAAAGAGTACGGCGACAATAAATTGAAATACCCACTGTTTGGTGCCGAGGGTGCCGACGCATTTGACAGGATCGACTTTCGCTCAAGCATGAACTACTCGTGGGCCATGGGGGGCGGCTCGGCGAACACTCTACTGCGCGATGTCTGGTCTCGGGATACTCAGCGAGACATGGGGCAGCCCTATACCAGAAGTCGTTTCTATCACCTCTACCTCAACGGACAATACTGGGGAATCTACCAAACGCAGGAGCGTGCCGAGGCCTCGTATGGAGCAACTTACCTGGGCGGCGACAAAGACGATTACGACACCATCAAGACGTTTGGCGAAGTAGTGGACGGGAATGGCGAAGCTCGTGCCAGGTTGCTCCAGGCAGCACTGCGCGGATTCGAAGACGATGCGGATTATTTTGCCGTTCAGGGCATGAACCCAGACGGCACTCGAAATACCGACCACGAGCGGCTGGTCGACATCGACAATGTAATCGATTACATGCTGATCACTTTCTACACCGGAGACAAAGACGGGCCAGGAGGAACATTTTCGAAAGGGAACAACTACTTTTCGATTTACAACCGAAAGAACCCCGACGGATTCAAATTTTTCGAGCACGATTCCGAGCACTCACTTGGCTTGGGAATGGATGACATGACGGGCTCCTACATGGAAGACAGTAGACAGTTCGGGCGGCAGAATATGAGTGAACGTGAGTTCAACGTGCACTGGTTGCACACCCGTCTCGCGGCAAACAAGCACTACGTCCAGCGCTTCACCGAACGCGTCGACAAGCACTTGTTCGCAGACGGTGCCCTCACTCCTGAAGCCAGCCTGGCAAGACTTGCAGCTCGCGCTCAATCCATCGATCAGGCGATCATCGCACACTCGGCTCGCTGGGGCGATGCCGATGGGGGACAGGCTAAGACTCGCAAGGATTGGTTGGCTGCCGTTTCCAAGATCAAGGACTTTATCGAGACCCGCAATGAGACGCTGCTGCAGCAATTGCACAGCCGCGGCTGGTATACCGGGCTGGTGGCTCCCATGTTGAATCTACAGAGCGGAGTTGTCAGTTCGGGCTTCAAGCTATTTGTGCTCGAAGGTGAGGGCGATGTCTACGTGACCACAGATGGGACTGACCCTCGCGGTTCCGATGGCCTTCCGTCAGCCACTGCTACTTTGGCACGTATCCCGAACATTGAGCGCACGACATTATTGAAATCCCCGTCGTTTGCCCGGGCCTGGGTGCCACAAGATGGAGGCCTGAGCCTTCGTTGGACCGAACCAGACTTTGATGATCGTAGGTGGCGCGCTGGGCAGACAGGCGTAGGCTATGAGGCGAAGTCAGGTTACGAGGATCTCATTGGCATCGATCTCCAGAGTGTGATGCACAATCGCGCTACGAGTGCCTACATGAGGACTGCATTCGAATTGAAACCTCCGATGAGACAGAATTTCGATGAGCTGTGCCTGAAGATGCGCTTTGATGATGGGTTTATTGCCTACCTGAATGGTAAGCGAGTCGCCTCGGACAATGCGCCGGAAAAGTCGGACTGGAGTTCGACCGCTACTGGCGATCACGCGGACGAAGAAGCTAAGGTCTTTGTAGCTTTCCCGTTCGAATTCACCAAGGATCTCCTGCGAAACGGAGCCAATGTTCTGGCTGTCCACGGTATGGATGGCGAGGCCAGTTCCGATTTCATCATCACGCCTGAGCTCGAAGGAATTCGCTACACCGGGGCTGATCCAATCCGATTGAAGAGCGGCGAATCAACGGTTCGAGCCCGTTCGTTCAAATCTGGCAAATGGTCTCCGATGACCGGAGTCAAAGTAAATGTAGGAGGATCGCGATGATGTGTAGGTAAACGTTTTGCGTATCCTCTCATAGTTTCAGGGAATCCATGCGATTTGCTGGATAGGATGGATTGCGGTGACCGCCTTCGCGGTGCGACAACGAGAGGCAGGCCAAGCCGGTTTGAATTTGCCCCCCCTTTTTCTTGAACCAATCTGATTCTCCCCGATCGATCGGATCAGGTTTCTTGCGGACGAGGAACTGCTCGGGCGGCGATCGCGGCATCGAGGCCTTCTTCGATGCCCATGAGCCCGCAGATACGATCGTAGATATATCTGGCAACTCGAATGCCGAGCTTGCGGGCTGTCGCCACGATGGAGGATTGGTTGTCCATGGCGGCGACTCCTCTGAGGCTGCAACTGTGCAGGCTGACATCTCGACTCCGCGCCGCGCCGCGCGCTGCGAGCTCGCTGTCGTTGTTGTGCAG
>JAGROY010000267.1 GCA_020439995.1 Verrucomicrobiia bacterium
CCCGCTACTGGGAGCGCCCCTCCGATTCTGGTTTAGGGTTTTGGTCACCCTCAGACCTCGACTCCGGAGCGGTAGCGGGTTGGTCAGCGCCGACTTGTTCTCCTTTGTTGGTTTCTGTGAGGTCGAACTGGTTCAGCATCAGCTTCATCTCCGTCATGACTTGGTCGGTGTCCGTCCAGAAGTCGAATATCTCGCCTTCCCAGTTAAAGAGCGTCGAGTGATTCTGTGCTGAGTAGAGGTAGGAACTCCAAGCAAACGAGGCTGAAAGACTGAAGAGCGAAATCCCAATCTCTCTCTGTCCTGGGGTGAGAATGTGGCCAGGTGCATCGATGAGCATTCGATCTTCACTGCGGCTCGAACGAATGCCAGCGACGGCGATCATCTCGCTCTGCTGATAAAGCCCCCAATCCGTCATGTGTATCAGGGAGTCCGATTCGGGAATGATCCGCTCGTAGTAGTGTCGAGTAAACGCATCGATCTTTCGATGATTCGTCGGTGCGTAGAATTGAAGATAGAACGCGGGTGACGACTCGCCGTGATAGGGATCCCTGTGGATGGATCGCTGGCGCAACCAATCGTCGATCTCGCTGTCAGTCACGCACTTCATTTTTTGAGGAGAACGTGCGAGCGCTGGCAACCCGCTACCGGGAGCGCCGCGTCGCAACAGGGTTAAATGTTCGAGTAAAGAGGGTCATGTCAACTCCCGGCGGGGTAGCGGGTTGTCCAGCCGCGCCTTGTTCGCTGCGTTGTTGGTCTGACGCTCCGCTATCTGGATCATCTTCCGAAATGCCCTGCTGTTCTTGTAAGCGTCCTCGATGAATGCGGCCAGGCGAAGGAACTCGGGGTAATCCCGTCGGTAAAACGCCGAACGCGCATCTGCAAAATAGTCGGAGTCAGTGTGCTTCGGAATGTGCGACCAGAACCCACCTCGAAACCGCTTCGATCGGATCAGTAACACAATGTCCGCCCCGAGCAGACCCGCTTCGTCTCGCCCACTTCCGTCCGCACGAACGGCGGCGTGCCGGTTACTCCCAGCGTCCTTCCAAGACGATTCGATTCGAAGATTAGTGACTATCGTTTCGGGATCAGTGGCCTCCACGAGTTTCTCGGCAACGTAACCGCAAAAGTCCGAGTAGTGCGGGAGAGCGGCAATTCCGTAGTGCTTCGAGAACTCGGCTCGGCCTATGTGATCCGGGTTCATTTTCTTCAGCGAACGTGTGATTAGTCCATTGATCTTGGTTCGCAAGCTAATATCACATTGCCTGATCGTTGGCAACGAGCGATCGTAACTTTTTGTGATTCAATGAGTGGGAGTGCGATATTTTGCATTGATTGATCATTTGGATGGCCGTAACATCCGGTAAAATTACACAGTTGGATATGATCGTAAAGCTAGCTTAAATTCTTGGATAGCTGAAGGAATGTTTTTCAAAACTCAGGCGGTTCTGTGGTTGACTGGGAAGCTCAGAGCGGTTGTTTTATTTTTAAAGCAATCGCGTTTCAAATGAACATTGATTACAAGGATAACTCACCGGAGATGAGGGAATCACGACTGTCTGCGCAGTCTGCTGTTCGCGATGATGTCGAGGGACAGGTGGAAGATGTGGAACAGGCCACTGCAAATGCTGGCAGTGGCGGCGCAGGGCGGCGCCGGGTCTATGACTGGCGGGCAGACTTGGAGGCCAGCCGGAATTTGTCGGTTAAGGAGAAGTCCGGCTTTGGTTTCGTGATTGGATGGATGGAGGAATGGCGGATGAAGAATGAGCTGCCTCCGGGGCTGGAAACGGCGCGGGACTTCTGGCGCGGGCAGGTAAAGGTGAAGGAGAGAGCCGCCTGGCAACTGGAGGGCTGGACGGAAGGGATCCGGTGGTATTTGAACTGGCAAAAGACAGGCACGCATGCCTGTGGTGCTGGATGTTCAGGAGGTGCTGCGCCTGATCGATAAGCTGGAGGGCAAGGGCAGTGGACTGTTTCAATTGGCGGCAAAGCTGCAGTATGGCTCAGGCTTGCGGGTGAGCGAGCTGGCGTCACTGCGGATCAAGGATTTGGATCTGGCCCGGCGCACGATTAC
>JAGROY010000268.1:0-3680 GCA_020439995.1 Verrucomicrobiia bacterium
AGAACGTGAACCTCCCGTTTTCCCAGTCTCCAAGCGTCCTATCCAAGTCCCATGGCAGGGCCGACCATTTACCATCCGAACGGCGGGCCAGGAGGTGATTCTTGTTGTAGCAGTCAAAGTTCTGGATCAGCGCGGTGCCGCAGAGATATCCAAGATAGACATCCCGCTCCACATTCTCGGCTATCCATTGCTTCAGATCACGGGGGGCAGCGATGCCTTTGCAGAATTCTGCCAGGTCGGAGTAGGATTCGTCGCGGCGGGTTTCCTTCTCATAGTGTTGAGAAAACGCTTCCTCGTCGCCGAGATCGCGCTCGTCGCTCCGGTAGTTCCGGGTGCTGGTCTTGTAGAGAGTGGCGTCCTTCCACCCGCGCTTCTCTAGAAACTCTTCATTCGGTTGCTCTACCTCGATGTAGAGGCCCCAGAACTTGCCGTTGACGTCGAGCCGAGCAAATCCAGATTCAGAGGTGGGCACTCCCAGATCGCGATAGACGGAATAAGCCAGCGGCTCGCGGAGGTAGGAAACGTCCTTCTGTCCTGAGTTGAGATTGATGCGCTCGTGTCCGTTGAAGGCCCTTCCACCAGCGAAGATGATCTTGTAACTCTTCTTTGGCCAGCTTCGCGCGAAGTCGCCGCGGCATCGCACCTGCACCGGATAAGCTTTGTTCCCAGCGATGAACATCGCTTTGTTCAAACTATCCGAACGAGCGTCGTCGTTCATCGCATCCCAATTTTCAGAAGGCATCCATACCTGATAGTGCGGTAACTGCTCGGCACTCTCAGCGTTCCTGCCAGGAATGTACAGCCACGACACCTTTCCTTCGCCCAATTTGCCGACATCGGATGCCGCCAGGCTGAAACGATATGCGACCGCCGCGGCCCCTGCGACTGGCGGCAGCTTCACCTTCGCGCGGCACTGTTTTCCTGCCTCTACATTGAGCATTTCCGTCACGGCAAAGGGTATGCCATTGACCCCCACGTTGAATGTCACTGGAACGGCTGCCGTCCCGTCGTCGATGCGCCGAGTGATCGTGCATGAGATTTCTACGGAGTCGCCTTCCGAAGGAGTCGCCGGGGAATACGAAATGTCATGAAGTGACCACTGCCATCGGCGGCGGTCTGCGGTGGGCACCCTGCCTGGAGTCGGCGGAGCGAAGCTCCAGTTGGCCGAAAGGAAAGGATCTGCCGCAGGCCACTTCGATTGAAGCGACATGCCGAGCTGACTCGTGCCGTAGTCGGCAAAGAACGGTTCAAAATCGATGTCGCACGCCGCTTTTCCCGCTGCATCTTCGCACACGATCCGCTCCCCGTCGTTGTCGAGTTTGCCGTCGAACTCGCCCGCTGGCGATGAACCATAAGCTTTCTCGTAGGCCGCCTTGTTTCTCGCAAGTACCAGCGTCTCTCCCGGGCCCAGTGCCGTGGATTCCGCAAATTCAAAGCGAATCCCCTTCGTGAATTTCCAGCCTCCGATGTCAAGCTGGTCGCTGCCCGTGTTCACCAGCTCGATAAATTCCTCAAGACCTGCGGCGCTGTGCAACTCTGCTATACGCAGGTTTCCGGGCACAGCTTCGACGGGCGAGGCTTCTTCAAAACCCATGGCGAGCGCCAGCTCGCTCACTCTAGCGAGGCCAGGTGTCTCCTCGGCGGGCAGTTCCTCTAGTTCCTCTGCCAGGGCCGAGCAGGCAAGAAAAAATACCGACACACCAATGCCTTCACAGGCGAGGAAAACCTTCCAGACAAACATCAATTTGCTCATTCGCAAACTCTACTGTGCGGCGGAAGGGAGATGCAATGTAATAGTGAATATCGATCATCCATAGGCCAGCCTCCAAATCCTGCTGCAGCTTGAAGTGACTACCGAAACGAACATTGCGCGCGCGTAATGTTCCAGCAATCCATCGGTAAACCTGATCCGCAATGGTAATGGCCAGCGAGATTCCTCTCCCACCGTCACCTCGGCGTGAGACCGGCTCGTCTAACCAATAACCAAAACGAACCAAAATGAAAATTCCGCATAGTCTGACCGCCAAGGGTCTTGGCCTCACTTGCATTGCCATCGCGCTATCATCGAGCGCCCTAGCTGAAACAAAGAAAGTGGAGAAGGGTGAGAAGCCTGCGGCATCACCTGGCTGGCTGGTGATCGAAGAAAACTTCTGGGTGCCGTGGCGCTACGAGCCGTTTGACTGGTTCCACAATGCACAGACTCACTACCGGGATCAGGAAGAGAAGGCCGCAGCGAGCGAGCTACGGAAGGCGGAATCCTGGCTGAACTTCGCGGCTGGCCATGCGCTGCCGATGACGAAGAAATCGCTGGAAGAATCTGCAAAAGACCTGGAAGCGCTGGCCGTCGATCTGGACAACGGCAAAGTCCATCATGCGGCCAATCTTGATTCTGCCCTGGCAAAAGCGAATCGTGCGCTGGCCGAGTGGCACTACTTCAAGGCTGACGAAAGCCTGGCGAGAAGTGAAGAAAGTGATGCCGCCATGAATCTGCAAGCCGCCGCGCGCTACCTGCGCAATGCCGCCGACTCAGCTAAGCTTGAGTATGGCGACGAGTTCGTAACCGTCTATGATGAACTGTCTGGTTGGAAAGAATCGGAGCCCATCCCAAACACTCTCAAAGACAAGCTGGCCACGATCAAGGGTGAGCTGGATAAACTGTCCGGCACTCTGAAGAAAGATGCGAAGGTGAAGGAGTAACTGCCCTGTCCGACCTGAGGGAAGCCGGAGTCGCGAGCGCCCGCGATTGACGCGTTCGTGCGCTCCGGCTTCTCAGCGCACCACCACACTGCACCACACAATCTCCATCCTGTGATTCCTCTGCTTGCCATCGGACTGGTGATCGCGTCCGCCTTCATCCACTATGAGTTCCTGTGGCGTCTCAATTTGATACTGCCCAGCATCCGTGTCTACCCAAGGAGAGCCGGAGTCTTGATCGCGGTGCTCGGCGCCTTCGTCAGCCACTTCTGCCAGATCGCTATCTTCGCCTGCGTCTACTACACCATTCAGGTGTATGCCGGTGGCGATCTGGCCAGCAGCGCCAGGGACTACTCGTTCAACACCTTGCTCTACTTCTCGACGGAAAGTTACACCTCGCTGGGCTTCGGCGACATTTATCCGCTGCGATCGCTGCGACTGCTGGTCGGTGTCGAATCCATCGTAGGACTGGTGATGATCAGCTGGACCGCGTCCTTTACATTCCTCGAAATGAATCGATTCTGGAGCGACAAAAAGTGAATCAACCGGGCCAATCACGCAGCGGAAATGGCTTCTCAACGATAACATGAATCCCGCGACTCCCCTTCCAGCCTTTGGAAAACCAGGCATCGATCCCCGGTGGACATCCAGTGCGAAAGAAGGCATCGGCACTGCTTACCACACCGCAAGCCTGGTGTGGTTCACTCTCAGTCACGGCATTCTCAATGAGATCTACTACCCCACTGTCGATACCCCAAACCTGCGCGACCTGCAGTTCCTCATCACCGACGGAGAAACCTTTGTCCACGAAGAGAAGCGCGACCTGGATCATGAAGTCGACTACGCCGAGCCAGGCACACTGCTCTTCAGTGCCAGGAACACCGATCCTGACGGTCGCTATGAGATCACTAAGGAATTCCTATGCGCGCCGCATCAATCGGTAGTTCTCGTATCCGGGCGGCTCGTCATTCACGATCCGGCGCTCC
>JAGROY010000268.1:3736-18075 GCA_020439995.1 Verrucomicrobiia bacterium
CAAAGCAACACGGCTCGTGTCATTGATCAGGCAGGTGAATCCTTTCTGTATGCCTGCCGCCACCACACCCACATGTTGATCGCAGCCTACCCCTCACTGGGACGTCGCTCGGTCGGTTTTGTTGGCGCAAGTGATGGCTATCGCGATCTGATCGAGAATCGCGCACTGGACTGGAACTTTACCGAAGCCGAAGGCGGCAATGTCGCCACGATCGCCGAGATGCAGCTGAGCGGGATCGGAGAATTCGTCATTGGCGTTGGCCTGGGGAACACGGCCGTCAGCGCGTCCACCGCCGTGTGCCAGGCGCTGTCAGTTCCCTGGAAATCACAGAGAGAACGTTACATTGAACAATGGCGCCGGGCCAGCTATTCGAATCACCGCGCTTCCGTCGTTCCCTGCGCATCGACTGGCGACGAAGGCTCGCTGTTTCGCGCAAGCCGCTGTGTGATTCTCGCGCACGAGGACAAGACCTATCAGGGCGCCACGGTGGCATCCATTTCTATCCCGTGGGGCGAATCGAAAAGCGACCGCGACCTCGGCGGCTATCACCTGGTCTGGCCGCGCGACCTTTACCACAGCATGTTCGCGCTGCTGATTTCCGGTCACGAAGCCAGTGCACTGCGAGCGCTGATCTGGCTGGCAAACGTGCAGGAAGCCGATGGCAGTATGCCGCAGAACTGCTGGATCGACGGCACCATCTACTGGAAAGGCGAGCAGCTCGATGAGACGGCTGCCCCCGTCCTCCTGGCCTGGCATCTGCACCGTGCCGACGCGCTCGACGATTTCGATCCCTGGCCGCTGATACGGAATTGCGTGCGCTTCCTCCTGCTGCACGGCCCTGTCACCGCGCAGGAGCGCTGGGAAGAGTCATCCGGCTACTCACCAGCCACACTTGCTGCCATCATTAGTGCAATGGTCTGCGCCGCTGAGTTTGCAGACGATCGCAGTGAAACGGAGACTGCCACGCTGCTTCGTGCGTATGCTGACTGGATCAATGATCACATCGAGGCATGGACTGTCACCACCGCAGGCACGCTGGTTCCAGGCATCCAGAGGCACTACATCAGGATCTGCCCGTCCGAACCGCACGCTGAGCCGCTCCCGGATACTGCGGAACTCGAACTCGCGAATGGCGGAGGAGTGCATCCGGCACGCGACATTGTTGGAGGAGAATTTCTTGAACTCGTGCGCTACGGTATCCGTTCCGCCAGCGATCCCATCGTTCGTGACTCTGTCAGGGTTTATGATGCACAACTGAAAGTGGACACTCCTAAGGGCCCCTGCTGGAGACGATACAACTTTGACGGCTACGGCCAGCATGCGGACGGCCATCCCTTTGATGGAGCAGGCTACGGCGGAGCATGGCCACTCCTGACAGGCGAGCGCGGCCACTATGCGCTGGCAAACGGCGAAGACGCACTCCCTTACATTCATGCCATGGAGAACTTTTCCAATGCTGGTCAGATGCTGCCGGAGCAAGTTTGGCCTCTGCCTGATTTGACCAATGGAAGCTTCAAGCTGGGAGACCCGACGGGCTCAGCGATGCCGTTGTGCTGGGCGCATGCGGAGTATATCACCCTGACGAAATCCTCAGAAGCAGGCAGCCCAATCGATCGTCCCGACTGTGTCTACCAGCGCTACGTGGCAAACCAAACGCTGGGCAGCACTGAGTTCTGGCTGTTCGCCCGGCAATCGAGCAGGATTCGACAGGGGAAATCGCTCACCATCCTCCTCGGTGCCGCCGCCACCGTGCGCTACAGCTTTGACAACTGGCAATCGCACCAGGACGTCGAGACGACACCAGACAACCTCGGGCCGCACAGCATTTCTCTGGCAGGTTCTAACACTCTCCAGCCCGGCTCCCGGATCTGGTTCACCTTTCACTGGCACGATGACCTTCGCTGGGAGAACGAGAATTTCCTCGTCACGGTCACTGACTGATTTATTGTCCCTTCGCTGCTATGCCCGATTTAAATGTCCAGCTTGATGAGTGAGGGGAGATTCAAAATCTGGCTTCACCGCCTGCTTCCGATCGTAATCATTGTCGTTTTCTGCGCGGCCCTCTGGGCGCTGCACCGTGAGCTGACCCAGTTCAAATTCGCGGATTTTCGTGCGTTTGTAAGTGAACTGTCCGCACAGCAGATCGCGTTTGCCATTGCTGCCACGCTGGCGGGTTACTGTGCCTTGATTGCCTATGATCTTTTCGCCTTGCGCTACGTGGGCACCAAGCTCGCTGCATGGCGAATCGCTCTGACAGCATTCGTAGGCTACGCCTTCAGCATGAACATCGGGCACTCCACACTGAGCGGAGGAGCGGTAAGGATGCGACTCTACACTGGCTGGGGTGTCGAAGCTGCGGATGTGGCGCGCATTGTTGGCTTCAATTTCGTCATCGGCACTACGGGCCAACTCCTCGCGGCGGGACTACTGTTCCTCTTTGCCCCTATCGCTGTTCCTGCTTCGGTGCCGCTGCCCTGGGGATCGTTGCGACCGCTGGGGATCGTGCTGCTCGTCGTCGTCGGCCTCTTTTTTCTCCTGATGTTCAGGCGGAAAGCGCCACTTCGCTTTCGCGACTGGCAGCTCCCGCTGCCACCGTTCCGGCTCGCTCTGCCAGCGGCGATTACCTCGGCGGTCGACTGGGGACTCTCAGGCGTCGTGTTGTTTACACTTCTGCCTGACAGCGTGGAGATAGGATTCTTCCAGTTGCTGTGCACCGTCATGCTGGCGCATTTTGTTGCTCTCCTGAGCATGGTTCCGGGAGGACTGGGAGTGTTTGAAACGGTCGTCATTCACCTGCTTCCAGAATCGGCATCCAAGCCGGATGTGTTATCAGCTCTGCTTGCCTTCCGCGCGGTCTATTATCTTACGCCGTTCTTGATAGCGGTAACATTGCTGGGAGCCTATGAGACAGGATTGAAGCGACACAGGTTGTCGAGCCTGGCTGGCAGAGTGAATGCCTGGATCTTGCCTCTCGTGCCGCACATCCTTTCCGTCGCCACTTTTGCCGCCGGGGCGATCCTCCTCCTTTCTGGGGCAACTCCCGGAATCCGCGAGCGCATGCTGCTTCTCGGGGACTGGATTCCATTGCCAGTGATCGAACTTTCACACCTGCTCGGCAGCATCGTCGGCGTGTCCCTGCTGCTGCTTGCAGGTGCGCTGCGCCGCCGGATAGATGCTGCATTTGTCGCCGTTGTCACTTTGTTAGTAGTCGGAATCGCAGCCTCCCTGTTCAAAGGACTGGACTACGAGGAAGCCGTGATCCTGTCGCTGGTATTGTTTGCCATTGCTCCGTGCCGCAAACGTTTCCACAGGAAAGCATCCCTGTTCAGCATGCGATTTACCGGAGGCTGGTGGCTGAGTATTGCACTGGTAGTGGGGGCAATCACCTGGATCGGATTCATCGCATATGAGCGGGTGCACTACCATGAGGGTCTCTGGACGCATTTCGGATTTCACGGTGACGCATCGCGCTTCCTTCGTGCTTCGGCAGGGATCGCTGTCGTTCTAAGTGCGTTCGCCATCTGGCAACTGCTGCGCCCCGGCTCCCGCACGCCACCAGCACTTGGCGGACCAGAGGAGCTGGCCAATGCGCGATCGATCATCGAAGCATCCGGAGATACCACAGCGTGCCTCGCATTCCTCGGCGACAAGCGATTCTTGTTCTCCGAATCAGGCCGATCGTTCCTGATGTTTGGTATTCGCAAGCGTACCTGGATCTCGATGGGTGATCCAGTAGGTGATCCAAGTGAATCAGAGGATCTAATCTGGAATTTTCGAGAACAATGTGATGCGGCCGGGGCACGTCCAGCATTTTACGAAGTGAAAGCAAGCACCGCGCACATTTACGCCGGTCTCGGAATGACACTCTACAAACTGGGAGAAGAGGCACGCATCAATCTACGGCAGTTTTCTCTGGAAGGATCCGCCCGTTCACGGCTCCGCCAGACCGTCAAAAAGATGGAACGGGAAAACACCGTCTCCTTTGAGATCGTGCCAGCCGAGCGATACCATGAGCTGCGCGATGAATACCGTGCGATTTCCGATGACTGGCTGGGCAGCAAGGGCGCTGGCGAGAAGAGCTTTTCGCTGGGCAGCTTTCGCGACGACTATCTTAGGCACTTCGATTTTGCCTGTATTCGGACGAATGGGAAACTCGTCGCATTCGCCAACGTCTGGCGGGGAGCCGGAATGGGCGAGGTGTCGATCGATCTCATGCGCCATGCGCCCGACGCCCCGAACGGGGTCATGGAATACCTCTTCATCCAATTCATGCTATGGGGGAAATCTGAGGGATACGACTGGTTCAGCCTGGGGATGTCCCCTCTTGCTGGATTGGAAAATCACGCACTCGCTCCCCTGTGGCATCGCATCGGGGCGCAGGTATTTTCGCATGGCGAACACTTTTACAATTTCAAGGGACTGCGGGCGTACAAGGAAAAATTCTCGCCGGAGTGGGAACCGCGCTACCTCGCCTGTCCCGGCACGGCATCGCTTCCTGCGGTGCTGCTCGATGCAACCGCGTTGATCGGAGGAGGGCTTAAGTCGGCCATTAGAAAGTCCAGGTAACCTTTATGATCCTCAAAGACCTGACGGGAAAAATCCGTCGATTTGTTGCCGGGCGACTGGCTGCCCTATCAACAAAGGGCAATGCAGTCGCAGGTATCGGAAACCATTGCCTGCACCGCTACCCGCCCGAACCCGGTTCGACGCCAACCGACCGAACCATGGCGGTTTTCTACTCCGGCGATGGCGGATGGGCACGCCTGACCACTCACGTTTCCAAGCGCCTTCAGAGTTCCGGAATTCCGGTGGCCGGGATCGACTGCATGCACTACTTCTGGAACGAAAAGACAGCGGAATCCGCTGCCGGGGATCTCGCAGCGCTCATCGACCATTTCTCCGCTGAATGGCAAGCAGGTCAGGTTGTTTTGTTAGGTTACTCCATGGGAGCGGATGTTCTCCCTCAAATCATCCAGAAACTTCCGCAATCAACACGCGCAACCATCACGCACGTCGTATTGATGAGCCCCAGTCACTACGGCTGTCTCAAGTTTCGCTTCATCGGATGGCTCGGCTTTGAGACTCCGTCCCACTACGGTCGCGCACTACAGCCTGACATTGACACCATCGCACCGATTCCGGTTACCTTCTTCTCTGGTGAAAGGGAAACCACCTCGCTCGCCCACAGCTTAACACCAACGGCCAACGCCGCAGAATTTCTCCCCGGCGGGCACCACTACGGCAGCGACTATGAAACGCTCGCAGACCGAATTCTTGTGCACATCAATCGTCCAGCTCACCAGCAAATTGCCACCTCTCATTGATGCGTGAGTTCATCGGCTCGCACAATCACCGCAGACAATTCTGTGCCTTCAAACAGGCGATTGTTATCGCCCGGTTGGAGGATGCCGCTTGCTGCGGCGCCGTCATATCGAAACTACCTTCTCCCATCGCCCTTGAGAAGTGCGCTCACTCCACCGCCCATTCGCACCGTTTCCCGTTGCGGCCCAAAGAAGTCCTCAGCCACGCCATCGTTGAACAGCAGCACTGATTCCAGGACTGACTGCAAAAGGCCATATATACCACGGACCTCCTGCAATTGTAGTTGCTGCGCACGCTCGATCATGGCAGTTTCAGGGATGAAAAGCGGATTTTTGGCTGTCGTTGTATTCGGATTCGGAATGATGCACTTAACTTTGGCAGGGCAGGCGCTTGCAGAAATACGGGAAGGTGAAATGGAACTGCTGCAGAGCGCTTATCTGCAACGGTCTGGCGTCGTGGTAGCAAATCCGTCATCGTTGAAGGAGCACTTCTCCACAGTGATCCGCATTCTCAAACGACAGGAGACCCAGAGTCTCGACATCGCCACATCTCGGCTCGAAGCCCTGCGAGGTGCCCGCTGGAACAACTCCGAGCGAGCGGTCACACGACACCAACTAGCACGCGCTCGACAGGAACAGCTGGCGACGCTCGCCAGCTATGAACAGCGGGGGCGCTTCCCGATTAATGACTTCCACAACCGGGCGACACCAGTCTTTGTCGATCGTAGTGGCACATCCTGCGCTGTGGGCTACCTGATGCTACAGTCTGGCGCAGTCGACGCGGTGCGGGAGATTGTGGAATTCGACAACTTTGTGTATGTTGACGATGCAGAAAGCGGACCGCTGATTGATTGGATTCCGACGTCTGGACTCACCGTCGAGGAAGCGGCGCTGATTCAGCCCAGCTACGCACCAAGCTTGCCGCGCTATCCAGACTTTGTCCCGCTCACCGAGCTGCTGGTGAGCGGTGCAGAATTTGAACAGAGCAACCTACGCTACAGCAATTTACGCATCACCGCACCGGAGGGATCCGAAACGCCAGCGGTGGACGCTCTGGTGTGGGGCACCGGCATCACTCATTACTCTACGAATTTCTCAACCTACACGCCCTATTTCACGCCACTGTTCGATGATCGAGCGCTCTGGAAAGTTGGTTCGGACTGGCGCTACGCCGTCATCGAAGGCCAGCCGCAGTCATGGATTAATCACAAGGCGACAGAGAGCTCCCCTTACGAATTCACGGTCGTATTCGATGTCTCTCCTGCCGCAGGCGATCTAACACTGCCCTTGTCTGAGCTCACCTTCACGGACGCTTGGCTGGGACGTGATCCGGGGATCCTGTGGCTGAGTATCGTCAGCGATGGCAATCGCCTGGGAGACGAAGAATCGGCAACAGCGGCCGACCACATTCGGATCGATACCACTGTCCTGACTCCAAATGGCGAACAGCTGGCGCATCTGATGATCGACAGTAGTGCCCAGGACGCGACTCAAGAGCAGCTGGAGCCGACATTCGTGCATCAGAGCAGTAACTTCAACCTACCTATTCAGGGTGAGTCCGGCTGGACTGTCATAAATGGCGGTGGCGAAGCCATCGCCAGGACATTCTTCCGCTCGGGTGCAGTCGCGGAGCTTTCAGAGCCCACCCCACGGCTCCACATCGTAACTCGCGTGCGCCTCGACGGAAACGTCGGATTCAACCGCCTCCTCTGGGAGTTCGAACTCGCACCGCGGCGGATGGAGCCTGAAGTAGTGTTCACCACACCCAGGAGCGGAACGATCACCGTTTCGACTCTGCCGGGCCGGCTTTATAACCTGCATCGCGCTCCCGCTCCGGGTTCTCCATCCAGCATTATTACCACCAGTCTTCCTACTACTGACGGCACTCTAACATTTTCATTCGATGACAGAGGTGCCCCAGAACCTGCTGCTTACTACTGGATCGAAGAAAGCCAGTAGCCAGGATTCTGATCTTCCAAACAGAAATACTACTGCTTCATCGTTCGAAAACACAGGCATCCTCTGTGGAATTGCCCGTGAGTTGAATCCGTTAGCCGTAAGTTCTAATTGGGATGAGCCAGCTTTGCGTAGCTGGTGATGTAGAGCTTGCCGTTTGGGCCGTGCTTGAGGCCTACTCTTGAGAGCTGCCGCTTGCCCCAGGGAAGTGCGTCCACCAGTTGCTTGCCGATGGTGGAGGCGCGGTCTACATAGGCGACTGGCTTGTCGACGAAGGCTACTCTGGGCAGGTCGATGTTGACGGCGACGAGCTTCGCTTTTTCCGCATCGGAAAAATCAGGATCAAAAATGTGGGCCTGAGTGATGGCGCCTAGGAATTCGTAAGGCTCGGTGTCTTTTCTCATCAGGAATTCCTGCAATGGATAGTCCTGACCAAGGACAAACTGTTCCCAACTGAGCTTCATGCCGTCTTTTTCCTCATAAATCATGACGAGGAAGCCGAACGGGTTCTTGGTGGTGGCGACGTAGTAGGGAAATACGAACTTTGTCGGATCATCAAGCCTGCGACCAGCGCCCATGATCTGGGTTTCGGTAACTTTGAAATCGGCCTGGACGTGAGTGGTGTGGTATTCCTCGACTTTACTCTTTAGTTCGGCACCACGGCGAATGTGCTTGATGCGTTCGTCGGTGGTTTTTGCGTCGAGGAATGCCACGTAGGCTGCGCCGGCTTCTTCGCTCTTCTTGCTGGCCAGCTCCGCCGCAGCCATGGAGTTTCGCGGCGGTGGTGGCGTCATTTCCTCCTCGGGCGGCGGGAGCTTGTCGATCGGGCTCTTGATCCGTGGACGCAATTTCGGTTCGGCTGCCACTTCCGGCTCTGATGGCGCGGGGGTGGAGGCAACGTCTGGGGCAGCCACCTCGGCCTCCGCTTCACTGGGAGATTCCGCAGCCGATGCTGGCGCGGGATCGGATGAAAGGCCGCTACTTTCGCCTACTGGCGGGTCAATCGGCGCTGGCGTGACGGCTGCCGCCGGGGCGGCTTGATCGCTGGCGGTTGCGGCTGAGTCGCTCTCGCCGCCGCCGCATCCGGCGAGCAGCAGGGCGCTGCAAAAAAAGGCGCAGGAGCGACAGCGTAGGGCGCAGTTGCCCAGAGAATCTGCAATTTGATCGATATTCATGTTTCCTCGACCTTTGTAGAGCGTCACGTTAGCTCGCGCAACCCGGAAAAAGGCACACTTCGCAGGATTGCAATTCTTTGCATTGTCACTGATTGTGCAAAGGTTTATCTATTTGAACTTGAACTAGAGAAGCATGAATCAGTGGTTTAAGACTTTGTTTACAATGGGGGCGCTCTTGGCGATGGTCGCAAATGCAAGCGGTGATGATGTTTCGTCAGCAGTTTCTGGGAAGGATCTGAATGCCGCAGTTGGCGCTCCGTTGTTTCAGGATTCCGGCACACTCTGGGATGAAAAATCGGCAGATGTGGCCAAGCGCCTGCGAATGCCACAGGAATCGCAGACAAGCAGGCAAAGCAGCTTCCGCAAGTATCCCGATAGCTCAACACGGATTTTTGGAGCCCGCCCGTTCTCCATGGCTCTTTACGGTGAAGGTGGCAATTCGGTGCGACTGTCCCTTGTTTATGCGAACAAAGGCGATTTCTTTTCTGCGAAGGGTGGAGGCGAGGACCACTTCGACAAAGACAATGTCAAGCGGGAGGACGTGCGCGAATTTCGCAAAGCGATGGTTGCCGACGAGAAAACGATCACGTCGACTTTGACCGGGCTTTTGGGCAAATCACAATCGCAGTCGTTTGGTGAAGGGAGTTCCAGGCAGACTGTTCAGCGTTGGGATTGGAAGGGGCATGCATTTCTGCTGGCTCAAGAGAGCAATGAATATGTCACACTGCAGATCGAACCCACGGCTTCTGCGGATGACGGCGGCAAGATAGCGAGATCATCAGATTCATCGGTGCGCGACCGGATTCGGGAGAATCTTCAAGAACGTGACAACGGCGATGTTGTGGTTGGCGATCTGCCAATGGTCGATCAAGGGCCGAAAGGCTATTGCGTCCCGGCGACATTCGAGCGCTGCATGCGTCACGTTGATGTTCCAGCAGACATGTATCTGCTGGCGATGGCCGGGGACACGGGCCTGGGCGGCAGCACGAGCATGAATGAGCTTGTCAGTGCGGTGCAGAGGGATGTAAGGCGAAAGGGACGGTCTGTGAAAACGTTTTCTGGAAAAGTGAAGGCCAGTCTTGTGGCGCGCTACATTGATGATGGAATTCCGGTAATCTGGTCGTTGCAGTCAACGCCAGCCTTCAATGACATCGCAAACAAGAGGACGGCGGCTCGAAAGACCGTGAAGGATTGGGACGAGTGGGCGAAGCGAGTTAAGAAAGAACAACGTGACTCGCGCGATCTATCCAATGATGATTCGTATTCGCATGTGGCATTGATCATCGGCTACAACAAGAATACCGATGAGCTAGCCATCAGTGACTCGTGGGGCAACGCTTACCGGGAACGCTGGATCGGCGAAAAAGAGGCCCAAGAGGTTTCGAATGGCAGTTTTGCAGTAATTTTGCCATAGGCGCCGGGGAGGGACGATGAAACCATGAAGGGGCAATGAAAGCACGCCACAGAGGGGATTGTATCACCCGGGGAGACCTGTTAGGGTGTCCTTCATGAATTGTAAGTCCCCACTCGTCCCCCTCCACCAAACATGCCTTTCCCTATGGCTGTTTTGCGCTGCCACGGTGGCAAACGCCGGTGTTGTCATCAACGAGGTTCACTTTGAGCCTGCAGATGCAGCCGAAGCCTCCGAGTTTATCGAGCTGCTCAATCCAGATGCTGAGGCGGTTGATATTTCAGGCTGGAAGCTGACGAGCGCGGTCGACTTCACGTTTGCCCCGGGCACCAGCATTGAGCCGGATGGCTACCTGCTTGTCGCGAAAGACCCCGCAGGTTTCAAGGCTGAGTTCGGCGGTGACGCGCTCGGGCCTTGGACGGGCGGACTGAATAACAGCGGTGAGCGCATTGAACTTGAGGATGCCAAAGGAAACCGGATCGACCGGGTCGACTATCGCGCTGGATTTCCGTGGCCGACGTTGTCCGCCGGGCGAGGCGGATCAATGGAACTGATCCATCCAGATCTGGACAATGACCTCGGCAGTTCGTGGCGCTACTCGAAGGCACCCAATCCGCTGCCAGAACTCACACTGCTGCGCGAGGCATCGGAAAGTTGGCGCTACCGGCTCGGTGGCAGCGAGGCATCGGAACCGGCGAGCGCGTGGAGGCGGCCTGATTTTGTCGAAGATGCGAGCTGGTCGACAGGCGCATCGCCACTGGGATTTGGTGATGGCGACGACGCTACAGTAATCGAAGGAATGCAGGGAAATTATCCCAGCCTCTACTTCCGCCATGAGTTTGAGATCGCTCCGAATGAGATCCCGGGCAGCCTGCAACTGGATCACTATGCCGACGATGGTGTGGCGGTCTGGATCAATGGCACGCAAGTGCTGTCTTTCAATGTGAGCGGCGAGATTACCGCCTCCACCACCGCTGATGGTTCCCATGAAGCCGAGTGGGAAACGGCTGAACTCACGGGAATTGCCGGACTTCTGGTGGAAGGTCGCAACGTGATCGCTGCACAGGTTTTCAACTCCACTGTCGGAGGCAGCGATCTGTCATTTGATCTGCGTTTGATCAGGGCAGCAGCCTCAGATCCTGATCCCGAAGCAACGCCCGGTCGCCGGAATTCTGTTTACTCAGAAACCGCACCGCCAAATGTCCGGCAAGTCGAACATTCGCCGAAGATGCCCAAGGCTGGAGAACCGGTGCAGGTATCGGTGAAGGTGACGGATCCTCAAGGGGTGGGCAGCGCTGTGCTGCACTATCAGGTAGTTGATCCCGGTGAATACATTCGACTGACGGACGAAACCTACGAGACCGCATGGGTGGATGTGCCAATGAACGATTCCGGCGAGGCCGGCGACGCGGCTGCGGGCGATGACATTTTTACTGCGACGCTGCCTGCCGAGGTGCAGGTACATCGGCGGCTGGTGCGCTATCGTATCACGGTAGCGGATACCGGGGAGAACTCTGTGCGTGTTCCATTCAACGATGATACGCAGCCAAACTTTGCCTACTTCGTTTACAATGGCGTGCCGGACTGGGAAGGCTCGCTGCGGCCTGGCCGTGAGCCTGTGGTCACCTACCCGGCAAGTGCGCTGACTCAGGTGCCGGTTTACCATTTGATATCACTGGAGTCCGACGTCCTGCGCTGCCACTACACCGGACCGAACGATGGAGTCTACCGTTACTATGGAACCTTCGTCTACGACGGCGATGTCTACGACCACGTGCGCTACCGGATCAAGGGCCAGGCATCGACCCGTGCGACCGGAAAGAACAAGACGAAGATCAACTTTAACCTCGGGCATCGCCTGCAGGCCCGCGATAACTACGGCAGGCCCTACAAGGAAAAATGGGACAAATTTGCCCTGCACACAGGAACCTGTCCGTGGTTCAACGGTGATCAGTCCACTGGAGGCATGGTTTTGAATGAAGCTGCCGCATTCAAGTTTTACAACATGCTCGATGTGCCAGCATGCAATACACACTTCTTTCATCTCAGGATCATCGACGATGCAGTCGAGGCTGACCCGAGCAACCAGTATGAGGGCGACTTCTGGGGGCTCTACATTGCCATTGAAGAGCCGGATACCCGCTTCATCAATGAGCGAGGCCTGCCGGATGGAAACATGTACAAAATGAATGGTGGCCCCACGCAGACGAATCAGGGCGGCGGTGAAATTCTCGGCACTCGGCCAGCTACAGATCTTTCACGAGACCTTGCCCGCACCCAGGATCTCGCATGGTGGCAGGAGAACATCGACATCACCGAAGTGGTCAATCACAAGGTGGGCACCACCCTTGTGAACAACACGGATGCACGGGCAGACTGGAATGCCTTACACTACCACAATCCAGAAACCGGAAAATGGTCGATCTTTCCGTGGGATCTCGACCTTACCTGGGAAAGCAAGAACCACTGGCGCGCCGAAAACGTGTGGGAGAATTTTCAAAAAGTGTTCCGCTACAACGAAGCGGAGCGGGAGCTGAACAATCGGGCACGTGAGGCCTACGATCTGCTGGTGACATCAGGCGACGGGGCGCGGGCTTTTGAGGAACTCGCGCGCATGATCACGACAGGTACCGATGACAAGCTGGACCTTGTTCACGCGAATCAGGCGATGTGGGATTACCATAATAGAACGGTCAAAAAGGGTATCTGGTATAAGAACAACCCGCGCCTGCCCGCAGCGGAGCGCAATTGGGACGGGCTACTGAACTACTACAAGACGTATACCTCAGACGATACGACCTATGCCGTCGACCGCCTGCTCAACGACAAAGCGGCGACCACCGAGCCAGTGCCTGACAAACCCACCATCAGCTACGCAGGTGCTTCCGGTTTCCCGGTAGATGGTCTGGTGTTTCAGACATCAGCTTATGCGGCGACTGACAAACCTACCGAATTTGCCGGAATCGAGTGGCGCATCGGTGAGATCACAGATCCCAGTGCGGAGGACTTTGATGCCGCGCAACCTTGGGTTTACGAAATCACACCTGTCTGGGAATCGGGAACGCTCACTGATTTCGCGAGTTCCCTTACGCTACCAGCCAGCGCAGTAAATGTGGGCAGCACCTATCGTGCCAGAGTTCGGCATCTGGGGGCGTCCGGTCAATACAGCCACTGGTCAGATCCTGTCGAATTCACTGCGACGGCACCGGACACATCGGCCTACGTTGGCAAGCTGCTGGTCTCCGAAGTCATGTATCAGCCAGCGCCGCCGACCGCTGAAGAGCTGGCTGCAGATGCCACTTTCACCGCATCGAGCTTCGAATTCATCGAGATCATGAACACCGGTGCTACGGCGCTCGACATGTCGAACGTGCGCTTCACCAAAGGGATCGAGTTTGATTTTGTGAACGCCACTATCACCAGCATCGCCCCGGGACAGCGGGTGGTGATTGTTGGTAACCTTGCAGCATTCAACATGCGCTATGGTTCGCTCGTTCCAGCTCCTGTTGTTGCCGGAACATTCGACAAGAACCTGAGCAACGCAGGTGAACGGCTGAAGCTTTCCTACGGAGCGGGCATCCCACTGGTGGACTTCGAGTATGGCGATGCTGGAGCATGGCCAGACGGTGCCGACCGGGAAGGACAAAGCCTGGTGCTGGTGCGTCCCGCATCTTCTCCAGACTCATCGCAGGCTTCGGCATGGCGGGAGAGCGCAGTGGTCGGTGGAAGCCCTGGCTTTGACGATGCAATCCCGTTCAATGGTGATCCGGCCGCAGATGCGGATGGCGACCGTCTGAACGCCTTTGCCGAATATGCGTTCGGCACGAGCGACAACCATTTCGATTCAAGTGGAGAGCTGATTGACGCCACCATCGACATGTTCACCGACGATATAACCGGAAACCGACTCCCACGACTGGAGCTGTCGTTTCAATGGCGTGCGGCAGCAGACGCTGCGGCCTATTCAGTTGAGACTTCCACCGACCTCGTGACCTGGGTCGATGCTACATCGACGATGATCCTGCAGAAGAACCATTCCAACGGGGACGGCACTCAAATCCTGACATTCAGACAGAGTGAGGAAACTGCAGGGCCAGTGGTTTACGCAAGGGTTCGGGTGACTTCCGCCCAGTAGCAGATTCTCGCCGCACCGTTTGCCCTGAACTCACAATCACGTACCAAGTGGGCAGGCGAAGTCAGGGGGATTTTCGAGAATTCTCAGTGTGGTGCTACAATGACACTCTAGGATTCAGTGCTCGGTCACTGGATTGAAAAAGTGAAATACCCTCACTGGCAGGGATTTATCCAGTTCGCGCACGGGGATTCATTCCATCTACAGAACTTCCTCAGGATTGGCACCCGTTGCGTCTTCGCAAATACTTGCAATGCTGCGGCTCTGCATTTAAGGCTTAAACTGCTCGTGCTTCTTAGATTTGCCCTCTAAACGAAAGTGTATCCTCTCATTGATTCAGGGGA